>DWUT01000201.1 GCA_019120615.1 Candidatus Mediterraneibacter norfolkensis
GCAAGCAAGCAAGCAAGCAAGTATAGCCTAACTCTGCCCTTTTTTTCGTGTCAGGCTGAAAACCGCATAAAAGCAGAAGGCGTATTCTGCCCGATTTACAACGGACGGGATGCGCCTTCTTGCGTTTAAAAATGATAAAAAATCTGAAAGAAAGGTGTATAAAGAAATGAAAAAACGATTCACTGCGGTCCTTTTATCGCTTATGCTGATGTCTGGACTTATGCCGGCTACAGCTTTCGCCGCAGACCCGGAAGGGGTCTGGACGGATTACGCAGCCGAGGTTTTTGCAGGAGGAACGGGAACACAAGACGACCCGTATCTGGTAGAAACGGCAGAGCAGCTGGCAAAAGTTGCAAAAGATGTAAATGACGGAACCACTGAGTACGACGGCGTGAGCTTCAGGCTGGAAGACGATATTGATCTGAGCGCTCATTACTGGAGACCCATAGGTTGTTTCTTGACTTCGAGCGACAACAGGACTTTCAGGGGAAATATCGATGGGAATGATAAGACGATAACCGGACTGACAGTTGACGAAAGCGAGAGGGAACTTCAAGCCGGATTTTTTGGAAAAATCGGCAACTCAACCACCGGAGTAACTGCGGGAGCAAAGAATCTGACGATTTCTGGTGCCAGTATTTACACCAGGGAGAAAAACCTTTATCCATCCGCGGGAATTCTGGCGGGATATGCCCAGGCCAATGAAGGTCATCAGATTGTGTTTGAAAATATCAGGGTTTCCGGAAGTGTTGAAATTGCAATGACAGACGGGGCTATTTCCGCCGGCGGTATGTTTGGATATGCCGACCGAATCCAGGCGGTCAACTGCAAAGCAGAAAATATTTTTGTTTCTGGCTCCAGCAACAGCGGCGGCTTTGTCGGCAGTACAGGCGACTCCGTTTATCAGAATTGTTCGGCGTTGGGAACCGTTCACGGCGCATGAAACCTGGGCGGTTTTGCGGGATATACGTCTTCTACGTCGGAGAGTGAGATTGTACAGTCTACTTTTGACCATTGTACTGCAGATGTGGATATCGAAGGTTCCGATTGGAGGCTGGGAGGCTTTACCGGCTCGGCAGAATGCGGAATATTTAAAAATTGTGTCGCTTACGGAGACGTGAGCAGTACAGTAGATGGTTGGGAACCGAAGGTTGGCGGATTTTTTGGAGAAAGCTTAGCTGCTGTAGAGGCAGAATACTGCCATGCGGCGGGCGGCGTGACCTCTGCATCTTCTGAGTATGAAGCGGGCGGTTTTGTCGGCACATATGCCGGAGGCATGTATTCCGAATGCTCATTTGACAACGAAAAGAATCCTGGGCTGAACGCTGCGGGAACAGGGGAGCTTGAGTCTGGCATTACGGGAGAAGCAGGCTCGCTGGTAATGGCAAACATCTGCGAGGACTATTACGGCAGTCACCAGTACAGTACCGAACTCACTGTTGACAAACAGCCCACTTGTACGGAGGACGGAAGCCAGTCTTATCACTGTGAACGCTGCGGAGACAAAAAAGACAGCCAGATAATACCTGCTACAGGTCATGACTGGGGCAAACCAGTGTGGGAATGGTCGGAGGACTACTCTGGCGCTACAGTGACTTTTACTTGCAAAAACGATAATACACATCAAGAGATGCCCCAAGTGACGGTCACAGAATCAGTTGTCCGTGAAGCCACCTGTACCACAGACGGAGAAAAAATAATATCGCTTCCGCAACCTTCAACGGCGGAACCTATACAGACGAACAGAAAGTAGCAATAGCGGCAGCCGGTCATCAGGCGGGGGCTGCATGGAAGTCGGATGGCGAAAAGCATTGGAATGAATGTACCGAGTGCGGCGAAAAGCTGAACGAAGCCGTCCACATCTTCCAGTGGGTAACAGATAAGGAAGCGACTGCCACAGAGGCAGGCTTGAGGCACGAAGAATGCACTGTCTGTGGCTATGAGAAAGCAGCGGTGGAAATCCCCGCTGCAGGAACAGCGGAAAATCCGACCAAACCGTCTAAACCTTCTGGAACTTTAAAACCGGGAGACACCCAAACTCCGCCTACTTCCTCGACAGATACCGACATACCGAGCGGCGGCAATCAAACAGGCGATAAAGGCAGCACTGATACAGGGAAAACAGACAGTCCTCAGACCGGAGATGACAGCAACATCGTCCTTTGGACTGTGATGATGCTGGCTGCGGGAGCTGCCCTGACCGGCACCTTACTTTACAACCGAAAGAAAAAATGCAGCAGATAATCTATAAGACTGCGTCCTGCGGAATGAAACCACAGGGCGCATTATTTATGTATGCGGCGAAATTTTCCAAAATCACCCCTCCGCCTTGCAATCCTCCGCCTGTTAGTCTATACTACGGTTATGGACTCAGGCTGGAGGATCGCAAAAGATGCATGTTACAGAAAAACTTACAAGACCGCTGACAGAGGCGAAGTATTTAAATGCGGATAATGCCGACCGATATCGGAGCATTATGCGCATTTTTTATGAGAATTATGAAAAACTCAGGTACTGGATGTACCAGGAGGAAGTGTATGACCAGATGCGGGAGGATCCGTACTTCGCGGATTACCGGATGGAACAGTGCCAGCAGGATCTCGCCATGCTGACGGAGTGGAAGAACCTGAACACGATCCAGGATACGCGCAGGGTATCTTCCATCGAAGAATTTAAGAACAAGAAGTTCCGTTACCAGATGTCGGAGTACAGTGTGGAGATCGAGCGTCTGGTCATCCGGCTCGAGAATCTGCTTGTAGAAGGGGCGTCGCTGGAGCCTACGCTGCTGGAGCGGATCCGGCTGAATGTGGAACGGTTCCCGAAGATGTCCGGGGAAGATCCGGACGCGGTCTATGCGTGGTGGAATGACCTGAACAATGATTTCATCCGGCTGAACCAGAACTATCAGGATTATATCCGCGACCTGAACAGTGTGAAAGCGGAGGAAATGATGCGGACAAAGGAGTTCCTTGTATTTAAGGACAAGCTGGTGGAGTATCTGAGGAACTTTATCAAGGGACTTCAGAAAAATGTGGGCGTTATCGAGGAAACGCTGCGGCTCCTTGATCCGGAGATCCTTAAAAACGTGCTGGATAAGGTGAATGACTATGAGATGTCGATCCCGAGGATGGATGTGGAAGTTTCCCGGGAAATGATCGAGGAGAAGACGGCAGGAAGGTTTGAGAGCATCCGGAACTGGTTCGTGGCAGGAGAAGGGCGCGAGAATGAAGCCGGAAGGCTCTTTGACGCGACAAATGAGATCATACGCAGGATCACCCGCTACGCTGCGCAGTTAAGTGAGAAGAACGGGCTGGGGGCGAACCGGCGGGAGGAGTACAGAAAGGTGGCGGAGATCTTCCTGCGGTGCAGGGATATGGACGAGGCTCACCGGATGTCAGCTATGGTATTCGGGCTGGAGCATCCGTTCCATCTGAGGGTGGAGGAAGACCGCGTGACGGACAGCATGAACCAAAGCGTCTATGAGGAACCGGCGGCGGAGCTGACGTTAAAGCCACGGGTCAGGACATACCGGGAGAAGTCCGGGCGTACATCTATCCGGGATACTGCGCAGGAGAAGGCGCAGGCGAGAAAACAGGCAGTGGAGCAGATGAAACAGGACTGGAAGAGGATCGGAGAACTGGAGCGGGAAGGCAGGATCGACTTTGCAGACCTTCCTGTGATCGAACCGAGAGTCAGGGAGATCCTTCTGAAATGGCTCTCCGACGCTCTGGAGGACGGCGGCTATGCTGCCAGGACGGAGGACGGAAGGAACTTTACGCTTGATATGGCGCACTCCGATGAGCGTTGCGTTGTCCGGTGCGAGGACGGAAACTTTACGATGCCGAAGATCAGCATCGTCTTTCAGCACAGGTATGTCGAATCATAGAAAGGAGCAAAAGCATCAATGAAAGAACTGGAGACGCTTCTTTCCCGGCGGTGGATACTGAAGTCCGAGGATCGGGAGCTGTATTATAAGATCCGGGATTCCATCGGGGAGATCCGGAAGTTTGCAACAGAAAAGATGGGGTGCCAGGTGATCGAGAACGCCCTGCTCGTAAAGATGGAGAAGATCCCGGCGCTGCCGGAGCCATGCATGGGGATCGATGCGTTCGCCTCAAAGGAAGAATACGCCTTCCTCTGTATCCTGCTGATGTTTTTGGAAGACCGGGACACGCAGGAGCAGTTTATCCTGTCCCAGCTTACAGAGTATATTGCGGCGAATATGCCGGGAGAGGGTGTGGACTGGACACTGTATACAAGCCGGAGGCGGCTGGTGAAGGTCCTCCGGTACGCGGCGGCGCAGGGGATCCTCCGGGTGACGGACGGAAGCGACGACGCGTTCATGGATCAGGAGACAGGGGAAGTGCTGTACGAAAATACCGGGGCGTCCAGATATTTTATGCGGAATTTCAGCCGGGATATCATGGAGTACACGCGCCCGGAAGATTTTCAGGAGAGCGACTGGTTCGCAATGGACGAGGACCGGGGGATCGCCAGGCGGCACCGCGTGTACAAGCGGCTTTTGTTTTCGGTGGGAATGTACCGGGGAGAAGGCGCGGATGAGGATTTTGAGTATCTGAAATATTACGGGCGCAGGCTGGCGGACGACCTGGAGCAGAATTTCCAGTGCCAGCTCCATATCCACAGGGGAAGCGCCTTTTTCATGCAGGGGGAGGACTGCCGGATCGGAGAGACATTTCCCGGAAATACCGGGATGTCGGATATCCTGCTCCTGTGCTGCGGCGAGATACGCAGGAAGGTGGAAAACGGAGAATGGGAACCCGGGAAGGATGATATGATCCGGGTTCAGCTTGTGGAGTTTGAGCAGATGATCCGTCAGGTAAAAGATACATACGGGCACGGATTTATCAAGGGCTACAGGGAGATGCCGGAAGGAGAGTTTGTCCGGGAAGTGGAGCGGGAGATGGAGCGGTGGACGCTGATCCGCAGAAATGACGGGGATCAGACCGTGGTTATCCGCCCTTCGGCAGGAAAGCTGACCGGAAGATATCCGGAAGACTTTGCGCGATAAGCCCGGCAAGCGGCTGCCATGCTTGCATGAGCAGACATTTGCTGGGCAACGGACAGCGAGCGGCTCAGCCGTGAGCTGCCCGTGGAATCGCGCGGTTCGGATAGGGAATCCTATCCGAACGATAAGCCCGGCAAGCGGCTGCCATGCCCGCATGAGCGGGGATGCGCGGGGAAAAATACAGATAAAGGAGAAACAGGACAATGAACAGCAGATGGCAGGCAAGCAGGATCGGATTGATCAATTTCTGGTATTATGACGACCAGGAGTTTCCTTTTGTGAAAGGACGTATGCTCTTGAGAGGTTCCAACGGATCGGGAAAATCCGTCACGATGCAGAGTGTGATCCCGCTTTTGCTGGATGGAAATATGAGTCCGGAGCGCCTGGATCCTTTCGGTTCCAGAGACCGGAAAATGAGCAGTTACCTTCTGGAAGAGGACGACGGGAGGGATGAGAGGACAGGGTATCTTTATCTTGAATTTAAAAGGCAGGAGAGCGATACATGGCTGACGGTGGGAATGGGGATCCGCGCCCGCCGGGGAAAACCGCTGGAAAAGTGGTATTTCAGCCTGTCAGACGGAAGGAGAGTGGGAAAGGATTTCCTGCTCTATAAGGAGATCGGGGAGAAAGTGACGCTCTCGAAAAAGGAGCTGGAGAACAGGATCGCCGGCGGCGGACAGGTGTTTGACCGCCAGGCGGATTATATGGAATATGTCAACCGCCAGATCTTCGGGTTTGAGACTGTGGAAGAATATAAGGAACTGATCGACCTTCTGATCCAGCTTCGCACGCCCAAACTGTCAAAAGATTTCAAGCCTTCTGTGGTCAACGACATCCTGAGTGATTCTCTTCAGCCCCTGTCCGATGAGGACTTGCGTCCTATGTCGGAGGCGATTGAAAACATGGACACCATGAACCTGAACCTGAAGGCGAGAGAAGCAGGTTATCAGGCGGCGGAGAAGATCCAGAAAGTATTGGACCGCTATAACCGCCTCACGCTTTTCGAGAAGGCGGACCGGTGCTGTGAGAACCGGAAAAAGCTCTCTGACACCGAGCGGGAGGCGAAAAACCAGACAGATGAGACAGAGCGCAGCCGGAAACGGGTCCTTGCACTGGAGCAGGAGATTTCGGAACTGGACGCGCGCAGGGACGCAATGGAGAAGGAGCGGGAGTCCTTAAGTAAAAGCGACGCGGTGAGTTTAAAGAGCCGGGAACTGGACCTTGCGGACAGGATCAGGACGAGAGAAAACCTGCTGGAGGAAAAGCAGCGGCAGCTCGACGCAAAACAGGAACAGTACACGGAGATCGAAGGGAAA
>DWUT01000202.1 GCA_019120615.1 Candidatus Mediterraneibacter norfolkensis
TACGATCCAGGGGACGGACTCTGCCGAGTATTCCCCCTATTCGAATCCCACGGTGGACGACTATATGGATCAGGCGCTGGCAAGCAGTGATCTGGAAGAATCCTATGAGCTGTGGAAACTTGCACAGTGGGACGGGACCACAGGCGTGACCCAGGACGGCGACATTCCCTGGGTATGGCTGGTCAACATCGACCATCTTTACTGGGTGAGGGACGGCCTTCAGGTGGCGGAGCAGAAAATCCATCCCCACGGACATGGCTGGTCCCTTGTCAACAACGTAGATCAGTGGACCTGGAAAGAAAGGAATGATGATCATTGAAACACCGTTTTCAGTTTACCGGTAAAAAACTGATCCGGATGGCGCTGCTCCTGCTTGGAGTCAGCATCGTTACGTTCTTGCTGATGTGCGCTTCGCCGCTGGATCCTCTGCAGACGAATGTGGGGCAGGTGGCGCTGGGCTCCATGAGCCCGGAGCAGGTGGCGCGGCTGGAAGAATACTGGGGCGTGGATACTCCGCCGGTACAGAGGTATCTTGGATGGCTGGGGGACTTCCTCCATGGTGACATGGGGACTTCCCTGCTCTACCGGCAGCCGGTGCTCACGGTCATCGGACAGCGTCTTGCCAATTCAGTTCTCCTTCTTATAGCGGCATGGGTGTTCTCAGGGATCCTGGGACTGATCCTGGGAGTAGCGGCAGGAGCGCTGCGGGGAAAATGGCCGGACCGTCTGATCCGTGGATACTGTCTCCTGATCTCATCAACTCCGACCTTCTGGCTGGCGATCCTGCTCCTTCTGATCTTTTCCGTCTGGCTGGGATGGTTTCCTGTGGGACTGTCAGTCCCTGTGGGAGTGGCGGCGGATGCGGTGACTTTTGCCGACCGGGTCCGTCAAGCCGCTCTTCCGGCATTGACGCTGAGCATTACAGGTGTTGCGAACATTGCCCTTCATACGCGGGAGAAGATGATCGATGTGCTGGAGTCAGATTATGTACTTTTCGCCCGGGCAAGAGGGGAATCTGAGGCGTCGGTGATCCTTCGCCACGGCCTGAGAAACGTGTCCCTTCCCGCGATAACGCTCCAGTTCGCTTCGGTCAGCGAGATCATCGGAGGTTCGGTGCTGGTGGAACAGGTCTTTTCCTATCCGGGACTGGGACAGGCGGCTGTGACGGCCGGACTTGGAAGTGATCTTCCTCTGCTCCTTGGGATCACGGTCATCACTTCGGCGATCGTCTTCGCCGGGAACCTGATCGCCGATCTCCTCTATGGGGCGGCAGACCCCAGGATCAGAAGGGGGGCGGCACGAAAATGATGATGTATGGAAACAAAACGGAGAGAAACCGAAGGAGAAGCTCGATCCAGTTTCTGTTCGCTGCTGTTCTGATTCTTGCAGCGGTGACCGTGTCAGGCATTCTTCTGGAAGGGGCGGCAACGGAGACTGACTTTTCCCGGACGAATCTGGCTCCTGGAGCGGGAGGACTTTTCGGGACAGACTGGATGGGGAGGGACATGTTTGCGCGCACCCTTGCGGGACTGTCCCTGAGTATCCGTATCGGGATTTTGACCGCGGCAGTGAGCGCAGTCATCGCTCTTCTGGCCGGAATCGCGGCGGCAACCCTGGGAAGAAAAGCGGATGCGGCGATCTCCTGGTGCATTGACCTTGTGATGGGGATCCCCCATATCCTTCTTGTCATGCTGATCTCCATTGCCTGCGGAAGAGGATTTGCCGGTGTGGTGGCGGGAGTTGCCCTGAGCCACTGGCCTTCCCTCGCCCGGGTGATCCGGGGGGAAGTGATCCAGCTTCGGCAGGCTCCCTATATCCTTGTGGCGGAGAAGCTGGGAGTATCAAAGCTTCAGAATGTGCGGCGGCATATGATCCCTCATCTTCTGCCACAGTTTCTGACCGGGCTGATCCTTTTGTTCCCCCATGCGATCCTGCATGAGGCCAGCGTGACATTTCTGGGGTTCGGGCTTTCTTCGGAACAGCCTGCTATCGGCGTGATCCTGTCAGAGAGTATGCAGTACCTTACGACAGGAAGATGGTGGCTGGCGCTGTTCCCGGGGCTTGCCCTGGTACTTGCAGTGATCCTGTTTGCTGTGCTGGGAGAGAGGCTGAGGAAGCTGACGGACCCGGCAAGCGTACATGAATAGGTCGGAGGTAGTTATGGAACCGGTATTAGAGATTGAACATATGTCTGTTTATTTTACACAGTATGAGCGTGGGATCCGCAGGCGGGTTCTGCCTGTCATACGGGATCTGACCCTTTCTGTGGAGGCGGGGAAGATCGTTGCGGTGGTGGGGGCCAGCGGATCAGGGAAAAGCCTGCTGGCTCATGGAATCCTGGGCATCCTGCCGTATAACAGCCACGTGGAGGGGGAGATCCGCTATGCGGGAGAACCTCTGACCAAGGAACGTTCGGCAAAACTTCGGGGGAAAGAGATCGTTCTCATCCCTCAGGGGGTCAATTATCTGGATCCGCTGATGAAAGTAGGCGCTCAGCTCAGAAAAGGAAGCCGGGATGAAAGAGTACGCAGACAGACGAGCCAGGCGCTGCAGCGCTATGGATTGGGGAGAGAGACGGAGGAGATGTATCCCTTTGAACTGTCCGGCGGGATGGCGCGGCGGGTGCTGATCGCATCTGCAGTGACTGGAACGCCGCGGCTGATCATCGCTGATGAACCCACTCCCGGACTGGATGTGCGCGCGGCGGAGCGGATTCTGGGACATTTCCGGGAGCTGGCAGATGAAGGGGCCGGCATCCTTTTTATCACACATGATCTGGAACTGGCGCTGACTGTGGCGGATCAGGTGACGGTATTCTATGCGGGAGAGACCATTGAAGTGGCTTCGGTGGAAGACTTTTCTGACGTGGAAGAGCTGAGACATCCCTTTACCAAAGCCCTCTGGCGTGCCATGCCGGAGCACGGATTCCATCCTGTGCCCGGCGCGCAGCCTTATCCGGGAAGCCGGGAGAAAGGATGCCCGTTTGGAGAGCAGTGCTCCGCGAGTACGTCGGAGTGCCGGGAGACAGGACAGATTCCGTTCCGTGAATACGACGGAGGAATGGTCCGCTGTCTGCATCCGGGGAAGGAGGCGTCGCTGTGAGACTGAAAGCGAAAAATATCACATTTTACTATCGGGGGAGAAAAAAGAAACCGGTCCTGAAGGAGTTCAGTATTGAGATTGAATCCGGGGAGAGAGTCGGGCTTCGGGCACCCAGCGGCAGAGGAAAGACTACTCTGTGCCGTCTTCTGGCGGGTTATGAAAAGCCTCAGAAAGGACAGATCCTTCTGGACGGAAAGCCCCTGGCAGGATACCACGGCGCCTGTCCTGTGCAGATGGTATGGCAGCATCCGGAAACGGTGGTGGACCCGCTTCTTCGTCTGAAAGATACGCTGGCAGAGGCGGGAGAGATCGATCCGGAACTGACGGAAAAACTTCATATTGAAAAGGGGTGGCTGGAACGGTTCCCGACTGAACTGTCCGGCGGGGAACTTCAGAGGTTCTGTCTGGCAAGAGCACTTCATTCGGGAACACGGTTCCTGCTCTGTGACGAGATCTCTGCCATGCTTGATCTGGTCACCCAGGCTCAGATTTGGGATCTTCTTCTGAAGGAGGCAGAGAAGCGGAAACTTGGATTGCTCGTCGTGAGTCATAATGAGGCGCTCATGGAGCGGGTGTGTACGAGAGTCGTTGATCTGCCGTGGAATTGATAAGAAGACAGAATATTCTGAAAATGCTTTAAAAAGGTGCCGTGTACCTTGACGAAGGTACACGGCACCTTTTGAGAAAATTGTCTGACAATTATAAAAAGAATATTAAATGCTTGCATTCAGGCGTTATATTGTGTTAGCATACCATATGCAGAAAGAAAAAGATTTCTTATTTTTCTAATAGTTCTGAAAAAACAAAATGAAGCGTGAAAAACCTAAAAGACCCGGGATTCGGGTCTTTTAAGCTTTGGATGAAAAATTGTTAGAAAGCGAATGATAAAATGGAAGAAAGTTTAAAGAAGTGTTCATCAGAAAAAGTGCTGACCGCGGGCATTGATATCGGTTCCACTACGACAAAAGTGGTGATCCTTGATCCGGCGGATGGTTCGCTCCTGTACTCAGATTACAGGAGACATCACGCGGATCAGGTTAAAAGCGTGATCAATGTGATGGATCAGCTGAGAAAAACTTATCCCGGACAGAAGTTCCGCTTCGCGCTGACCGGATCAGGTTCGAAGCCTATTGCGGAAAAACTGAATATTCCATTTGTCCAGGAAGTGGCGGCGAATGCCGCGGCATTAAAGAACAGATACGAGACGGTCGGGTGCGCGATCGAGCTCGGCGGTCAGGACGCGAAGATGATCTTTTTCCAGACCAACCCGTCCACAGGCGCCCTGAATGTGGCAGACATGCGCATGAACGGAAGCTGTGCGGGAGGAACGGGGGCGTTCATCGATGAGATCGCTTCCGTGTTGAGGATCCCGGTGACAAAATTTAATGAAATGGCGTCAAAGGGAACCTGTGTCTATGATATTTCCGGCCGGTGCGGCGTGTACGCAAAGACGGATATCCAGCCTCTTTTAAACCAGGGAGTGGCAAAGGAGGATATCGCCCTGTCTGCATTCCACGCCATCGCAAAGCAGACCATCGGCGGACTTGCTCAGGGGCTGGAGATCAGAAAACCGGTGGCTTTTGAAGGAGGTCCTCTGACCTTTAATCCGACGCTGGTCCGCGTGTTTGCGGAGAGACTGGGACTGAAGGAAGACGAGATCCTGATCCCGCCTCATCCGGAACTGATGGTGGCGATGGGG
>DWUT01000203.1 GCA_019120615.1 Candidatus Mediterraneibacter norfolkensis
AACCAGATCCCGCAGGGAGTTCTTCAGTTATTACAGTAATCAGGTTATATTTGCAGAAGAAAAGAGAGGGGTACCCGGCAGTATGCTGGGTACCCTCTTTTATCATGATAGATATAAGAGGGAGAAGTCAATGAAGAGAAGCTTACGGCTTTCACAGTGTATGATCGTGAAGGATGAAGAAAAGAATATCCGCCGCGCCCTTTCCTGGGCGAAAGGAATTGCCTTTGAACAGATTGTTGTGGACACAGGGTCAACTGACCGGACAGCAGACATTGCCAGGGAGATGGGAGCAATAGTATACCACTATGAGTGGAATGATGATTTCGCTGCGGCGAAGAATTACGCCATTGAAAAGGCCTCAGGAAACTGGATTGCGTTTCTGGATGCGGACGAATATTTTACTGAGAAGGATGCGGAAAAACTGAAAAGGCTGTTGGAGAATTTCACAACTTTGCCAGATGAAAAAAAACTTCCGGACTTTATAAGATGCTCCTGGGTTCAGTTAGGAGATGATGGGAAGCCCTTTGCAGTATCCGGACAGGACAGAATTTTCCGTAATCTTCCTTCCCTGCGTTACAAAGGGCGGATACATGAACAAATAGCGATGACGGACGGAAAAAAGATGAGTTATCTGGATATGCAGAAAGAACTTTCTATTATGCATATTGGATATGCCAGGCAAGAGTCCGCTGAGAAAGGAAAAGCGGAGCGAAATATTCGTCTCCTGAGAAGGGAGGTTGAGGAAAATCCGGAAAATTATAACGCCTGGTCCTATCTTGGAGATTCTTTGTTAGGTATTAACGAGTATGAAGAGGGGATTAATAGCTATCAGAAAGCTCTGGAAGGAGAGCCTCCGTTTGAGATTTCGAA
This sequence comes from Candidatus Mediterraneibacter norfolkensis, assembly GCA_019120615.1. Lineage (GTDB taxonomy): Bacteria > Bacillota > Clostridia > Lachnospirales > Lachnospiraceae > Mediterraneibacter > Mediterraneibacter norfolkensis. The sequence goes on from DWUT01000203.1 coordinate 871, forward strand.
AGAGAGGTTTTTCAATGCGGGCAAGGGGCTTCTGCGTCTGTTCTGGCTTCGTCCGGATCTTGCCAGTTCAGATGATGAGGTGGGGAGAGCCGCGCGCTGTATAGGATATCCTGACGCGGAGAATCCGGATATCTACTACTTTCTTGCGCTGTATTATACGAAGAGAGAGGATTACGGGCGGGCTTACACTGAGATGGAACGTGCATTGACCTGCGTGGATACTTACCGGGAAGCTGATACGATCTACCTGCGCGGGGATCTGGAGAGAGCCTATGGCACGATGGCCGGGATTTGCCAGAAACTGGGGAAGAAACAGGAGATAGTACGCTATGCGGTGCTGTCCCTTCGACTCAACCGTTATCAGGAGGAAATCCTTGTGGAGATCCTTTCTCTCCTGCGGGAGGAACAGGGGGAAAGCAGCACGGCGGATGGGACCTGGAAATTCTTGGGAGGACTGTACGATCTGACCGAGAGACGGGATATCCTTTTCTGCTACAAATGCGCTAAGGTGACGGGCTTTATTGCGCTTGAGGACAGGCTTTTGGAAGCTCTGCCTGAGGAAGACCGGGAGGACCTGCAGAAACGGAACGCAAGGATTGTGGAGGATCTGTCGGACCCGCAGGACAATATGGGGATAGAGATCCGTAATCAGGTGGACCGTGGATTTGTAAAGTGGGCCGGGCAGATTCGGGACATGTCGGAAGAGACGCTTCTTGAGGAGATAAAAGATTGTCTTGCAAAGTTGAAGAAGGACAGTTATGGGAACTATACCCGCTATGTAGATTATTTTGGAAGCTTCCCGTTCTGGGGCAGTCTTGATCCGGAAAAAGGAGACTATGACACTCTGGAGAAAAGGGCGAGGATGCTGAAGAACCATCTGGAAGATCTTATATGGCTGTATAACAGGCTGGAGGACTACAGATCCAGAGAAACCCTTCTGGCAGTTATGAGAAGCTGGACGGATATGGAACTCCTGCTGCTGGGAAAGGTGAAGGCGTGGGGAGAGCAGTACTTTGACCTGGATCTGGTCCCGTCGGCAAAAGACGAAGTGTTTGTAGATGTGGGCGCTTATATCGGAGACTCCGTGATGAATCTGCTCCGGAATTACGGGATGGTTCATAAAAAGATCTACGCCTATGAAGCGGATGAGCAAAACGCGGTTTTTCTTAAGCGAAACCTGGGGGAAATGCCCAATATCCTGATCCGGCAGAAGGGAGTAGGGGCAGCCCGGGGCAGTATGCTGTTTTCAAAGGAGGAAGAAGCCTCCTCCAGCCATTTTGAAAGAACAGATTCAGGGAAGAGGGATGAAACACAGGACAAAGACAGGATGACGGAGATCGTCACTCTCGATGAAGATATACAGGAACCGGTAAGCTGGATCAAGATGGATATTGAGGGGATGGAGTACGACGCTCTTCTGGGCTGCCGGACCCATATCGTCAATGAGCATCCGAAACTGTCTATATCAGTCTATCACGGGTATGATGACCTGTGGCTGCTTCCGAAGCTGATCCACAGCCTGAACCCTTCCTATAAATTCTATCTGCGCTACTACGGCGGGAATCTGATCCCGACTGAGATCGTGCTGACTGCCCTGCCGGGGGAAGAATAAAATTCCCGGTCATATTTTCCGTGTCCTCTCATATATTGTGTAAAGAGGTGGACAAGATGGAGAGACAGGACAGAAGATCCCAGATACTTAAGATCCTTGCAAAGAGCATAAGGAGGATCATAGAGGAAGAGATCCCGGATATGGACAGCCTGCAGGAGATCAGGATGCGCACCGGTCAGCCGCTGCGCATCGTAAAAGATAACAAAGATCAGGCTGTACCGGAGAGAAAATATCATATTGTCACGAAAGAAGAGATGAGGGAGACCCTGGATTATATCAGCAGGTACTCCCTCTACGCATATGAAAATGAGTTGAGACAGGGATTTCTCACAGTGGAAGGAGGACACAGAGTAGGAGTGGCAGGAAAAGTGATCATGGAAAAGGAAAGAGTAAAGAACATACAGTACATATCGTCGGTCAATATCAGAGTATCTCACGAAGTCATCGGATGCGCCGATGCCCTTCTCCCGTATATCACAAAGAACATGCAGGTGTGCCATACACTGATCATCTCCCCGCCGGGATGCGGCAAGACGACTCTGATCCGGGATCTGATCCGTCAGATCTCGGACGGGAATCAATATGTGAAAGGCTGCTCTGTCGGGGTGGTGGATGAGCGCTCGGAGCTGGGAGGATGTCATATGGGAGTCGCCCAGAACCATCTGGGGGCAAGGACGGATATTCTGGACTGCTGTCCAAAGGCGGACGGGATGATCATGCTCATCCGGTCTATGACGCCTCAGGTGATCGCGGTGGATGAGATCGGCACGAGAGAGGATATCCATGCGGTGGAATATGCCATGCAGTGCGGGTGCAAGCTGATCGCCAGCGTCCACGGCCTGGATATGGACGAGGCGTCGAAAAAACCGGTGTTGGGGGAGCTGATCCGCAGACGGATGTTCGAGCGCTATGTTGTCCTGGGGAATGGAGAACACCCGGGGGAGATAAGGGAAATCTATGATGAGCGGGGGCGTGTGCTGTGCAGAGACTTGCGGGCAGTATATTGATCATCGCGGCCACCACCGGCGCGGGATGGATGTACGGGACGGAACTGAAAAACTATCTGCAGATGATGCGGTATATCCGATATGTGGCAGGGCTGATCAAGGGAGAGCTGGAATATACCGGGGCGCCCCTTGCCGAGGTGTTCCGGGAGACGGGCAGACGGGTGAAAAAACCCTTTTCCACCTGGCTTGTCAGGATGGCCTTGGAGATTGACGAGAGGGAGGCGACGGCCTTTGCCCGGATATGGAACCGGGGGATCGACCGTGACCTGAAGGAGCTGAACCTGAAAAGCGAGCACTCGATCCTTTTAAAGGAGCTGGGAACGTTTCTGGGACAGATCGATCAGGATACTGCAGGAAGGTCCATGCAGCTTTATCTGAACAGGCTGGATCTGGAAATTGAAAAACTGAGAGAAGGCCTTGCGGCAAAGAGGAAGATCGGCAACTGTCTGGGGGTGATGGGCGGTATCTTTCTGGTCGTAGTCCTGCTCTGACCGGGGAGGAGACATGAGCATAAATCTGATATTTCGAATCGCGGCGGTGGGAATACTTGTATCGATCTTAAGCCAGGTGCTGAAACACAGCGGGCGGGAGGAACAGGCCTTTCTTGTCAGCCTTGCAGGGCTTATCCTGGTACTGTCCTGGGTGCTTCCCTACATATACGACCTGTTCCTGTCGATCCGCCAGCTTTTTTCACTGTAGGGTGTTCCCTGCGGGCGGCGGTCAGGTGTGAACTACAGCCTTTTCGGAGGGGAAAAGGGGGAGATAGAGAGATGAATGTGATGCAGATCGGGATCATCGGTGTGATCGGTGCACTGCTTGCCATACAGTTTAAAGGCGGAAAAACGGAATACGGGATCTTCATGAGCGTGGCGGTGAGCATCTTTCTCTTTGCGTGCATCATTGACAGACTGGAACTTTTTCTCGACACGGTACGCCAGATCAGTTCCTATATTGATATGGACGCGGGATATCTTTCCACCATGTTTAAGATGATCGGGGTGACGTATATCGCGGAGTTCTCTTCGGGAATATGTAAAGATGCGGGATATCAGACGATTGCGGTCCAGATAGAGATCTTCGGGAAGCTGACGATCCTGGCTCTTGGAATGCCGGTGCTCCTTGCGCTTCTTGAGACGATCACGGAGTTTCTCTCATGAGGCGCGGGTGGAGCAGACTTTTCCAGGTTTTCCTGACCCTGGTGCTGATCCTTGTAGTCTTTGGACTTGGTACAAGGATCGTAAGCGCGGAAGAGACAGCGGATGCAGAAGCTGTCCGGGAGGAGACGGAGAATGCCCTCATGGAAGAGTTTGATCTTGATGAGATCGAGGAAAGTCTGTCCGGAATGTTCCCCCGGCAGAAGATCTCCTTTGAGGAGGTTCTGTCGGAGCTGGTATCCGGGGACTGGAGCGAACTGGGGAAGACCTTTCTGGGATATCTTGGGGACCGGATTTTTTATGAGTTCCGCTATAACAGGGAGAATCTGGTCTATATGCTGATGGTGGCTCTGACCGCTGCTGTGTTCACGAATTTTTCCAGTGCGTTTCAGAACCGGCAGGTATCGGAGATCAGCTTCTATGTGCTCTATATGCTGCTGATCACCCTCTGCCTGACCGCGTTCCGGATCGCGGCGCAGGGGCTGGAGGAGAACCTGGATGCTCTTGTGGACTTTATGCGGGTGCTGTGCCCCAGTTATTTCCTTGCGGTGGCCTTTGCCTCCGGGAGCGTGACATCACTGTTTTTTTACAATGTCATTCTTTTCCTTATTTATGTGGTGGAGCTGGTCGTGGTACGGTTCCTCCTGCCGGTCATCAATGTATATATCATGATCCAGGTACTGGGGAACCTGACCGGAGAGGATTTCCTCTCAGAATTTGCGCAGCTTCTGCAGAAACTCGTCTCCTGGGTGCTCAAGTCTCTGCTGGCCGGCGTTATCGGCATCAATGTGGTACAGGGGCTTCTCGCGCCGGTGATAGACTCTCTCAGGCAGAGCGCGCTGACCCGCACGGCGGAGGCTCTCCCATGGATCGGCAACGCGGTGGGAGGGGCGGCGGAGATCGTCCTGGGAACGGCAGTGCTGATCAAGAACGGGATCGGGATGGCGGGGGCGGTGATCGCGGTGCTGATCTGCGCCGTTCCTGTCATTCAGATGCTGATCCTGGCGTTTCTCTATAAACTTGCGGCCGCCCTGGTCCAGCCGGTATCAGATAAGCGGATCACAGGATGCATCAGCAGCGTCAGCGAGGGATATGAACTGCTCGTAAAAGTAGTCTTTACCGCAGGAGTCCTGTTCCTTCTCACGATCGCCATCGTGGCCGCATCCACAACCTGACGGGAAAGGAGGAATTATGCTTCAGCAGTTATATGGATGGATTCAGAATATCGCTGTGTATCTGATCGTTACCGCGGCAGTCATGCACGCCATACCGGGGAAGGATTATGGGAAATACGTCAGGTTCTTTTCGGGACTTGTACTGATCCTGCTTTTATTTACGCCGGTCATGAATCTGTCCGGGATGGGAGAGACGTTCAGAGAGCTGTATCAGAACAGTCAGTATGAGCTGGAACGTCACGAGATCGAGGAGGCGAGGAAGAGACTGGAGGAGGCGGATATCCTGGATTTCATTCCGGAGGAGTACAGCGGCATGGACAGTGGGGAGGAGGAAGTGGAAGAAAACAGAGGTTCCATAGAAGTGGAGGAGATCAGGGTTGGAGAATAGGCTGAAAAAATGGCTCGAGGGATTGAAAAGCGGAGAGCGGCTGCCAAAGAAAACTCAGCTGCTCATCCTTCTGCTCACAGGAATCCTGCTGCTGGTCATTGTTGTCCCTCTGCCGGAGGAGACTCAGCAGGATGGCTCTGCCGCTGTATCCGCTCCGGGATCTGAGGAGGAGACGCAGGACTATGAAGAATATCTGGAAAAGAGAACAGCGGAGACGCTCCGGCATGTAGAGGGAGTCGGCGAGGTGGAGGTGATGATCACTCTGAAATCTACCGGACAGAAGATCGTGGAAAAGGATCAGCAGAGTTCCGCGCAGACTACGGAAGAGACAGACAGCGCGGGAGGAACCAGGACGACGGAGGACAGTTCCTCCGATAAGACGAGTGTTTATGAGCAGGGCTCCGACGGGACACAGACCCCTTATGTGACGAAAGAGATGTCCCCGGAAGTGGAGGGGGTGGTGGTGATCGCGGACGGCGGGGATAACGCGGTCGTCGTCCAGAATATTACGGAAGCGGTTCAGGCATTATTCGGTGTTGAGGCGCATAAGATTAAAATAATGAAACGGGCTGATACATAAAAGGAGGATGTTCAAGTGAAACGTTTGTTTAAGAAAAACCAGATCATTATCGCGACCCTGGCTGTCATGATCGCAGTGGCCGGATACCTGAACTATTCGGGAAGACTGTTCGGCGGGGCGGCGGACGGCACGGAGGAGGCAAACGCGGACCTGGCAAACCAGGAACTTCTGGATATTTCAGAGGAGGATATCGAGACGTCCACGGATGAGATCGCCAGCAATGATTCCGAGACCGAGGGGACACCCGGAGAAGCTGTGCTGACGAGCGGCGATGCAGCCACTACTGTTGCCCAGGCAAAGGTTTCCAGGGAACAGGTCAGGGCACAGAATAAGGAAACTCTTCAGTCGATCATAGACAATACCAACTTAAGCGATGCGGAGAAAGCAGACGCGGTCGCTCAGATGGTGGAGATGACAGAGATTTCCGAGCAGGAGGTGGCCATAGAGACACTGATGGCGTCAAAAGGATTTTCCGAGGCTGTTGTGAGTCTGACTCAGGATTCGGCGGATGTAGTCGTAAAGGCGGATGAACTGACTGACGCCAACCGGGCTCAGATCGAGGACATTGTGACGAGAAAGACGGAGATAGCGCCGGAGAATATCGTGATCACGCCGATCAGCGAGTGAGAGCCGTGAAGCCTTTTGACTGACAGCGCATTTAAATCCAGGGCAGTTCAATTCTGAAATTCAACTGCCCTGCAGGAAAAGATTTCCTGATCAAAAATTCATAGCCGTTCGGCCGGATGATTCAGTTTTAATAGTGATAAAGTAGTGATAAAGTAAAAAAACTGGTTGAGTTCTTCCTTTGAGCGTAATATAATAGTAAAGTTAAATGCAATGGAAGAAATATGCAGCAGAAAGGTATGGAAACAGCAGTGATCTATCATAATATATTAGAAGCGATGGGGAACACGCCCCTGATCCGGCTCAACCGGATGGCAGATGAGGACAGTGCCCGGATCCTTGTGAAGTTTGAGGGGCTGAACGTGGGTGGTTCGATCAAGACCAGGACAGCGTATAATATGATCCGTGAGGCAGAGAAACAGGGGCTCATCAGGGAAGATACCATTATCGTGGAGCCCACCAGCGGAAATCAGGGGATCGGGCTCGCTTTAGTCGGCGCGGTGCGCGGGTATCAGACGAAGATCATCATGCCTGATTCGGTCAGCGAGGAGAGAAGAAAGCTGGTGAAACATTACGGCGCCGAGGTGATACTGATCCACGATGCGGGAAATATCGGAGCATGCATTGAAGAGTGCCTGAACACGGCGCTTAAGATGGCCGCAGAAGACCCCAGGGTATTTGTGCCGCAGCAGTTTGAAAACCCGGCGAACCCGGCGGTCCACAGAGACCGGACGGCGGTTGAGATACTGGAGCAGGCGGACGGTCCCATCGACGGTTTCTGTTCCGGGATCGGGACCGGAGGGACGATTACCGGGATCGGCGAGGTGCTCAAAGAGAAGAATCCCCAGATCGAGATCTGGGCAGTCGAACCGGAACACGCGGCGATCCTCTCGGGAGGATCCATCGGCACCCATCTCCAGATGGGGATCGGGGACGGCCTGATCCCGGCTATATTGAATACAGAGATCTATGATGACATCTGTATCGTGACGGATGAGGAGGCGATCCGCACCTCCCGGGAGCTGGCGTCAAAAGAGGGGATCATGTGCGGAATCTCTTCAGGCACCAATGTGGCGGCAGCCATGAAGCTTGCGAAGAAACTGGGGAAAGGGAAGACTGTGGTGACGGTCCTCCCGGACACGGCGGAGAGATATTTTTCCACGCCTCTTTTTGAAGAGTAAGAGAAGTATTTTACATGTCTGTTTTTGAAGAATAAAAAGAAATCAGGAGAACGAAACCATGTCGGATATTACGAATGAGATAAAAAAGAGGAGGACCTTTGCCATCATCTCTCATCCGGATGCGGGAAAGACAACACTGACGGAGAAATTTCTGCTTTACGGGGGAGCGATCAATCAGGCGGGTTCTGTTAAGGGTAAAGCAACGGCGAAGCATGCGGTGTCGGACTGGATGGAGATCGAGAAGGAGAGAGGAATCTCGGTCACATCATCAGTGCTGCAGTTCAACTACGAAGGATTCTGCATCAATATCCTGGATACTCCGGGACATCAGGATTTCTCGGAGGATACTTACCGTACGCTGATGGCGGCGGACTCCGCAGTTATGGTCATTGACGCGTCCAAGGGTGTGGAGGCGCAGACGAGAAAGCTGTTCAAGGTCTGCGCAATGCGCCATATCCCGATCTTTACGTTTATCAATAAGATGGACCGGGACGCGAAGGATACGTTTGAACTTCTGGACGATATTGAGAAGGAGCTGGGGATCCCCACCTGCGCGGTGAACTGGCCCATCGGCTGCGG
>DWUT01000204.1 GCA_019120615.1 Candidatus Mediterraneibacter norfolkensis
AGTGCTCACCCCCCAGGAGATCGAGTTCCTGCTGCAGATCATCCGGAATCTCCGGGACAGCGGGAAGACCATCATCCTGATCACCCACAAGCTGGAGGAAATCAAGCAGGTAGCGGACCGCTGTGCGATCCTGAACAGAGGAAAGATCGTGGATGTGCTTGATGTGAAGACTACATCGACCAAGAAGATGGCAAACCTGATGGTGGGAAGAGAAGTTTCCTTTACAGTGGACAAGTCTCCCGCGAAGTTCGGAGAGACTGTGCTGGATGTGCAGAATGTGACAGTATACAACCAGGATCATTTTGAGGTTGTTAAGAATGTGTCCTTCCAGGTACACCGGGGCGAGATCTTCGCTATCGCAGGCGTATCCGGGAACGGTCAGGTGGAGCTGGCGGACGCGATTGCCGGTTTGATGGACATTTCCAGCGGAAAGGTGATCCTGAACGGTGAGGACATCACTCACGAGACGATCCGAAAGAGGACGGAGAAAGGAATTTCCTATATCCCGGAAGACCGCCAGGAGTTTGGACTTGAACTGGATTTCTCGCTGAGAGATAATCTTGCTCTGAAATCTTACTACAAAGAGCCTTTCTCCAGCAAGGGAGGGGTACTCAGACCGGATGAGTTTGAGAAGTACGGACAGCGTCTGATCGAGGAATATGATATTCGGAGCGGTCAGGGAACCGCCACACAGGTGCGTTCCATGAGCGGCGGAAACCAGCAGAAAGCCATCGTAGGGCGTGAGATCGAGCTTCAGTCTGACCTGATGATCTTTGTTCAGCCTACGAGAGGACTGGATATCGGCGCGATCGAAAATATCCATAAGCAGATCATTGCGGAGCGGGACAAGGGAAAAGCGATCATCCTGATCTCACTGGAACTGGACGAGATCATGAACTGCGCGGATACCATCGGCGTGATCTATAACGGAGCCATCGAGCAGATCGCTCCGGCTGAGACTCTTACGATGAATCAGGTGGGAGAATTCATGATGGGGGTGAAGAATAAATGAAAAAGATCTGTGTAAAGATCCTTGGAAATGAAAAAACACAGTTTATCGCGATCCCGGTATTCTCCATTCTGCTGAGTCTTATCGTGGGAATGGTCATCATCGCGGGACTGGGAAAATATCCTCTGACCGCATACATGAACCTCCTGCAGGGAAGCGGGCTCATGCCGAAGCCGAACTACTCGGCATATCAGGGGATGCTCACAGATTTTACCAGCTTTCTGAACATGCTCACACCGATGATGTTCGCAGCGCTCTCTGTCGCTGTGGCACAGAAGGCGGGGCTGTTCAATATCGGTGTTTCCGGACAGATGCTGGCGGCGGGATTTGTAGCGACAGTCACAGTGGGATACTCTGAACTTCCGGCAGTTGCCGCAAAACCTCTCGTTCTCCTGATCGGTATTGTAGTGGGAATGGCGGTCGGCGCTCTGGTCGGCTTCCTGAAATACCAGTTCAATATCAACGAGGTCGTTTCCACGATCATGATCAACTATATTGTTCAGTATCTGACCAGCTTTTTTATCAATACAAGATATATCGACGAGATATCCAGACAGTCAAAGGCAGTCAGCCGGGCTTCCAGGCTGACGCTCATGCAGGTTCCGATCGGGAATCTGAAAGTGGATATTCCTCTCTGTATTATCCTGGCAGTGCTCATTGCGATCCTGATGAAGTTCCTTCTGGACCGGACGAGCCTGGGATTTGAGATCAAGGCAGTGGGATCAAACCGCAATGCGGCGAGATATGCCGGAGTCAGCGTGGGGAAGACCATGGTGGTATCCATGATGATCTCCGGGGCTCTTGCAGGACTTGCAGGTGTGACATACTATCTGGGGTATCTGGAGTCCATCCAGCCCAAAGTGCTCACTGACACCGGATTTGACGCGATCGCGGTTGCGCTGCTCGGAAATAACAATCCGATCGGAGTGATCTTTTCTTCCTTCCTGATCACCGGAGTGACCAAGGGAAGCAGTTATATGAGCTCGGCATCCGGGATCGAGACAGAGATCGCTTCTGTCATCACGGGGCTGATCCTTCTGTTCAGCGCATGCAGCGCGTTTATAAGGTATGAGGTAAAGAAGTGGAAGACAGAGATGGAGGAAGCAGAAAGGAGGAACGCAGATGTCAAGAATAATCATTGATGGACTTTCGTTTGCACTGCCGCTGTTCATCATGGCGATCGGCGGGATCTACAGTGAGCGGAGCGGCGTTACCAACCTTGCCATTGAAGGTCTTCAGGGATTCGGAGCTTTCGTGGGAGCCCTCTTTGTCGTACTGACATCGGGGACACAGGGAACAGATTCCCAGGTAATCTTTTATCTGGCATTCCTGTTCGCGATGATCGGCGGAATGGTATATTCCCTGCTCCATGCCCTGCTCTGTGTCAAGTTCAAGGCAAATCAGGTCATCAGCGGTGTGGTTATCAACATCCTTGCCATGGCGCTGACCGCGTTCCTGACGAAACAGGTAAACAAGAGCGTGTTCAACCAGCCTTCCGACAAATTTCAGCTCGGCGTATCGGCAAGATTTACTGTTCCGGTACTTTCTGATATCCCTGTCGTGGGGGCAGTGTTTACAAATGTATATCCGTTTGAGGTGATCATCCTCGTTGTGGCGGTGATCGCATGGTTCGTGCTCTACAAGAGCAGATATGGTCTTCACCTGAGAGCCTGCGGCGATAACCCCCATGCAGTGGACGCTGCAGGAAGAAACGTGGGGCAGATCCGTACCGTGGCGATCATGGTTTCCGGAGCTCTGTCCGGCATCGGCGGAATGTGTTTCGCCTATTCCATCTCCGCACAGTTTTCCGAGAGCATCTATGTGGGATATGGTTATCTTGCCATCGCGGCGATGATCTTCGGAAACTGGAAGATCCTTCCGACGCTGGGAGCCTGCCTCCTCTTCGGATTCGCCAGATCGGCGGGCTACCAGATCGTGCAGGTGCTGGAGAAGCCCAGCAGCTATTCGGATCTGGTCATGATCCTTCCATATCTTCTGACCCTGCTCCTGCTGATCTTCTTCTCGAAGTACAACAGAGCTCCAAAGGCACTGGGTGAGATTTACGATAAGGGAAAGAGATAAGACGTCTTATCACACAAAAAACAGGTCTGCGCGGACGATATGTACGGGCAGGCCTGTTTTTGGCATAGGGGATGCAACGCAAAGTCCGGGGTTGCCCGATACTCTGTCAGACGCCTTCCTGAGCGCCATGCGTCATACGGAAACCTCATTGTTTTCACTGTACACTTCAAAGGATTTTTCCATCTTTTCAAGGATCTCCGAATACTGACGGAATGCGTTGCGCATCTCTATCTCGTTGAAAGGCTGGGCCTTATAGCAGATCCGGTGTTCCATCGCCGCCCAGAGATCCATGGAGATCGTACGGAACTGGATCTCAACCGGGTAGTATTCCATACTGTTCATGTAATAGGTCGGTACGCCGACGATGATATGGTAACTGCGGTAGCCGTTTGGCTTTGGAGTTTTTATGTAATCTTTCTCGCGGATCAGGATCAGGTCAGCCTGCTTTTTTAGAGAACCGACCAGATGACGGATATCCTGTTCAAAAAAGCAGACGACCCGGATACCCGCAATGTCCTTGAGCAGTGCCTTGGCGTCCTGCACGCTCCCCGAGGAACCTTTTTTGCGGAGCTTATTCTCAATACTTTCTTTTTCTTTGATCCGGTTTGTGATGCTGTGTATCGGCCGGAAATCTTCTTTTTCATATGTGTCATGATCCATGATCTCGAGGCGCGTGAGGATCAGGTTCATGGCGTCTGTATATGGTTTGATTAGTTCATAATATTCCTCAAGTGTCATTTAAATCATACTCCCTTTCTTATCCAGAGAACAGTTTAGGAGGGGAATGTGACGATTCCGTGCATAGAATCTTATGAATTTCTAAATTTTTTGACCGCGCAAACGGGCGGCATTCAGATGTGAACTGTAATCTGTGCGGCTGCGATCCCGTGATCATCTGACCGTGCAGTTGGAAAACTGTGGCTTGTAACGCCGGGACAGTTATTTTATAATAGCGTAAAAGCCAGTGGAAAATGTCTGGGCAGGAACAGACGAATTCAGAACGCGAAAGGCGGAATAGAGAAATGGCGGAATTAAAAGAAGTATTTGAAAAAGCGTTCCCTTTCTGGGACAGCCTGACGGAAGAAGAACAGACAGAGATGATACTGGGAACAACAAAAAATGTCTGTAAGAAAAAAACAAAACTGCATTTCGGCGGAGGAGAGTGCGCCGGCGTTCAGATCATCGAAAAAGGGAGGGCAAGGATCTTTATCACGTCGCCCAATGGGGGAGACATCACGCTGTTCCGGCTGGTGGACGGAGATGTGAGTATCTTAAGTGCGGCATGTATGCTGAACGGGATGGATGTGGAACTGGATATGGAAATGGAGACAGACTGTATCGTGTACACCATACCGAAAAAACTGTATAAAAATCTTTATGATGAAAACGGTTCGGTGAAGGATTATACGATGGAGATGATCTCAGAGAAATTCTCGGATATCATGTGGCTGTTCAATCAGTTTGTATTCTCGAATGTGGCTTCCCGTCTGGCGGGAGCGCTTCTGGAACACAGGGCGCTGGAAGGAAGCGATATCCTTCCGGTCACTCATGAAGTTCTGGCCAGGGATGCAGGAACGGCCAGAGAGGTGGTGACCAGGCTTCTGAAACAGTTTCAGGATGACGGGATGGTCAGGCTGACCAGAGGAAAAGTGGAGATCCTGGATGCAGGAAGGTTTGGGAAGGTCTGAGGCATACAGGATCTGTACTGCTTTTCCGGCGATGAGGAGATGGAAAAGAAGAGCGCGGAGGAATGACAGATGATAAAAGCAGTGTTTCTTGATATTGACGGGACATTGATCGCACACGAGCAGGGCGGTGTCCCGGAAAGTGCCGGAACGGCGCTGGAAGAGATAAGGAGAAGAGGCGTTCTTGTATTTGCCTCTACCGGCAGACATATCCTTGAATTAAAGAAACTTCCGCTGGAAAACGTGACGTTTGACGGATATGTGACACTGACCGGGCAGATCTGTCTGGACGGAGATGAGAACCTGATCTGTGAGACAGCGATTGAAAAAGAAGATGTGGACAGGATGCTCCATATTTTTAATCAATGTGAGACGCCTGTGGTAATCGTGGAAAAGGGCAGGATGTACATTAATTTTGTCAACGATCATGTTCGCAGAGTACAGAAAGCAATCTCAAGTCCAGTGCCGGTTGTCGGGATCTATACCGGGAATACGATCTATCAGTTTGTTATTTACGCAAGAAAAAAAGAAGCGTTAGAAATCGCGGGGAATTTGGGAGGGTGCGTCATCACAAGCTGGAATCCGGAAGCGGTAGACGTGACCTCCAAAAAAGCGGGAAAAGCCAGAGGAATCCGAAGAATGATTGAAAAATACGGAATCCGGCAGGATGAGATCATGGCATTTGGGGATGGAGAAAATGATATCGATATGATCGAGTTTGCAGGAATTGGCGTGGCGATGGGAAATGCGGAAGAAGAAGTGAAACGACGCGCAGATTATGTGACTGACGATGTGAACAAAGACGGGCTGCGAAAGGCGTTTGAGCATTTCGGGCTGCTATGATGTCTAAGGCACAGAGATCGGATGAAAAAGAAGGATCTGAAAAAGTTTGTGATTTTGTCACGGAAAATATTTTATATTGTGGTATACTAAGTACATCGAAAGCCACAGAAGACCACAGCTTTCGGGAAGAAAACAGAGATTCATCAAAGGAGGATATAGATATGGCAGTGATCAAATTGACAAAGGACAATTTTGACCAGGAGGTAATGCAGTCCGACAAACCGGTTCTCGTTGATTTCTACGCAGACTGGTGCGGACCGTGCAAGATGATGGGACCGGTTGTGGAGGAAATCTCCAATGAGGAGACCGGGGTAAAGGTGTGCAAGATCAACATTGACGAGGAAATCGAGCTGGCACAGCGGTTCGGAGTGATGAGCATTCCTACATTTATTGCGGTGAAGGGCGGAGAGATTGCCGGAAAACAGATTGGAGCCGTACCGAAGAGTACACTGCTTGGACTGGTGAAATAGTTCTGCACAGGAGTACGAAAAAAGTACCGGCCAGAATAATCTGATGAAAAAGAAGGGGCCGTTGCAAAATAGATGAGTAATCATCTATGGAGCAATGGCTCCATTTTTATGTTTGAAAACAGAAAACGGACCCCGAAGAGCCCGTAATCCATGGTATAATCAGATATGCCTACTAACCCAAAATACCATAAAAATTATACCGAATTCGGCGAGCCTTATCA
>DWUT01000205.1 GCA_019120615.1 Candidatus Mediterraneibacter norfolkensis
TCAACGGGAGGGGCGAGATTTTATTCTCCCTCTACCCTATGTTAAAAAGTATGGATGCTACAAGGCTCATCGTCGGGCACATGATGGCGACTGTGCCGGCCTGACGCAGGAGCTGGCATATGTAAGGATTGTCCTTTTTGGGATCGCAGTGTCTTGCGGCGAACGCAGCGCCGATCCGGTTCCCCCAGAGGTTGGAAAACAGGAAGACAAACACGCCCATGTAGAGCGCTTCGATCAGCGCGTCCCGGAATATGATATTTGTCATATTGCTGAATCCGCCGGCTGCCAGATCCACTCCTTCCTTGATCGCGACATTGTAGACCTCCATGCCGTATGCCATGGCATAAGACATGATGATCCCGAAAATAATTCCCTGTGTTTTGTTTTTTGGCATTTGTATCTACTCCTTCCCCATTTTGGCTAAAAGAAAAGACGTGTGGATTTCAACTGGATTTACGCAGTAGAATGCCACACGTCAGATGATATTTTATACGATTTTCGGCAGGAACTTCAAAGGTAATTTTGCACAAAGTTAGAAAAATTGATTCGGAGAACTGTAAACAATGTTACAGAAAAAGTTTCGAGATCATGCTAACATAAACAGGAAATAAAGAGAAAAGACGCCGGCGGAAGGTAACTCCGCCGACGTAGGTCAGGATTGCAGTGTCTCAGAGGAACAGTAAGCTTCCAGCGCCTTCTGATCAGTGATCTGGATCCAGCTTCGGTGAGGGACGATGATCTTTTCATCACGGAGACGTCCCAGGCTGCGGGCTGCGCTTACCCGGGTCACGGTAAGGATCTCTGCGATGCTTTCCTGCGTCAGATCGATGCGCCCGCTGTCTCCTGCGGGAGAATTTCGGGAGAAAAGGTAAAGCAGATTGCAGAGCCTGACAAAGCTGCTGTTGTAATCCTGATGCGCACTCTCATAAAGGAGCAGATTGATATAGGATGCATACCAGTCCAGGGTGCTGAGCATGAGCTGCGGGTTCTCTGTCAGCATTCTTAGAAAATCAGCATTGGAAAAGCAGAGTGTTTCCATATCGGTGACCGCCACGGTGGCGATCGACTGCTCTATCTTGAAAACAGAACGATGACAGCCGGGAAAGACTGTCCCCTCGCTGTGAAAAGAGGAAATCTTACGGGAACCGTTCTCATGTTCCAGCGTGGTCCGGGCAACGCCGGACAGGATATAAAAGATATGCGTTACGGGTTCTCCGTAATTCCAGAGGTATTCATTTTTTTGAAATGTCCTTACTGTGTGGGGCTGAGTGAGAAAATATTCCTGGAAATCTCTGAAGTCGTTGGAAAAATAATAGCGTGGTATCAGCAAGTCTGTCACCTTCGTTCATCAAATGGTCGTCGTAATGTTTTCATCATAACACAGAAAATGAGAGACTACAATCAACGGAAAGGAATGGTAGATGTATGAAAAAATGTAAGATCACAGTGCTGAAGACAACACTGGATAAGGAACTTGCGGAGGAATATGGTGTTCCCGGCCTGGGAGCCTGTCCGATGATGAAAGAAGGTCAGGTCTTTTATGCGGATTACGCGAAGCCCGGAGGATTCTGTGATGAGGCGTGGAAAGCGATATATCAGTATGTGTTCGCACTCTCACACGGCGCAGGAGACGGACTGTTCTACTACGGAGACTGGATCAGAAAACCGGGAGTTGCGATCTGCAGCTGCAACGACGGGCTGCGTCCGGTGATCTTTAAGATCGAGGCGACGGAGGAAGAGTCAGAGATTGATTATATTCCGGTGCGATAGGGGAATTGATCGGGGCTGCAGAAAAAGCCCCGATTATCTTGTTTTTCGATGTCTGATATGTTATCCTGTCATTATCTCAAGCGGTCGGCGTTCCTGCTGATATCTTACCGCGGGATAACAAAATTTCATGCTCAATATTTTCCGAGCAGATTTCCAATTCATAGTACAGAGGCGGAACAGAGAAGTCCGCGTCACAGAAAGTTAGGGAGGGATGTCTTTGACTGTAAGGAATGTGTTTTAGAAAAGTAAACCCGGTAGACCGGGAGATAGTTGCACAGGAGAAATAAAGTGTATTATACTGAAAGCTGGAAAAGAAATACGTGATGTGATGAAACATTATGAAAAACATAGAAAAACAAAAGATTATGAAGCAGTGATGGATCTGATCACAAGAGCCAACTGGGAGCAGATGAAGGAGGAAAAGAAAATGTGTGAAGCGTTAAAGGAATTATTTGCCGAAGAACTGAAAGAGGCGGATAAAAAAGGTATGGAACGTGCAAAGAGAATCTTTCAACTTGCAGCGAAAGGAGTAGCAGAAGAAAAAATTGCGGAAGAATGTGGGGTGCCTGTTGAGCAGGTTCATGAACTGCTCGGATAAGAAGCACTCAGAATACGGAAAAAAGAAGGTGATTTTTTGCTTTTCAGGCAGATGAAATATTTTACCGCAGTCGTGGACTGCAACAGCTTTACAGAGGCGGCGGAGCAGTGTTATATTTCTCAGTCCGCGATTTCCCAGCAGATCAGGGCGCTGGAAAAGGATCTGGGAGTGGAGCTGATCCACCGGGAGAACCGAAGGTTTTCTTTGATGCCGGCTGGGGAGTATTTCTACAATCAGAGCAAAGGTCTGCTGGACGAAGTGGAAGATATACGCAGGGAGACGATACGGATCGGGCAGGATGAGGAACTGCAGCTCCGGATCGGATATTTAAGGTGTTACAGCGGGCAGGAGCTTCATCAGGCAGTGGCGGAATTTTCTCAGATGTATCCGGAGGTATCTATCAGCATTGTCAACGGGACCCATGAGGAACTCTACGATCTGCTGCGTTTCGGAGGAGTAGACCTGGTACTGAATGACCAGAGGAGGGCATTTTCGGATAAATATGCAAACTATCAGTTGCTGCAGTGCGGATGTTATGCAGAACTGTCTGTCCGGAACCGGCTTTCATCACAGGATTCTGTGGATCTGGAAGATCTGAAGCACAGCGCATGTATCCTGATCTCGTCCAGAGAACAGCAGAACACGGAGGAAGAATATTTCCGGAATACACTGGGGTTCGGAGGAAGGTTCCTGTTTGCGGAGAGTCTGGAGGAAGGTCGGCTGATGGTGGCGGGAAACAGAGGATTCCTGCCGATTGAGAGTGTAGGGACCCTGCCGCCGGCAGGAGCGTCGATCCGCCGGCTTCCGATCATGCAGAACGGGCAGCAGCTTCGGAGGAATTACTGCGTTTTCTGGGTGAAAGAGCAGACGAATTATTATATAGAAGAATTTGCAGGGCTTCTGAAAAAGCTGCTGCATGAGGAAAAGCAGGCATAGGACGAATGAAATATAGAATGTAATATAGGAGAGAAGATCATGAAATACAGGGAATTAGGGAATACAGGACTTCTGGTCAGCGAGATCGGAATGGGATGCGAGGGATTTGCGGAGGATGAGTGCCGCAATACGATGAGACTGTTTGACGAGGCGGAAAGACAGGGAATCAATTATTTCGATCTTTACGCTTCCGATCCGAAGGTGAGAGCGAGTGTGGGAGAAGCGCTGAAAGGCAGAAGGGAGAAGTTTATCATCCAGTCCCATGTCTGTTCCATATGGAAAGACGGGCAGTATAAGCGGTCCAGAAGGATCGACGAGGTCAAAGCGGGGATGGAGGAGATGCTGTCTCTGCTCCAGACGGATCATATCGACGTGGGGATGATCCATTATGTGGATTCCATGAAAGACTGGCGCGAGATCGCGGACGGCCCGGTGCTTGACTATGTGAAGGAACTGAAAGAAAAGGGCACGATCCGCCATATCGGGCTGAGCAGCCATAATCCGGAAGTTGCTCTGGAAGCGGTGAAGAGCGGAGTGATCGAGGTGCTGATGTTCAGCGTGAATCCGTGCTATGATCTGCAGCCGGCAAGCGAGGATGTGGAAGAACTGTGGGCGGAGAAGAACTATGAAGGACATCTGGTGAATATGAATCCCGAGAGACAGGAACTCTACGAGACATGCCAGCGGCTGGGCGTGGGAATCACAGTCATGAAGGCTTTCGGAGGAGGCGACCTTCTGGATGAGAGACTCTCTCCGGCAGGAAAGGCCCTGACGGTAAACCAGTGTATCCACTATGCCCTGACCCGTCCGGCGGTTGCTACCGTCCTTGCGGGAGCGCACAGTGTGGAGCAGCTCCGGACCAGCATTGCCTGTGAGGACGCCTCAGAGGAGGAACGGGATTATGCCATGGCGTTTGCATCTTTCCCGAAGATCAGCTGGGAGGGGCACTGCATGTACTGCAGCCACTGTGCGCCCTGCCCGAAGAAGATCGACGTGGCATCTGTCACAAAATTCCTGAATCTGGTGAAAGCTCAGGGAACCGTCCCGGAGACGGTAAGGGAGCATTATGAAGTGCTGCCGCACCATGCCGGAGAGTGTATCCGCTGCGGCGCCTGTGAGACGAGATGTCCGTTCGGGGTGCCGATCATGGAGAATATGAAGCAGGCGAAAGAGGTATTTGGAAAGTAGACGGGAAATTGTCAGAAAATGGAGAAAATGAGGAAAAGTGAAAATGGGAGAATGGGGAGAATGGAAATGCTCACTCTATGCGCGGCAGGCATGGCTGCCGATGAAAGATAAGCATTAGACACCAGGAGGAGGGAGTTCTATAATAATAATCGTAGCAGTGCAGGAGCAAAATGATTTTTGCTTCAGCATCATCTTACAAAGTTGAGAAAGATATAAAAGGAGACGATATTATGAGCAAGACACTGGTGGCGTATTTTTCAGCGAGCGGAACGACAGAGCAGACAGCAAAACGGCTTGCGGAAGCGGCCGGAGCCGACCTTTATGAGATAAAGCCTGCTGTTCCCTATACAACAGCGGATCTGAACTGGATGGATAAGAAGTCCCGCAGTTCTGTGGAGATGAACGACAGGGCGTTCCGTCCGGAACTGGCGGACAAGGATGCCGACATCGCATCTCATGACAGGATCTTCCTGGGATTTCCGGTCTGGTGGTATGTGGCTCCGACTATCATCAATACATTTCTGGAGAGTTATGATTTCTCAGGGAAGGAGATCATCCTCTTCGCGACGTCCGGAGGAAGCGGATTCGGCAAGACGGTCCAGGGACTTGCGCCGAGCTGTCCGGGAGCACAGATCAGAGAAGGAAAACTTCTCAACGGGAATCCGTCGGCGGATGAAGTGAAAAAATGGGTGGAAAGCCTGTAAAAGGGAAACGGTAAAAACAGTTATCCGGTTATAGCTTGAAACTATAACCGGATATTTTTTATATGTATTGGCGGAAAATGCATCCGATATGATAGGATAGTCGCAGAAATCAGGAAAGAAATCAAGAAGACATTCAGAGCGGCAGTCCGGTAAGTGGCAGAACCGCAGAGTTAAGGAGGAATTCATCATGGCAGACATCAGAAGATCAGAAAACTGGGGTTTTGAGACAAAGCAGATCCACATCGGGCAGGAACAGGCGGATCCGGCGACCGGGGCCAGAGCTGTCCCGATCTATGCATCCACGTCCTTCGTGTTCGAGGACTGCGGTCACGCGGAGGACCTGTTCGCGCTGAAGCAGTCGGGAAATATTTACGGCAGACTGACCAATCCGACGGAGGATGTGTTCGAGCGGCGGATCGCAGCGCTGGAGAACGGGACGGCGGCTCTGGCGACTGCGTCGGGTGCGGCGGCGATCACCTATACCTTTCAGGCGCTGGCAAAAGCCGGGGAGCATATTGTGGCATCCAGGACGATCTACGGAGGGACTTATAACCTTCTGGCACATACCCTTCCCCTGACCAGCGGCATCACAGCCACGTTTGTGGATCCGGAGGAAGAGGGCGCTTTTGAGGCGGCGATCCGGAAGAATACGAAAGCAATCTTTGTAGAGACGCTGGGAAACCCCAATTCCAATGTGGCGGATCTTGAGGCACTTGCAGACATCGCGCACAGGCATAAGATCCCGCTGGTGGTGGATTCCACCTTTGCCACGCCGTATCTGCTCCGGCCCATTGAACACGGTGCGGATATCGTGGTCCATTCCGCCACAAAATTCATCGGCGGGCACGGTACGGCTCTGGGCGGAGTGATCATCGAAGGCGGAAATTTTGACTGGAAAGATTCCGGAAATTATCCCTGGATCTCCGAGCCCAATCCCAGTTACCACGGAGTGTCCTTTGCGGATGCGGCTCCGGGGAGCGCCTTTGTCACTTATGTGCGGGCGGTCCTTCTCCGCGATACGGGAGCTGCGCTGTCACCCTTCCATGCGTTTCTTCTGCTCCAGGGACTGGAGACGCTGTCTCTGCGCGTGGAACGGCATGTGGAAAATGCGCTGAAGGTTGTGAAATATCTGGCGGCGCATCCTCTGGTGGAGGCGGTCCATCATCCGTCCCTTGAGAGCGAGTCAACCCATGAATTGTATGAGAAGTATTTCCCGAACGGAGGCGGCTCTATCTTCACATTTGAGATCAAAGGGGACGGGGAAACGGCGAAGAGATTTATCGACCATCTGCCCATCTTTTCTCTGCTCGCAAATGTGGCGGATGTAAAGTCCCTGGTGATCCATCCGGCGACCACCACTCACAGTCAGTGCACCCCGGAGGAACTGAAAGAGCAGGGAATCCGGCCGAATACGATCCGGCTCTCCATCGGGATCGAGAAGGCGGAGGATCTGATCGCTGCACTGGAGGAGGCGTTTGCCGCGGTCAGCTATTGACGAACCGGAGAGAAAGAGCTAAGATAACGTCGGTGTACAGGAAGCAGGATGTCTGTTTTCTGTACGCCGGCGTTAATTTTATAGGCGTTATTTTATATGCAAGTTTAAACAGGGGGAATGAAAGTGAAACACAGTAAATATGAGATAGATATGTGCAACGGATCTATCATGGACAAGCTGATCTCGTTTTCTCTTCCGCTGATGCTCTCCAGTATCCTGCAGTTGATGTTCAATGCAGTGGACATCATTGTGGTAGGAAGGTTTGACAGCAGCCAGGCTCTCGCGGCGGTGGGATCGACCACGGCTCTGATCAGCATTTTTACCAATCTTTTTATCGGGATATCCCTGGGTGCAAATGTCCTGGCGGCGAGGTATTTCGCGGCGGGACGGGACAAGGAAATGTCGGAGTCGGTACATACTTCGATCACCCTTGCGCTGGTCAGCGGGATCATCATGATCTTTGTGGGGATTGGACTGTCCCGGTTCGCTCTGGAACTGATGGACACACCTGCGGATGTGATCGATCTCTCTGTGACATATATGCGGATCTATTTCGGCGGGATGCCCTTTTTCATGCTTTACAACTATGGGGCTGCGATCCTCCGCGCGGTGGGGGATACGAAGAGACCGCTGATGTTCCTTGCAGCAGCGGGAATGGCGAACGTGGTACTGGACCTGCTGCTGGTGATCGTGATCCCGCTGGGAGTCGCAGGCGTGGCGATCGGTACGGTCAGTTCCCAGTTTATTTCCTGTATCCTGGTCCTCCGCTGCCTTTATAAATCAGAGGGGAGTTATCAGCTCCGGTTCTCGAAACTGACCATGAAATGGGTCTATATGAAGAGAATCTTTCAGGTAGGTATCCCGGCGGGGATCCAGAGTACGGTGATCAACTTCTCCAATGCGCTGCTCCAGTCGTCGGTCAATTCATTCGGATCGACGGCGATGGCAGGCTACACGGCGGCAAACAACATCCTGGGATTCCTGTATGTGTCAGTCAATGCAGTCACCCAGGCGTGCATGAGTTTTACAAGCCAGAACTACAGCGTCGGAAAACAGAAACGTATGGACCGGGTGCTCCTGGACTGTATGATCCTGTCGGCAGGCGCGGCGGCTGTCCTCGGAGTCGGCGCCTATGTATTCGGAACGCGGCTTCTGGGTATCTATACTTCGGATGAAGAGGTGATCCGGTGCGGACTGGAGATCCTGTCCATCACGACGGTTCCCTATTTCCTCTGCGGGATCATGGATCTGATCCCGGGCGCACTGCGGGGGATGGGCCATTCGGCAGTTCCTATGGTGCTGTCCGTGATCGGTACGGTAGGGACCAGAGTCCTGTGGATCTATGTGTTCTTCCCGCAGCACAGGTCGCTGTATTTCCTGTTTATCTCCTATCCGGGATCCTGGATCGCGACCATCATCATGCAGGCAGTCTGCTTCTGGTTCGTGAGGAGGAAGTGCATCCGGCAGCTTCGGGCGCGGACGCAGGCAGGTTAGGTTATCGGTTAAGTTATCCGGGTTCGGGCGTATTGTATTATCAAAAAATTGAGAGTATACCTAAAAAATGGATAAATAACAGAATTACTGTTCGGATACTGCAGGGAGGAAGACAGATGAGAGAAGAGCAGGAGAATGCAAAGACACCGTTGAAGGAGATCACCAAAAAGGTT
>DWUT01000206.1 GCA_019120615.1 Candidatus Mediterraneibacter norfolkensis
TCCCATCCCTTCTTCAAGATCTGCCGGAGAGAGCGGTCCTGCCGGGGAGGACAGCCCAGCCGGAGGGGTGTGCTGACTAAGGACCGTTAAAACAACGCCGGCACTTGGCGCGCGTCCTTTGCGCGCCTACGTACCGCTGCGTTGTTTTCCGAGCGGGAGCGTGTCCGCAGGCAGTATGATACATTGCCCCGGCGGACGCCCTCCCCGCCAGCTCCGAAAGGTCACACTTTCTTCATACACGTCACCGCCATGGCCCCCGGTCCGATATGGCATGCCACACTCAGGGAAAGAGGTCCCTCCAGCAGTTCATATCCCGGGAACCGTTCCTGGATCTCTCCCTTCCACTCCTGCGCTTCTTCCTTGCTGCAGGTGTACGCCATTCCAAGCACCATCTGGTCTTTTATGTCCGCAAAGCGTTCATTCAGATCTTTCTCCACGGCGTTCAGCATACTTTTCTTCGCCGCTTTCCAGCCGCGCACTTTCGCGAAGGCGTCCAGCTTCTCTCCCTGGATCTGAAGGACCGGTTTCAGGTTCAGCACTGTGCCGATAGCGGCCGCCGCGGGAGTGATCCGCCCGCCTTTCTTCAGATATTTCAGAGTATCCACCGTGATATAGATGCTGGAAAGGAATTTTTCCTTCTCCAGTATATCTCTGATCTCTTTCGCGGATTTCCCCTCATCCCGCAGTTTCATCGCGTCATAGACGGACTGCTCCTGGGTAACGGAGATGCGCTGGTTGTTTACAACCTGGACTCTTCCGTCGTATTCATCCGCAATGGACATGGCTGTGGCGCAGCTGCTGCTCAGCCCGCTGGACATGGGAATATGGACGATCTCGTCGTAATCCCTGAGGATTTTCTCCCAGAGTTCCATCACGTCCCCGGGCGAGGGCTGAGAGGTGGAGATATCAGAATCCGAGCCCAGTCTCTCATAGAACTGTTCCTGGGTCAGCGTAATATCTTCAAGAAAGAGCTGACCGTCGATAAAAAACGGCATGGGAAGTACAAAGATTCCCAGCTCCTTTCCTCTGCTCTGGGTGATCCCGCTGTTACTGTCAGTTATGATCGCCAGTTTACTCATAATCTTAATCTTCTCCATTCCGCCGTGCTTCACGGCGCTTTATTTTCAAAACAATGATTTCTCATAATATGTGTCAAAAAACATCAGTTTTTAAAACTGTGTATCGGTGCAGGGATCCTTCCCTGTCTGCTGATAAATGTCTCGCATCCGAACTCATTCACCGGCATGATCGGAGCATATCCGAGAAGACCGCCGAACTCTGCCGTCTCTCCAACATCTTTCCCGATCACCGGGATCAGGCGCACAGCCGTGGTCTTCTGGTTCACCATACCGATCGCCATCTCATCCGCGATGATACCGGAGATGGTCGCCGCCGACGTTTTTCCGGGTATGGCGATCATGTCAAGCCCCACAGAGCAGACACAGGTCATGGCTTCCAGCTTCTCCAGAGTCAGAGAACCCGCATTTACCGCGTCGATCATTCCCTGGTCCTCGCTGACAGGGATGAACGCACCACTTAAGCCTCCCACATAGGATGACGCCATCACGCCTCCTTTTTTCACCTGGTCGTTCAAAAGCGCGAGAGCCGCCGTCGTTCCCGGAGCTCCCACTCTCTCCAGTCCGATCTCCTCCAGGATCTCCGCCACACTGTCTCCCACATCCGGAGTGGGGGCGAGAGAAAGATCCACGATGCCGAAAGGAACACCCAGACGGGCGGAAGCCTCCCCTGCTACAAGCTGTCCCACACGGGTCACCTTGAACGCCGTCTTCTTGATCGTCTCGCAGAGTTCTTCAAATCCTTTTCCTCTGACCTTCTCCAGAGCTTTTTTCACAACGCCCGGACCGCTGACGCCCACGTTGATCACTGCGTCCGCCTCGGTCACTCCCAGGAACGCTCCCGCCATGAACGGATTGTCGTCCGGGGCGTTGCAGAATACCACCAGCTTGGCGCATCCCAGAGAATCTCTCTCCTTCGTCGCCTCCGCCGTAGCCTTCACGATCTCTCCACAGAGCCTTACCGCATCCATATTGATACCGGTCTTTGTGGAACCTACGTTCACGGAACTGCAGATCCGTTCAGTCTGGGCCAGTGCCTGGGGGATCGAACGGATCAGGTTCTCATCGCTCTTTGTCATGGCCTTGGAAACAAGAGCGGAATAACCGCCGATAAAGTTCACGCCCACTTTGTCCGCCGCCCTGTCAAGTGTCTTCGCGATCTTCACAAAATCCTCCGGAGTTTTGCACGCAGCCCCTCCCACCAGGGCAATAGGCGTCACGGAGATCCTCTTGTTCACGATCGGGATCCCGAACTCTTTCTCGATATCCTGTCCCGTGGAGACAAGGTTCTTTGCCAGAGTCGTGATCTTCTCATAGATTTTCCGGTTCAGTTCGTCCAGATCAGAATCGATACAGTCGAGAAGGCTGATCCCCAGCGTGATGGTCCTCACGTCCAGGTTCTCATGCTCGATCATCTTATTCGTCTCTGATACTTCATACATATTGATCATAGTCTTTTTCCTCGCGTTCTTTTAACATTCACAAAGTCCAGCCGGTGCTTCCCGGTTTCGGGATCCCGCCGGAAATCCTGTTACAGTCTGTGCATTTTCTCAAAGATTTCTTCACGCTGGCAGCGGATGTTCACGCCGATCTCTTTTCCCAGCGCCTCCATCTCATCGCAGACTGTGGTGAAGTCTTTCTTCAGGTCCGTCACATCCACGATCATCATCATATTGAAATATCCCTGGACGATCGTCTGGGAGATATCCAGGATATTGATCTCATTTTCAGCCAGATACGTGCAGACTTTTGCAATGATCCCTACTGTATCTTTTCCAAGTACTGTGACAATACATTTTTTCATCTTCATTTCCTCCTGTGGAGCCGGCCCTTCTTATGCGGTGCGGCTATCTCACTTTTTACAATTCATCTGATTCTGTTACTATGCGGTTCCGATCCTTATCAAACCGTAACGATCTGCGAGACTGTGTCCCGCTTCGCCACGAACATGTCCAGATCTTCCCCTTTATAGTCATTATCCGCCAGAGTGACCTCCAGCTTCACCGTCTCGTAGGCAAGCCTTGCGTAATTGTTGTCCTTGCTCAGGTGCCCGAGGACGATGTGTTTCAAATTATCATGTAGTATATCACAAAGAAGCTGGCCTGACAATTCATTTGACAGATGCCCTTTTTCTCCCAGGATACGCTGTTTCAGATAATAGGGATATCCACCGACTTCCAGCATGTGGATATCATGGTTCGCCTCCAGAAGGACCGCATCCAGGTTCTTTAAATGTTCCACTGTATACTCATCGTATTTTCCCAGATCCGTCGCCACTGCCACCGATTTTCCATCGCACTCCAGCCGGTATCCGGACGGCTCGTTGGCGTCGTGGGAGATCAGAAAGGGATTCACCGTTATATCCCCCAGAGTAAACGGCTCATCTGTATGTATGGGGTGGAACAGCCCCTCCGGCATTTTCCCCAGCCCCGAGTAGCTTAAGATCCCGTCGATGGTCCCCGGCGTGGCATAAATGGGAACCTCGTATTTTCTGCTGAACACCCCAAGGCCCTGAATATGGTCGGAGTGTTCATGGGTGATCAGGATCCCGTCCACTTCATCGCCCTTGATCTCAAGCTCTTTCAAGCCCTCCTCGATCCTTTTTTTACTGATACCTGTATCCACCAGAAGATGCGTGTCGTCGCTCCCCACATAGATACAGTTGCCGCTGCTTCCGCTGGCAATGCTGCACAATCTCATATTCTGTCTCCTATTTGTCTCATTGTATTTTCAAACGGCCCGCTGTTGTCAATGACCACGGTGCACGCCCTGCGGAACGCTTCCTCCGAGGGCTGGGACGCGATCATGGACCGGATCTTCTCATCTGTATAATGTCTGGACGCCTTCAGCCTTTCGCTGCGCACATCCTCCCGGGCATAGATATACCAGAGTTCATCGCACAGCTCCGCTCCTGCATCGGGAAGGAGCGCCGCCTCCACAACATACACCGGAACGCCTGCTGCCGCTTTTGCCTTGATATCTTCGCGCACCGCATCGAGCACCGCCGGATGGACGATCCGGTTCAGTATTTTCAGTTTCTCCGGATCCGAGAAAACACAGGCGCCGAGCCTTCCCCGGTCCAGTTCTCCGTCTGCGCCTATCATCTCCCTGCCGAATGCCTCCACGATCCGGGAAAAGCATTCCGTTCCGCTTCTCTGCAGTTCTTTCGCCGTCTCGTCCATCTGGCAGACAGCGGCTCCATACCTCTCTTTGAGAAATTTCAGCACTTCACTCTTCCCGGAGCCTACGCCTCCGGTGATCCCTATCACTCTCATCTTCTCACTTCGCCTCGTACCAGTTCTTTCCTGTATGCATGTCCACGATCAGAGGGACTGACAGGTGGGCTGCATTCTCCATCTGATCTTTGAGAAGTTCCCTGACTTCCTTCACTTCTTCTTCCGGAGCCTCGATCAGAAGTTCATCGTGTACCTGCAGGATCAAACGGGACTTCAGTCCTCTCTTCTTCAGTTCTCTGTCCACGCCGATCATGGCGATCTTGATGATGTCCGCCGCGCTTCCCTGGATCGGCGCGTTCATGGCGACCCGCTCACCGAAGTTCCGCTGCATGAAATTACTGGACTTCAGCTCCGGAACCGGCCTGCGCCTTCCATATAAAGTGACGGCGTACCCCTTCTCCTTTGCATGCGCCACGGAATCATCCAGGAACTTCTTGATCCCCGGATAAGTCTCAAAATAATGTTCGATATACTGCGCCGCTTCCTTGCGGGTGATACTCAGGTCCTGGCTCAAACCGAAGGAACTGATGCCATAGACGATCCCGAAATTGACCGCCTTGGCGTTTCTCCGCTGCAGGTCCGTGACCTCGTCAAACGGCGTATGGAATACCTGGGACGCTGTCATCCGATGAATGTCCCTCGCCTCCCGGTACGCCTGGATCAGCTGCTCGTCCCCGGAACAGTGGGCAAGGATGCGCAGTTCGATCTGAGAATAATCCGCATCCACAAACACGCATCCTTCCGCCGGAACGAATACTTTCCGGATCAGCCTTCCCAGCTCCATCCGCACCGGGATATTCTGGAGGTTCGGCTCCGTGCTGCTGATGCGTCCCGTGGCTGTGATCGTCTGATTGAATTTCCCGTGGATCCGGCCATCATCGCCGATGAACACGGCAAGTCCGTCCGCGTAAGTGGATTTCAGCTTCGCAAGCTGCCGGTACTCCAGGATCTTCGCGACAATGGGATGATCCGGCGCCAGCTTCTCCAGCACATCCGCTGCCGTGGAATACCCGGTCTTTGTCTTCTTGGCATGGGGCATCTGAAGCTTCTCAAAGAGGATCACTCCAAGCTGCTTCGGAGAGTTGATATTAAACTCTTCCCCGGCCAGTTCATAGATCTCCTTTTCCAGTTCCACGATCCTTCCGCCCAGCTGATCTCCGTATGCTTTCAGTGCATCTCCCTCTACCTTCACTCCGGCCTGTTCCATATGGTACAGAGTGAACACAAGAGGCATCTCAATCTCCCGGAACAGACGGTCCATCCCCGTCTCCTTCAGTTTCTTTTCCAGGACAGGCACAGAGGCAAAAGCGGTGTATGCCTCATAGCATGCCTTCGCACTCTCGTCCAGTTTTTCATCGATCAGAAATCCCAGATGCTCCCGCGCCACGTCCTCGTAGTCATAGTCACTCTTCAGCGGGTTCAGCAGATAAGCCGCCACGATCACGTCGAAAGCGTTTTCCGGATCCGGTCCCGTCTCCGTGATCTCGTTTTCCTTCTCTTCTTTCCCATCCCTCTCTTTCATGAGACAGGGAAGGAATTCCTTGAGTCCGCACATGGAAAATGTTTTTACCTTCGCCGCCAGAGCAGAGAGTTTTCCGAACAGATAATCCATATCCGTATCCATGTCACAGGGAATGGTAAAGATCCTGTCCTGCCCGTACGCGATGGCGATCCGCCCGAATCCCGACGGATGGGCAAACAGCGGAAGGACATTTCCCTGATCCTTTGACACTGCCGCGCCGACACACTGCGCCTTCTCCGCCTCGGCGAATATCTTCTCGATCTGCTCCCGGCCTGTGACCTCCGTAAAGTTCTTCTCGATCTCATTGGCAGAGATCCCTGTGTCAAACCGGCTCAGCATATTTTTAAACTGAAGCCGCTTGAACATCTCATGGGCTTCCTCAGTATAAAGATCTCCCATTCGTGCTTCTTCTATATTAAATTCAATATTAGCGTGGGTCTCAATGGTGGCAAGCGTCTTGCTCATCTTCGCCTGCTCCCAGTACTCCTTTAAGTTTTTGCTGGCTCTCGGCGGTTTCAGTTCATCCACATGCTCATGGGCATTTTCAATGCTCTTGTAATCCTGGATGATCTTCGTCGCTGTCTTCTCTCCGATCCCGGGCACACCGGGGATATTATCCGCCGTATCTCCCATAAGCGCCTTCACATCGATAAATTCTTTGGGAGTCACTCCGTACTTTTCCCGGACCTCCCCGGCGTTGTAATCCTCAACCTCGGTCTTTCCCTGCTTCGTCTTTGGGATCCGGATCTTCACATGCTCTGTGGCAAGCTGGAGCGTATCTCTGTCTCCGGAGATGATGGACACGTCCATCCCTTTCTCCTCGCACAGACAGGAGATCGTCCCCAGAAGATCGTCCGCCTCAAGACCTTCCTTCTCTATGATCTCAATGTTCATGGCTTTGAGTACGTCCTTGATCACCGGGACCTGCTGCCGGAGTTCCTCCGCCATGGGCTTTCTCGTCCCCTTGTAATCGGCAAACATCTTGTGCCGGAACGTAGGCGCATGGACGTCGAAAGTCACGGTCAGATATTCCGGTTTCTCCTCGTCCAGGATCTTGAACATGATATTTAAAAATCCGTACACCGCGTTGGTGTGGAGCCCCTCTGAGTTTGTCAGGTCGGGCACTCCGTAAAACGCACGGTTTAAGATACTGTGTCCGTCAATCAGTACGATCTTTTCTCTCATAAAAATAATCTCCTTTTTCCGGCGCGGCATCCCACGCGCCGCCATTACTAAAGTATACACTAAAAGTCCTGTTTTTGAAAGGCTGTTTTTCCGGCGCCTGTTTTTGTTTTATATTGAGTCTTCCCATGGTTTTTGATATATTAGTATGCGTAGAGATTTATCTGAACATGAATTATCTTCAGAAATATATTTTCAAAAAGGAGACACTGAATATGGATGGAATTATTTTTGATGTTGACGGGACCCTCTGGGATTCTACTGACTCGGTGACAGAATCCTGGAACCTGGCGATCCGGGAAAATTCAGACATGGACCTGACCATAACCGCTGATATCCTGAAAGGGCTGTTCGGAAAGACAATGACCGAGATCGCCGACTCGCTCTTCCCCTCTCTTCCCGAAAAGGAGCGGCTGGAGTTTCTCGATATCTGCTACGATTATGAAAACCGCCACCTGGAGGTGCATCCCGGCGACCTGTATGAAGGCGTCGTGGAGACAATCCGGAAACTGGCGAAAAAATACCCTCTCTTCATCGTAAGCAACTGTCAGCGGGGGTACATCGAAGTGATGATAAAGACCACCGGCATCGGCTCCTGTATCCGGGATCACCTCTGTTTCGGCGAAACCGGTACCCCAAAGGGCGAGACCATCCGCACCCTGATGAAACGGAACGGACTGAAGGATGTGGTCTATGTGGGAGACACACAGGGTGACGCAGATGCATGCAGAGAAGCAGGAGTGCCTTTTATATTTGCGGAATACGGATTCGGAGATGTGACGGATTCGGAAAGGAAGATCAGCAGGATAACCGACCTGTGCGGGATGTATCTGTAATAAGATTTCCGCCTGGAAAAGTTTTTTCCAGAAGTTCAGGCAGAGGAATCCTCCTCTGCCTGCTTTTCATCCGCATCCCCCTCTTAATCCCTCTTATCAGAAACTCTCGCATGGTTTTGATCAACTGTCCCGCAGATATTCGAGAAGCTTCTGCCGGGCTTCTTCTTTTGTCGTCTTCTTTTCTCCCGTAAGGTATTCGCAGACATCCTGCCACTCCCTCTCAGGAAA
>DWUT01000207.1 GCA_019120615.1 Candidatus Mediterraneibacter norfolkensis
AACATCCTGTACGTCATCGTCTTCCTCAAGAAGATCCAGCGTTTTCTGGATATTTTTGATATCCTCCTCATTTGTCAGTTCCACGTATGTCTGAGGAATCATTGTCACCTCAGCGGAAGCCATGGTGATCCCTGCCTCTTCCAGCTTAAGGCGGACGTCGCTGAAGCTTGCCGGGTCAGTGAGGATCTCATAACTCTCTTCATCCTCTGTAAAATCTTCCGCCCCTGCATCCAGCGCCAGCATCATAAGCTCATCCGGATCCATATCGCAGTCTTCTTTTGCGACAAAGATCTGTCCCTTCTCATCAAACATAAAAGAGACGCATCCCGGAGTACCCACGTTGCCGTTTCCTTTTGTGAACGCGTTGCGGACATTGGAAGCAGCCCTGTTCTTGTTATCCGTCAGGGTCTTGACGATAATTGCCGTGCCGTTCGGTCCGTATCCTTCATATGTAATGTGTTCATAGTTGTCACCGGATCCCTCTCCGGCAGCCTTCTTGATGTTCCTCTCGATTGTATCGTTCGGCATGTTGTTTGACTTTGCCTTCGCGATCACGTCGCGGAGCCTGCTGTTGTTCGCCGGGTCCGCACCGCCGCCTTCCTTTACGGCAACGGCAAGCTCACGTCCGATCTTCGTAAAAATCTTTCCCTTCGCTGCGTCGTTCTTTTCTTTTTTGTGTTTAATATTCGCAAATTTCGAATGTCCTGACATCTCTCAAATCTCCTTTTTCTTTATGTGATCAATTTATAATTATACAATAATGCATACTGCGCCATACAATTTTACCATTCTTTTCGCTTCCTGTAAAGGCTGGACGATCCGGAAACTATGTAGGAAGTTCTAAGCTGATACGGATCGCCTCATCTACTTTTCTCATCATAGCCGGATCGATGTGACAGACAAATTCTTTCAGCCGCTGTTTGTCGATTGTCCGGATCTGTTCAAGCAGAATGACCGAATTTTTTACGATCCGGTAATTTTTCGCGCTGATCTCGATATGCGTCGGCAGTTTCGCTTTATTCATTTTCGAGGTGATGGCCGCACATATGATCGTCGGGCTGTGCCTGTTTCCTACATTGTTCTGGATCACAAGCACCGGCCGGATGCCGCCCTGTTCTGATCCCACCACGGGACTCAGATCCGCATAATAGATGTCTCCTCGCCTGATAGTCAATTCATTCACACTCCGATTCCATTTACTGTTCTTCCGCCTTTTCCGGTGCGGATACTTCAGTATTTCCGGTTTTTTCGGATGTATTCATTTATTTTCTCAGTCGAAGGACCTCCCTTTCGGATCTAAAAGAAATCCGTCTGTTCCGTGACCTCTCCGTTTTTCCAGTATTCCCGCGGGATCCTCTTGCCGAGGCAGCACACAAATTCATAATTGAAACGTCCGCTTAAGTTTGCCAGTTCCTCTACTGTAATCCGGTCTTCACCGTCCGTTCCGATCAGGACCGCTTCATCCATGAACCTTGTCTCCGGGATCTGTGTCACATCCACCATGAACTGATCCATGCAGACACGGCCAAGAATCCGGGCGCGTTTTCCATGGATCAGAACACAGCCTTTGTTTGAGAGGGAACGCGGATACCCGTCACCGTATCCCACAGGGATCGTGGCAACTTTCATTTTTTCCTTCGCAACGAATGTTCCCCCGTAACTGATCGCTGTTCCCGGTTCCACATCCTTCACAAAACTTACATGGCTTACCAGGCGAAGCGCCGGTTTCAGGTCCACAGCCTCCTTCATCACCTCATCGGAAGGGTACATGCCGTAGGTGGATATCCCGGCACGCGCCAGATCGTGTTTCATATCCGGGAAATCAATGATACCCGCGCTGTTGTCGCAGTCATAATACTGAATCGATACCCCTCTCTTTTCAAGCTGTTCCTTCATCCAGAGAAACTTCTCATGCTGTCTGTACGTATAGGTCTTATCCTTTTCATCTGCTTTCGCAAAATGAGTGAAAAGTCCTTCCATCCGGATATTCGGCAGTCTGCTGATCCTTTCGACCGCATCTGCGCTCTCCTCGTTTACCGGAAATCCGATCCTCCCCATTCCGGTATCTATCTTAATATGGAAACATGCCTGCATCCCGAGGCGTACCGCTGTCTCCGATATCTGTTGCGCCATCTCCTCGGTATATATGGCGGTGCGGATCTCATTTTTCACCATATCCTCA
The DNA here is from genome assembly GCA_019120615.1 of Candidatus Mediterraneibacter norfolkensis. GTDB lineage: Bacteria > Bacillota > Clostridia > Lachnospirales > Lachnospiraceae > Mediterraneibacter > Mediterraneibacter norfolkensis. Next base: position 2,183 of record DWUT01000207.1, read on the forward strand.
TATTCATCCGGGAACACGCATCCCAAAACAAGGATCGGCTTACGGATCCCGTTTTTTCTCAGAACGATTCCCTCGCCGAGGCATGCGACGGCATATCCCCAGACATAGGGTACATCCTCAAACATCCTGGCGATGGGCACTGCCCCATGACCGTAGCCGTCTGTCTTTATGACCGCGATCAGACGGGCGTCCTCTCCGATCCTGTTTTTCATCTGTTCCATATTATATGCGATAGCATCAAGATCGATCTTCGCACAGACTCTGCTGTATCGTTTCATTTTCTTATGCTCTCCTCCGCTTTTTTTATACATTTTTGAATCCCGTGTATCAGGTCTCGCGCCAGTACGCTGTAAGTTCCTTTCTCATCCCTCGCCTCGTCTCCGCCGCAGGCGTGGAGCCACACTCCAAGTGCTGCGCTTCGGAATGTGTCTTTTTCCTGAGCGGCCAGGCCTGTGATCACACCCGCCAGTACATCTCCAGATCCTGCTTTAGCCATGGCGCTGTTTCCCGCAAGGTTAACAAACTTATGGAACCCATGACGTGCCGCCACAGTCCTGCTGTCCTTTAGTACACAGGTTACCGGATGCTTTTCCGTAAACTCATCCAGCACTTTCATCCGGTCCTCTCTGATCTCCGCCACACTCTTCCCCGTCAGTCTGGACATTTCCTTCATGTGGGGAGTCAGGATCACCGGACAGCGGCTGCCGCAGTCCATCAGTTCCCTGTGCCTGCTGAGGATATTCAATCCATCGGCATCAATGATACATGGTTTCCTGATCTTCTCAAGCGTATGACACAGGATCTTCTCTGACGTACTGCTCTGCCCGAGACCGCACCCGATGCAGACCACATCCGCCCATTCCAGCAAAATTTCCAGTTTTTCTTCGTCATATTCCGAGTAACATGAAATGATCGCCTCCGGAAGGAGCTGCTGAAGGATCTGACGGTTCTCTTCGCTCGTGTGTACCTGCACAAGTCCCGCTCCGACTGCGTAGGCCGCTTTTGCAGACAGATATGCCGCCCCTGCCATTCCTGGGCTCCCTGTGACCATAAGAACACGTCCATAGCTTCCCTTATGAGAATCCGCCCGCCTTTCCGGAAGAAGTTTCTCCATATCTTTTCCTTCCCAGGTAAAACATACAGCGGGATCGGCACGGAACAGTTCTGTGTCGATCCCGATCGGCACCGTGACTGTTTTCCCTGCATAATTCTTTCCCGGATATAATACACATCCCAGCTTCTCACAGGCAATCGCGACCGTAAGATCCGCGCGGAACGCCGTTCCGAACACACGCCCTGTGCGTGAACAGATTCCGGAAGGGATATCCGCCGCCACTTTAAACGCCTCCTGTGCATTCATCCAGTCTATCACTTCCGCGTAATGCCCGGTAACATCGCGGCTCAGTCCGACGCCAAATACCGCATCTATTATAACAGTATATTCCTCCCCGGGATATGTGGTGAATACGGGAATGCCCAGATTCTCAGCAATCTTCTTCTGAAGCCGGCATTCCTCACTCAATGATGTTTCCTTTCCGACAAACAGCACGGAAGCTCTGTACCCTTTTTCAACCAGGATCCTGGCCGCGGCAAATCCATCTCCTCCGTTGTTTCCGCTTCCGCAGACGACCAGCGTATCCGACAGGGATACGTCTGCCTGCTCAATAGATTCCACGATCTTGAGTGCCGCTCTCTCCATGAGGACCAGAGAGGGAATGCCGATCTGCCGGATCGTATGTGTATCAGCGTTCTTCATCTGATCGCCATCTGGGAGATATCTCATTTATTTCACCTTGCCTTTCTGCAGAAAAGTCAGTTCGAAATCTCAAAACCGGCTCCACTGCGTTCAAATACCCCGCAGTCAACTGCGGGGCATCTATACCTGTTATTTTTTGTTTCCTTCATTCCTGCGGGTGATATTGTAGGATAATGTCATGAGACTGTCTGACAGATGAACGCTCTCAACGATCACATCCTTCGGCAGGTTCAGATCGGTATGAGCAAAATTCCAGATTGCCTTGATCCCGTTCGCAACGAGTATGTCCGCAACCTCTATCGCCTTTGATTTCGGGAGGGTCAGCGCAGCGATCTCAATCTCATTATTCTGAAGGAAGTTTTCCAGTTCATCCATCATCCTGATCGGAACTCCCCGTATCGCCACACCTTCCATCCTCGGATTTACATCGAACAGACTTTTTAATATAAAACCGCTCCTCTCAAATGAAGCGTAATTCGCCAGTGCCTGTCCGAGATTTCCTGCTCCGATGATAATAAAGTTATGATTCTTATCCAGGCCGAGTATCTTTCCGATCTCCGTATAAAGATACTTTACATTATACCCGTATCCCTGCTGTCCGAACCCTCCGAAATTATTCAGATCCTGACGTATCTGAGATGCGGTGACATGCATCTTTTTGCTGAGATCACCGGATGAGATTCTCTCGACGCCTTCCTCTAACAGATCTCCAAGATATCTGTAATATCTTGGAAGCCTGGATATAACGGCACGGGATATTCCTCTATGTTCCAAACTTATCGCCCTCCATTTCAAGTCTATACCATCCTAATTATATAAAAGACTTTTTCTTCTGTCAAACTTTACTTTTAATTGCTTGTATTTTCGTGTGATTCCGCTATAATGATAGTTTAGGACTGTCAAATAATTTAATTTCAGGAGGAGTATCATGATACTCGCATGTCATAATATAAATAAATCATTCGGTGAGCATGTCATTGTCCATGACGGCTCCTTCCATATTGAGGAGCGTGAAAAAGCGGCGCTCGTAGGGATCAACGGAGCCGGGAAATCCACGATCCTGAAAATAATCATGGGGGATGAGCCGATGGACGGCGGAGATGTGATTCTTGCAAAAGGAAAGACCATCGGCTATCTCGCCCAGCATCAGGATCTTCTGCCGGGGAACACGATCTACGAAGAGGTCCGCAGCGCCAGAGCAGATATCTTTGCGCTGGAGGCACAGATCCGCGCCATCGAAGAGGAACTGAAACACCTTTCCGGAGACGCTCTGAAGGACCGGCTTGATACATATAACCGGCTGCAGTCTGAATTCGAAGATAAAAACGGCTACGCCTGTGAGAGTGAGATCACCGGAGTGCTGAAAGGCCTGGGCTTCACAGAAGACGATTTTTCAAAACAGACAGACACCCTGTCCGGCGGGCAGAAGACACGCGTTTCTCTCGGCAAGCTGCTCCTCACAAAACCGGACGTTCTTCTTCTGGACGAGCCCACAAACCATCTGGACCTGAATTCCGTTGCCTGGCTTGAGACGTTTCTCATGAATTATCCCGGCGCTGTCTTCATCGTCTCTCATGACCGTTATTTCCTGAACCGCGTCGTGACAAAGGTTGCGGAGATCGAGCACGGGGAGATCCGCACCTATCTCGGAAACTATAAGGCGTATTCCGCCAAAAAGCAGCAGATCCGCGACGCGCAGCTTAAAGAATATCTGAATCAGCAGAGAGAGATCCGGCATCAGCAGGCCGTCATCGAGAAGCTCCGCTCCTTTAACCGTGAGAAGTCCATACGCCGGGCAGAGAGCAGGGAAAAAATGCTGGAGAAGATCACTCCCGTAGATAAACCTGCAGAGACCGTCCGGGAAATGCACCTTACTCTGGAGCCCGCTTATACGAGCGGAAACGATGTCCTTTCTGTAGAAGGGCTTTCGAAACAGTTTGACAGCCAGGTCCTTTTCCGGGACGTCAGTTTTGAGATCAAACGGGGAGAACATGTGGCTGTCATCGGCGACAACGGTACAGGAAAGACCACTCTTCTCAAGATCCTCAACCAGGTGATCCGTGCAGACAGCGGCTCCTTCACTCTGGGTGCCAAAGTAAAGATCGGATATTATGACCAGGAACATCATGTCCTTCACGACGAGAAGACGATCTTCGAAGAGATTTCAGATGATTATCCCTCTCTGAACAACACTCAGATCCGAAATACGCTGGCCGCATTCCAGTTTACCGGGGACGATGTCTTCAAAGAGATCCGCGCCTTAAGCGGCGGGGAAAAAGGCCGTGTTTCCCTGGCGAAGCTGATGCTTTCAGAGGCAAACTTCCTGATCCTGGACGAGCC
>DWUT01000018.1 GCA_019120615.1 Candidatus Mediterraneibacter norfolkensis
GCAGACCAAAGAATTTTTGCAGGACATTATTTCGGATGTATCACATCAGATGAAAACACCGCTGTCTGCCCTGAACATGTACCATGAGATTATAGAGAGCCACAAAGAGGATGCCACAGCCGTGAGCAGCTTCTACTAATTTCAGGTATTTGATACAATCACATTTTTCATTTTGGAAATGAACACCTTTGAACACCCCTTTGAACACCCCCCCCCTGAATAATTCAGAATATGTTTTTCATATATGATAAACAAGTTGAGGAAAAGTTGTCTCAAATGCCAGAACATTTTTTTCCAATTCATAATCCATTATCTGTCGATTTCCTGTAACCAAGCATAAAATAATGTATCGATACATCCAATCTAATTTAATTGCATAAAAACCACTTTGCCCGCCACCTAATGCCCCTTTGCTATTAGTTTTTACGTGAAAAATTTTGTTCCGGGTTTTTACAATATGTTTTACTAAACTTCTTTTTCTTCTGTACTCAGTCGAAAAGACGGGCTTACCATAAACTCTTATAACAGACTCCAGACAGGAACCCAAAGTTTTTCTTGATCTGTTTTTGTTTAAATGCTGATAACCACACTTAGAGCACGTTATGGGTTTTGCAGGCAAAACTTTTTGCACGGTAATATATCCTCTTTTTTCCAGTTCAAGTGCAAAAGGTTCATAACATTCTGCTAACATTGCAATCCTGATATCAGCAGTTATCCCTCTTGTATTGCTCGCATACAAAAGCATTTGATTAATTAAGTGAAAATTTTTTTCTAATTTGATCCAATTGACAAAATGACGCTTGTAATCTCTGTCATTGAATTGAAGCTTTATTATATGCTTCCCACGCTCCATTTGAAAATAAGCATTTTCGGATTTTCCAATTATCTGTGTCAAATCAACCTCATCAAGACAGCATTTGCACATAATGTAAAATGAGCCATCAAACAAATATTCAAACCGTCTTATTTGGCAAACCCATGAATATAATATTTCTAACTCAACTAATTCATTTGCCTCCACTTCAATGCGCATCTCATCACCACAAACTGACACCAAAAAACTATATTTTATGTAATTGCGCTTAACAGTAAATTTGTGTTTCCTAAAAGATAGACTCATGGAGTGGTTGCCTGTCCAAAGAATTTTATAATACTTATCTTTCTTAATATCTGTATACGTTGTCATGTAAATATCATTTTCTTTCCAAAAGATTAAATTCTGTATTTGTCAATATCGATTTCCTGTAGGCTGGGCTTAGACAATAACTGTGACATATGTCCGTTCTCGTCTTTGAAAAACACGATATGCCAGTGAGAAATCTCTCCGTCCTCATCCACAGAAGAATTCATTGATGGTGTCAGGGACTCAATCACAGATACCGGAATAATTAAAACTTCCCTGGCCTCTCGGCATCCATAAACAACATATTTATTTTCGCATTGCCTTATTGCTTCAATAGGGTTTCTTCGGTATCCAAACCAATATTTTTCTTTTTTTCCTTGTATATATGCTTTTGAAACGCAAAATACGTATCCCTTATTGCCATCTGAGGAAACAAACGCACTTCTTCCTATCTTATTCAGAGATTCTCCTGTTTTACGTTCCACCCGTTTTATACACTCACCGATAAAATTAGTTGTGTCTATTCGCGTCTTGGAAACTGGTTTTTCTACATCTGAAGATTCAGCTATTTCTTTTTCTGAAACTGCATTCATGGCTTCATAATCAATTCCCATTGATTTACAGAATAATTTTTTCAGTATCGAAAATCTATTATCGCAGAATTCAAAATAAAATTGCTTTAAAGTTTCAAAATCATCTCTGCCTTCATATGGCATATCCATCCATTCAAGATCATCACTTGAAGTAAAGCTGTACTTTTTCTCAACTTCATCCAGATTTATATGCTGCAAATACTTCTTATCCTGATAAAAATTTTTGTCTTTTTTACTACGGTTAACATATTCAGGCAAATAGCACAAATTAGCTATAGAACTAATAGGAAGCCCCGAACCTTCTGTAACAGCAATTAGTTTTTTCATTTGCTCCTTTGGCGCAATATGCTCTATGTCAAATTTATTAATCGAAAGCTGATCCATAGCAGTAAATGTGTTAAGATATATACAATTAAGGAAGACTATCTCTTCACTTTTAGGATTTGCTATTTGTTTGCTTTCTGCTCGAAACATAGATCTGTCAAAAAATGCATCTAAGGCATTTTTCCATGCTCGTGTAGAAATTTCAGTCATATACCTATTGGGTTTTGCCGCACTATGAATCTTGTTAGTACCTCCCTCACTCCAATAATTAGTAAGAATGTCATATACATAATATAGGCGAAGATTCTTAGAAATAATATCTTTCTTTGAGTTCCAACTGTCACTTACCGCTGTATAATTCATCCCATCGTACATTTCTTTAAATGTAGTCGAAATCATTGATAATATCTGGTACTTTGAATGAAACATTTTCGTACCCGATCGACTGTTCCCTTTGAAACGAATAATAGCTGAAACGGAACTAATCACGAAATCAATAGCCTTAATTAATGCACTCTCAAAAACATCCACGTTTTCTATTGCATAAATATTTTTATACAAAACCTTTATTTTATTTGTATCATTAAGACATGCATTTACCAGTTCAAATCCAATAGGATTTACGGTATCATCTGGTAGAGATTTCTGGAAGCCTAATATATCATATTTTGAAACAATATATTTTCCCAACCCAAATAAATACTCAAATGCATTTACTTTCTTAGATAACCGCATTGTTTCTCTATCGTAGCCATGAATGGAAAAACCGTCTTCTACAAAAGCATCATATTTTTTTATGGCACATTCTACAATTTCTGTATTTGAAATTTTAAATCTTTGACTTACTGGCCATGCAGCTGCATAAACCTCATATTGATCCAGAGGCGTTCCCTGTGAATTAATCCTGTCAAATATCTCTGGTAAATTTTCTTCTTCCCCGTGATAAACAATTACCGGAATAACAGTAAGTGCGATTTGATCATATAACGCTTGGCGCTCCTCAAAAAATTCCGCTATAACATCAATCAGATCACCAATTATTTCTGACCCAGATGAAAAATACTCAGCTATATCTTTTGCAGGAAGGTAATATTGCAAATTTTTAAACGATTTCTGTTTCTTGATGAATTCTGTTAACTTCGATCGCACCACATTATAGTTTTCGGTTACATTAGCATTAACAATTTGCAGTATACTCTGACAGAATTCCTCTGATATATTTTTATCATAAAAGAACTCCGTTGGATTATTCATATACTTCTTTATGCTATTTCCACGTTGAAGACCGTCCACAAGAATATATGTTTGCACTCCATCCTCAAAAGTTTCATAAAACAACATAGTGCCAACTGGAAATCCTTTAATCAAGGAATCAATAAATGTTCTTTGTTGCTGTGAACTCCATCTTTTTCCTCGCTGAAACATGGGTACAGCAATGCGTTTATTGTCTTTGTTCATATCCTGCAATGCTGATGACAGGCTTTCCAATGTCCAATTCTCTACTGTACAACTTGCCATACCCTATTCCTCCCTCTTCACATAAGTCAATTCCACATCATACCCCAGCGACTCCATGATCTGAACAAAAGTTTTATTCAGCACCTTATCCCCGCTGTTTACAATCCGGCTCACATATGGAGCAGAAGTTCCGATTTCTTCCGCAATCTTAGACTGCGGCTTATTTTGCTCGATACATTTTATCTTTACGTCTAATTCGATATTGTTTCTTAGCATATTCTCTTTCTCCCGAAAATGCGTTCACTTGTTTCACTAATCAGATAAGGTATTATAACATAAGATTGGTAAAAATTCTACAAAAAAAGACGCCCCACTCCAAAAAAGTGAAGCGTCCTCTGTTGTTTTTCATCAGACCTCGATCTCCATGCCGCTTGTCATGGTAAACACGATTCTGTCCTTGCTGTATACCGTCACCTTCTCCACCAGGCTGCCCCAGAGTGCCTCATCGAACCTGGTGATAATCTCCGGCAGGTTCTCCACCGACTTGATGAACCGTCCGAACTCCCGCCTGCGGACCCCCTTCAGGGCAATCTCCGCAGTTACCTGCTCGTACCGTTCTTTGGTTTTGTCAAAACGGGAAACCAAAGCATCGTACCGGAGATTGTACTCGGTCTGATCCTGCGCCACCCGTGCATTCTGTGCAATCAGTTCCTGCACCGCATCTGCGTCAGCATTCATCTGCTCCGCCAGCTGTTTCTGCTCTGCCTCCAACTCATCTGTGCCGGTGAGCGTCCTCTGGATTTCCCGCAGTTCCTTCAGCACAAGATTCCTGTCTGAGACCAGCTTGTTTGCCGCCCGTACAAAAGCGGCTTTGACCTCATCCTCTGTCAAATGGGGAGTGCCGCAGTGCTTCTTCTCTTTGAACTTGGCATTGCACTGCCAGATCACCCTCCGGTATTTGTCTGTGCTGTGCCAGACCTTGGAGCCATAGGCCGCACCGCACTCCCCGCAGTAAATCTTAGAGGAGAAAATCGTCACACCGCTGTATCCCCGTTTGGAAGCCCGCTGCTTGATCATGTCCTGCACCCGGTCAAAAATCTCCGGCTCGATGATGGGCTCATGACTTCCCTGCACATAATACTGGGGAACCTCACCGTTATTAACAACCTGTTTCTTGGTCAGGAAATCCGGCGTGTAGCTTTTCTGAAGCAGGGCATCCCCTTTGTATTTCTCGTTTTGTAGGATGCTCTTTACCGTACTCTGGCTCCATTTGCTTTTGCCGCCGGGTGTCTTAATGCCAAGAGATGTCAGGCGGTCAGCAATGGCGTGGTAGGAAAGCCCGGCCAGAAACTCCCCATAGATCAGCCGGATGACCTTGGCCTCCTCCTCGTTGATCACCATGCTGCCGTTCTCGCCCTTGTCATAGCCGATGAACCGACTGTAGGCCACCGCCACCTTGCCGTCTGCCATTCGCTTCCGATGTCCCCAAGTAACGTTCTCTGAGATAGAGCGGCTTTCTTCCTGAGCCAGAGAGGACATGATAGTGATCAGAAGTTCTCCTTTGGAGTCGAACGTCCAGATGTTTTCCTTCTCAAAATAGACCTCCGTGTTGTGCTCCTTCAGTTCCCGGATGGTAGAAAGGCTGTCCACCGTATTTCTGGCAAAACGGCTGACGGATTTTGTGATAATCAGGTCAATCTTTCCGGACAGAGCGTCCGCCACCATCGTCTGGAAGCCTTCTCGTTTTTTTGTACTGGTCCCGGTCACCCCTTCGTCTGAATACATTCCGGCAAACTCCCAATCGTCATGGCTCTTGATGAGGGTGGTGTAATAATCCAGCTGTGCCTCATAGCTGGTCAGCTGCTCGTCATGGTCTGTGGAGACACGGGCGTATCCTGCAACCCGCCTCTTTTTCCTGCTGTCGATGGGAGATGCCGTAAACTGGCTGACCGTTGCCGGGATCTTCATTACCTTTTTCGCCATTCACTTCCTCGCTCCTTCCTCAGCTTTTTCATCCTCTCACTGGCGGCCTTCCGCTCTTCCTCCGTATAGCTGCGCCTTGGCTTTCTATCAAAGGAATCTCTGCGCTCCTTTGACCAGGGCGGCATCTGCCGCTTGTATTCCCATGCTCTTTTTTCTTCCCGGCCATCGCAGAATACAAAAGTCAGCTCTTTCTCCTTACTCACGACAATCCGGTCAATCTGCTCAAGAAATTGTTCTTCATCAAAGGCCTCCGTTCCCATCACTTCTGCGGCGAGCTTCCTCAGAAGGTCGTCACGCAGGCCGGGAGTGCCGCAGACAGAAGCGCCTGTGCTGCACCGCCAGTGCTTCATCTTGCCGTCTTCCGTGGATAAGCAGCTCTGTGTCTGTCCCCGGAAGTTGCATCCGCACTCTGCACATTTGATTTTGGACGTAAAGCAGGATACCCCCTTCTTTCCCATAGCTGCATGCTCCCTGCGGTATGCAGAGGCTCTGGCCTTATATTCCGGAGTCCAGCAGTCCCGATGACCGGTATTTGGCGCATCCTTACGAATCACCGTCCCGTCCTTTAAGAAAAAGTCCAGGGTATAACTTTCCGGCACCTCGATGTGGTCTACCCTGGCAAGAAATACATCCTCATCAAATGCTTCCAGTCCAAGGACTTCCACGCATGCCTTCTCCAGAGCCTTCTGGCTGATTGAGCCGTTCACCGGGCAGCCGTCACCCACCTTCTTTTTCTTCCTGCTGCCGCAGTTCCAGTATTCCTGATAGCTGCCATTCTTTGTGCGCCGGTTGTGCATGTAGCTACAGCCGCAGTGCGGGCACTTGATCCTGCCGGAAAAGCAGCAGGTGTTCAAACTCTTGTTTGCCAATGCCCCCAGTTCCTTTCGCCTTTCCATTTCTTCCTGCACATACCGGAAGGTCTCCCGGTCAATGATGGCCTCATGGTGTTCCGGCACGAAATACTGGGGAAGCTCCCCTCGGTTCTGCCTGCGTTTTTTGCGGATGGGGTCAGAAATGTATTCCTTCTGCAGAAGAAGGTCTCCTGTATACGTGCAGTTTGTGAGAACCTTCTTGATGTTGGAATCCACCCATCGGCATCCGTCCCTTGTGGTGATCCCTTCCCCGGCAAACTCGCGTTCCGTCTCAAGCCTGGACTTTCCATCCAGAAAGTTTTGGAAAATGCGCCGCACTACTGCCGCTTCCTCCGGCACAATGAGCAGCTCATCTCCTTCCCAGCGGTATCCGTAGATCCTGAAGTGACCGTTTGGAATCCCTTTCTCAAACCGCTTTCGGATTCCCCATTTGCAGTTTTCTGAAATGGAGCGGCTTTCCTCCTGGGCAAATGAAGCGAGGATGGAAAGCAGCAGCTCGCCATCCCCGTCAAAAGAGCGGATGTTTTCCCGCTCAAACCACACCTCCACACCGATTTCCTTCAGATGGCGGACCGTCTCCAGAAGGTCTACCGTATTCCTGGCAAACCGGCTGATGGATTTGGTCAGCACCAAATCAATCTTTCCCGCCTCGCAGTCCGCAAGCAGCCTGTTGAATTCTTCCCGCTTTGCTGTTCCGGTGCCGGAAATTCCATTATCTGCATACACGCCTGCAAAGAGCCACTCCGGGTTCTTCTGAATCTTGTCATTGTAGTAGCTGACCTGAGCTGAGAGGGAATGCTGGAGACGCTCCGTATCCATCGACACCCTGGCATAAGCCGCCACACGTTTTTTCTGTTTTACCACGGGAGCTGTCGGCTCAATCTTTGTGATCTTTCTCATACGCACATGCCTCCTTTCCATGTGACATGTTCGCTCTGTTTTCCGCATATATCAAGAACTTTCCGCTAAGTAAACTGCCGGTTTTCGGCCCCCATTTTTCCAGATTTCTTGTATCAATCTGACAGTATTCCTCCTCCGAGATCAGCCCCTCTTCAAGAAGCTTCCTCACGAAATGCATCACGGTCTGATACTGCCGCTCCCGTTCAAATTCCTCGGCTGTCATTCTCATCACGCACCTCCGAATCTGCCTGCGATATAGCAGGCGTGAGAGCAGTATTTGCGGTTTCGATTGCCGTAGGCAAAAAACATCTTCCCACAGGATGGGCAGGTATATGGATACATCGCCCTGCGCTTTACCTCAGACAGATGGGCGTTCCACCATTTATTCCTGCAGGCATCTGAGCAGAACTTCTTCTCCTTGCGTCCGGGATACTGGACGATCTCTTTCCCACAGTTTTTGCAGGTATGCGTGGTGACTGTGGAAGGCGCCGTTTCTGCAGCGTCCCCTGTCAGGCCGTTCCTGCGGCAGAAGGTAGAAACTGTGTTTTTGGAGATGCCAAGCTCCTGGGCAATCTGATTGTAGCTTGCGCCTTCGCTGCGCAGTCTGGTGATTCTGGTCTTCTGGTCTGTATTCATTGGGCCACCTCCAATCGTTCACCTTCCTACGCCCAGAAACAGACCGAATTTACAGTAAAAAAAATAAGGCGGCACTGCTCCGAAGAACAATGCCGCCAATATAAATCAAATCCGTTCCGCATACGCCAAAGAAATCCACCCTGCTCCTGATTTCAGCTTGCCCCAGCCAGCCGTAGAGCCTTTGCCGGACTTCACATCAACGATGGTAAATACGCCGATGCCGGTAAACTTGCCTGTTTTTGCATGGTCTGTTCCCGGCCCGGTTCTGATATTCAGATCCGTGATGCTGACCTTCACAAGGAAAGGCACATCCGAAGCGGTAGGTGCATAGACCACCTTGCCGGATGCATCAAAGACCCTGTATCCCGGATTCTGATCCGCGCACTTCTTTGCATTCTCCAGAATCTTGAACGCACCGATCTGTGACTGGGAATCCTCCCAGGTCTTGCGGACACGATACCAGACCACTGCTTCTTTCTTCACATCGTACTGGGTCAGGTTCCACCGCTCGATGATAGAGCAGAGCTTCTCCACATAGGTCAGACTGGTAGCATACCCGCCGTCCTTGATGATCTGCACCGCCTTCTTATAATCCGTACAGCCTTTCAGTCCGTCATAGCGCAGCCCGCTGCCGTTCTTTGCTCCCAGCAGATAGGCACTGTGGTCAGCGATAGAGTCCTCCACACAGGGATACTTACGGAAATCAGCCGTAATGGTCACATAGCTGCCATCCGCATTCTGCTCCTTTGTCTGCTTGGTGTATTTACTCGTCCCGTCCCAGACGGAGCCTGCCCAGGTATTGCCGGAGAGGGAGCACTTCATGCCAAACACATTGTTGGCGTTCTGCGCCAGCTCACTTTTGCCATACCCGGACTCCAGAATGAACTGTGCCAGGGACACGGACGCCAAAATCCCGGTTTTCTTCTGGTCAGCCGTGAACAAAGCGCCAACCTTCTTGATCACCTCTGCTTCTGATAGACTGGCAAAGACAGCTGCCTGCGTTCCCTTTCCAGCAGTGCCTCCTCCAGAATCAGAACTACCTCCAAGCTGTGCCGTGACCTTCTCAGCCAGATCACCCATTCTGGCGTACATCCAGTTGCCCGGACAGGACTTGTTTGCAAACCACCGATGGACGGTCAATACCATCTCGTCAGCCTTTGGAGAGTAGTTCAGCGTCGTATCCTTGTCTCCAAACCACAGCAGCTTCTTCTTACCGTTTCTCTTACAGATATCCACGCAGAGTGCAATCAGCTTCTGATACACCACATCCCGAAATGCATAGGGTTCTGAAGTGTCCGAGGCACACTCGATGGTGATGGCTCTCTGGTCATTGGCGTTCGAGGAGGAGCACCAGGAGCGGTTCTTCTCTTCCACATACAAGCCGACACGCCCATCCTTGTCGATGCCGTAATTGCTGGATGCTTTCGTAGAGGACTTGACAAACCAATCTCCAAGTCCCTCTGCCGTACACTGGCCAACCACGCAGTGCGGCGTGATGCGGTCAATGCTGTGCGTCCTCTGCCCGGAATGATTCGGGCTGAGCTTTGTATATGCCACCATAGAACTATTCGTATATGCCATTATTCGTCACCATCCTTTCCATCGGTATCCAAAGCCCTGTCATGGATCTGAGCCAGGGCAGCCTTCAATGCCTCCGGAATCGGCAGTCCCAGATGGGCTGCATTCTCCAGAATGCTCACACCTTCATTGGATAAGTAAAAGAAGATCACCGCTGTCCGGATCACACTTCCCGTACCAATGACCTGCACATCAATGATGTTGGCGATGCCAACCAATAGGAAGATCAGCACCTTCCTGCAGATTCCCTTAAATCCCACATGGCTGGACAGTTTCTTGTCCGCCACGGCACACATAATGCCGGTCAGATAGTCCACCACCGCAAACAGCACCAGAGCGATGAGCAGGCCGTCACATCCCCCAAGGAAGTACCCAAGCCATCCGCCCATAGCGGTAAAGACCAGCTGGATCATGTTCCAAAATTCTTTCATAACGAAGTCCCTCGCTTTCCTGAAATAAAAAGGACGCCCCATAAGAGCGCCGACTGTAGGTTTCTATATAAAGTGTCTTAGTACACAAGCCTGCCGCCAGAGATTTGTGCAGTTTATGACACAGAATTAAGTTGCTATTCCTGCCGGACAGAGTGATAAATACAATCACAAAATCAAACAGGAGGTAATCGCATGAAGCAGAAAAACATCAAAGTCG
>DWUT01000208.1 GCA_019120615.1 Candidatus Mediterraneibacter norfolkensis
CAATGCTGGCATGATTCCGCCCTTCCAGCACCAGCACATATTCCCCTCTCGGCTCCTGCTCCCCGTAAAAACGCACCGCATCTTCCAACGTTGTTTCCATAACGGTCTCAAATTTTTTGGTCAGTTCTCTGCAGATACTGAGCCTTCGATCTCCCAGGACTTCCAGAAGTTCCTGCAGTGTCTTTCTCAGACGGTGAGGCGCTTCATAGATAACCGTTGTACGGGTCTCTTCCTGAATCTCCTGAAGCACCCTGCGCCTGTCCTTTTTATCCGCAGGCAGAAAAGCCTCAAAGCAGAATCTCCTTGTAGGCCGGCCTGAAATAATCAGAGCGTTCACGCAGGCACACGCCCCGGGCACAGAAGTAACCGGTATGCCGGCATCCCGGCACATTCTTACAAGGTCTTCTCCAGGATCGGAGATCCCGGGTGTACCTGCGTCGGTAATCAAAGCGATATTTTTCCCTTCCAAAAGAAGGGACACCAGATGATGTCCCTTCTCAATTCGATTATATTCATGATAACTGGTCATCGGCGTATGGATATCGAAATGGTTCAGCAGACGGATACTGTTTCTGGTATCCTCCGCTGCGATCAGATCCGCTTCCTTCAGCACCCTCACCGCCCGAAAAGTCATATCTTCCAGATTCCCGATGGGTGTCGCGCACAGATACAGAGTTCCGCTGTTATTTATCATTTAGCTTAGACTTTCCTTCCTTACGTTCCAGAGCTTCCAGTTCTTTCAGTTCTTTTTCTTCCGCCTGCGTATTTGGCTGGATATTCTGATTTCCATGTTTATTTTTATTATTTTTTTCTTTCTTCCGTCTCGGTTTAAAACGAAGTTCGTCCACCTTATATTCCTGAATCTCTTTTTCTTCGTTTTCCAGTGTAACAATTACTTTGACAGTCTGACGCAGTACGTTTACCGAGTTAACTTCTCCTTTGACGCCGTCACGTGCGGTCACTATATCTCCGATTCCTGGCAGGCGGCTGTTCAGTTCTTCATAAGTCTCCTGTTCATGCTTCAGACAGCACATAAGCCTTCCGCACACCCCTGAAATCTTAGCCGGATTCAAAGACAGATTCTGTTCTTTCGCCATCTTGATGGATACCGGAAGAAATTCCGATTGATGCGTATGACAGCAGAGCTCCCGTCCGCAGATACCGATACCTCCCAGAATCTTCGTCTCATCCCGCACGCCGATCTGACGCAGTTCAATCCTGGTCTTAAATACGGAAGCCAGATCTTTTACCAGTTCCCGGAAATCGATCCTTCCATCCGCTGTAAAATAAAACAGAACCTTATTGTTATCAAAAGTATACTCCGCGTCAATCAGTTTCATTTCCAGCCCGTGCTTGCGGATCTTTTCCAGACAAATGCGAAATGCTTCTTTTTCTTTCTCCCTGTTGGTCTCTGACTGCTGGTCATCCTGGGGCGTAGCCAACCGGATCACCGGTTTCAGGGGCTGAACGACTTTCTCATCTTCTACCTCTTTTACACCCATGACCACATATCCGTATTCGATCCCTCTTGCAGTCTCTACGATCACATGATCTCCCGAACGGACTTTCAGTCTGCCCGGTGAAAAATAATAAATCTTTCCCGCCGTACGAAAACGTACACCGATCACTTTTGTCATTCTAATTCTCCTTCATGGTCAGAAGCAGCAATTCCATGGTCAGGTCAAAATTCACATTCGCCTTCAGACGCTGCTTTGCCTTCTCCAATGCTTCTATAATCTGTCCCAGTCCCTCATAGGAACTTTCGCTGGCTTTCTTTCGAATGCTTATCAGTTCATCCGAGAATATCATGCTGTCCGCATCCCTGGTCGCCTTAAATAAAAGTACATCCCGGTACCATATGGTCAGAAGATCCAGATAATCGTTGATTTCCATCTTATATTCGCTGATTTTTTTCAAATCTTCGATCAGATCGCCGACCTCCATCTCGGATATGTATTTTACCACATGCAGGACATGATCCAGCATCTCTCCAAAATTATCCGATAAAGCCAGTCTTTTTGCCTTTCCCACATTTCCCTGGGCAAAGGCTGTACAGATATCCGCCCGGTATTCCGGTATCTCCAGATCTTCCATCAGATAGCGCTTGATTATCTGAGAAGATACCGGCTTCAAATCCAGCAGCACACATCTGGAACGGATCGTGGGCAGCAATGTGCCCGCATTCTCAGTAAGTAAAAAAATCACCGCGTAAGACGGCGGTTCCTCTATGGTTTTCAGAAGAGCGTTCTGTGCCTGTACTGACAATTTATCAGCTTCATCTATTATATAAACTTTATACGGGCTGCTGTACGGCCTGATCTGTATATCTCCGTTCAGCTGCTCCCGGATATCCTCCACACTGATAGTATTAGGTTTCTCATGAGTTATTCTTATAATATCCGGCTGATTCAGGCTCTCTGCCTGCTTACAGGAACGGCACTGCATACACGGCTCTGTTCCTCCCGCCTCACATTGCAGGGTCTGAGCGAAAAGACCTGCCAGGAGCTTCTTCCCGGATCCCTTTTCTCCATTGATCATGTAGGCATGCGATACTTTGTTCATCCGGATCGCATTTTTCATATGCTGTATCGTCTGTTCATGTCCCAGAACATCCGAAAATCCTGGCATTTCCTTCACCTCCCTGCACCGCTTTCATGCAAGCATAACGCGTCTGCTTTTCGTCTTCTGCGGTTCTACCCCGCAGTGCGCGCTCGATTCCGCTTCGCTTCATCTCGCTC
>DWUT01000209.1 GCA_019120615.1 Candidatus Mediterraneibacter norfolkensis
TCCTGGCACAGGTCTTTCTGATCCTGTTCTGGTATCTCTTCCACAGGTTCATGGGCGAACGCCTTTCAAGAACATGCGGGATGCTCGATCAGCGGTCCTGGCTGCTCCTTACCGTCATCTGTCTTGCTTCACTGACCGCAGTCATCAGTCTGATCTCTTTTCAACTCTCCTCCACCGTTGAATCGGTGGTTTACCTGTGCATGGTTGCCTGCATCGTCACGAACTTCGGAACCATCTGCCTTGCCACCAGGCTTGCCGACACCATTCTGGCGGATATGGAACGCAGGAACCTTCAGCTCCAGAAAAGCTACTATGAGGAACTGGATCAGAACCAGCAGCAGATCCGGAAAATCCGACATGATATGAATAACCATCTCTCCGTTATAGAGGGACTTCTGAAAAAGGGGGATATACAAAATGCACTGGAATATTTTGAAGATTTGGCAGGACACGTCAGAACCGGAACCCGCCGTTTCTGTAAAGACAGTATTGTAAATGCCGTGCTCAACACGAAATACACCGCTGCCGAAGATGCCGCTATCGACAGTTTCTTTCATGTGGATATCGATAAGATCCTGGGCATTGATGCGGTCTCCCTCTGCACCATCTTTTCCAACACATTAGATAACGCTATTGAGGCATGCCTGAAGATCCCGGAGACAGAAAAACGGCACCTCTCTCTGAAAGCGCGGTATACAGATAACGGCTACTTCAGCTATGAGATTGTAAATTCAAAGAGAAATGAGGTTAAAAAGAAAAAGGACGCCTTCCTCACCGACAAGGAAGACGCCCGTTCTCACGGACTGGGAATCGTCTCAGTCCGTGATGTGGTCCGCAGATATGACGGGACGCTGGATATCACTTACACGGAAGATGAATTCCGCATCGTGATACTGATCAAGGCGAAATAACCTCTGTCCATCGCTCAGCCCGCCTGCTCCGGCGTATCGTCCGCGATCTCTTCTACAAAGGAAAAGTTCACCCCGTCCTCTGACCGGTACAGCGCCTCTGCCAGCTTTCCATCCTTCATATAGTCCCCGTCATCTCCCTGTCCCATCACCACGTACAGGATTCCATCTTTTTCATACATCTTTTCCACTGTATCAAAGGGGTCAAATCCCAGTTCTCCGGTAATCTCTTCTGCCTCCGGGATCGTGATGTCCTGAAATGTCTCTCCGCCGTCCTGAGTGACCATCATTTCTCCGCCCTTTGCGTAATATCCTTTTCCGTCCCTGGTCCAGAAGGAGCAGGTCAGATTCGTGCAGAAATAGTCCGGCAGTGTGATGGAAGTCCAGTTTTCCAGGTCTTCCGAGTAATATGTGCCGTAATAATCATTCCCCAGAGAACGGTCCACCGCCATCGTCACATAATATCCGTTGTCCGTCACGGAAAGGAAGGGGTTCGCCGCATAACCGCCCTGACGGATCTGGCTCTCGCTCCAGGTCTCTCCCCGGTCCGTACTGTACAATAGAGAATGACCTGTCACGAAACCGGTAAATTCTTCTGTGATCACATAGCTGTTATAAGGCAGAAGTTCATTATAGGTTCCTCCGGACTGGCTGCAGACCTTCTCGTATCCATCCGGCACTTCGATAAAATTCTCGCCGGAATCATAGGTGACGTAGAGCACGCCGTCACGGATGTAGTAAGTCATGGGCTCATCTGTCTTCATCTCAAAATGCTGCGTCTGAGGTTTCTGTCTCTCCTCCTGGAACTCCGGCGTGGATATCTGATACTGGACCGGACTCATCTTCTCCGTGATCCGGTAAACATCATCTCCATCCGATTCCCAGCAGAGCACCATCTGGCCTGTATAAAGCCACCGGGTATCCGTATCCATCAACTCAAGCTCCTTCACGATCCCGGAACCGCCGAACGGCGCGTAGACTTCATAATCGATCTGGATATATGGGGTGTCCAGATCAGTCAGAAGTTCCATATCCTCTATCCTCGCGTGAACAATATGGTAGTTCGGAGGAACGAAGATCCCGTGAAACTGGCGAAAATATTCAGAAAACCATTTCCAGCTTATCTCTTCCAGGTCATCACCTTCACTTTCTACAGTATCTCCTTTGATCTGCGGCATCTCATAACCGTGCCAGGTCCAGAGCAGGATTCCGCCTGCACAGGCTCCAAGGATCAGGATGACTGCCGCTGCGATAAGAAATATCTTTTTCATGGACGTTCATCTCCTCTTTTTTCCGGATTTCTGAGATGATTATAGTCCTCTGATCCTCTTTCTGCAACTTACACAGGAATTTCTTTCAGCATCTTCAGCGTTCCGTCCATGTTCCTGCTGTGCCAGTTTCCGCCCAGCATAGTGGTCCCCAGAAAGCCGGAAGTCCTGATTCCGCTAAGTTCTTTCTGCTGGACGGAAAGTGTGATCACATCATCCTTTGTTCTGATCGTCAGATGATAGTTTAATCCTTTCTCTGTTATCTCCAGCCCTTTTATCTCCGAAAACGGGATGGACAGAGTCACTTCCCTCTTCAGTTCCATTGAAAACCTGCCGAATGGAACAAGAACCAGTTCAGCCCTGCAGATCTGAAGTACAAAAAACTGGTTATCCAATCCAAAAAATTTTACGATCGCATCACTTAAGTTCTCCGGGGCATATGAAACGATGATGCTTTTATTCTCGATCGGTTCATATCCCGCGTTCTTGATGACTTCCCATACTTTTGTCTCTTTTGCCATGTCCGTTATCCTCCGCTTTTCCGCCGGTGCTTTCTCTCCAAAGATCCGATCCCTGTGATACTAAGACATACTCAGACCATCGGGAACTCAGATCTTCGGAAGCGCTCCGGCTGATATTTCACTCCTGTATTATGGCGCAGCCGGCTGCGCTGCGGAGGATTTTTGCCCAAACGGCAAGTTTTGTGCCTGAACGGACATTTGCCCGATACAGACCCGTGACTGAACAGATCTCTGCTTTCCTTATCTGTCCCGCTCTCTCATATTTGGAGGTTCAGATCCAGCAGACGGACCAGTTCGTTTTTTACCTTGCGGGAAAAGAAGCATTCCTCCCCGTTTGTAAAAACGACTTTCTTGTCCCTCACATCCAGTTCCCGGATATGGCTCACATTTGCCAGGTAGGCTCTGTGCACGCGGAGGAACTGTTTTCCCAGACTTTTCTGCAAGTCCCGGATACTTCCGGTAAAATCCATGTTTCCCTTTATCCCGTGGAGTATGATGCGGTGGCTTTTCCCTCCGGTCTCAAAATACAGGATGTCATCCACCGGAATGTGCCGCACCGTGTCCATAAATTTCACTGTAAAATAGGGGGTGTCTTCCCCCTGCTCATTCTGTATACGCTCTGTGATCACGTTCAGGCATCTGCGGATCCCCCGGAACATCTCCTCCGGGTTCTCCTTTACGATATAATCCAGAGCCTCCAGCTTATAGCGGAAGGTCTCAAAGGCAAGCTCCCCGAACGCTGTCACGTAGACCAGGAATCCTCTCGTATCTTCCCTGCGGATTTCCTGCCCCAGCGTAAATCCCGTGTATTCTCCGTCCTTCAGATCCACATCAAGGAAATAGATGCCTCTCTTCCCGTTCTCCCTCACCTCACCAAGAAGTTCCTCCGGATTGCCGGTATCGCAGACCACTTCCATATCATATCCGGAGATCAGGATCTCTTTTTCCAGTTCGCTCCGCACCGCCCGGCGCACGGCCGGTTCATCGTCACACAGATAGATGGGGATCATCTCCTCATCCTCCTTTCACCCCTATTTTCAGTTCCTGCACAAAGAAACCGTCCTCCTGATACGTCATGGAGGAGACATGTTCATACGATTCCACGATCTGCCGGTAACTGGTCAGTCCCATCCCCCGTCCGGATCCTTTCGTGGAGTATCCTTCTTTCCATATCCGTGAGAGCGGGACCTGACTCCTTGCAGGATTTTTGACCAGGATGCTCACTCCTGTTTCATCGGCGCAGAACAGTGCTGTCACACCGATACCGGAACATTTTCCCGGGTCTTCTCTGTTAGAAAGCGTTTCATCTCTTCTTTTTTCATCAGCTTCCCGTTCCCGGAGAAAGGCTTCTGTCTCCTCCGCCGCATTGTCCAGAAGGATCCCTGCCGCCCTGCACAGTTCCCCGGCAGGGATGGCGATCCGTGTGACCGGTGCCGCCGCTTCCAGACGGAAGGGGATATCGCGGCGCTGCATCTCCGCCGCCTTCACCGCCAGAAGCCCTTTCAGCTCTGCGATCCGGATATTACCAAGCTGAGCAGTCTGGAAGATCTTCTCCCCTACCTTCCGCTCAAACTCTCCGGTCACCTCCGTGATAAATTCCTGGACTGCCTGGAGATTCCCCTCATCCGCCTGAAGAGCCGCTCCTGCCATCCGGTTTTTAAAATC
Source organism: Candidatus Mediterraneibacter norfolkensis (assembly GCA_019120615.1). Taxonomy (GTDB): domain Bacteria; phylum Bacillota; class Clostridia; order Lachnospirales; family Lachnospiraceae; genus Mediterraneibacter; species Mediterraneibacter norfolkensis. The sequence continues at coordinate 4,363 of DWUT01000209.1, forward strand.
ATGCCGGAAGATCCTCACATCCCGCTGCACACTCTCCAGGTTCTGTATATACAGTTCCTGCTGCCTTAAATGCATCTGCTGCTCCTGTATCCTCCTGGTCTGCATATCGCAGCGAAAAATATAGTTCAGGACTCCGTATACGATCAGAAGCAGGAACAGGGAGACCATCGGATTGCTGTTGTTCAGCATGATCCTTTCGTTTACCAGCTCCACAGCTGTGACCCTCACAGCCGGAAGCAGGAAGAAAACCCCCCTCCAGAAACCGAACCGTCTGCCTCCGGACAGAAAGTTTCTGTATTCCTCATCGAGACATTTCCTGGAGATAAACCATGCTGCAAGTCCGACCAGAGCCAGGATCAAAAGGCAGTTCACCGCCATATATGCCGCCAGGTCTCCGGGAACGCTCAGATCATAATTGTCTGTTAAGAAAAAACCGTCCACATCGTTTATCTGCCAGAAGAGGAAAACCACTGTTGAAGCCGTGACCGCCGCATCGTTCCATGGCTCCCGGTATGCCGCTTTTAACAGCAGCATGCACGCCGCCACCTCCAGATACATATTGACCAACTGGATCAGCGGGCTGTCAAAGAGTCCCCTGAGGTAAAAGAAATCTCCCGGAAGAATGAGGAGCAGGCTGTACATGATATAGGCAGGAGCCACTCTTTTTTTGTCCGGCCTTTTCCTTGTCAGTGCACCGATCAGCATCAGACAGCACAGAAACTCGGAAAGGACCAGCGGAATATTGATGAGAGTGAGTGAGAAAAATGTATATTCCATAAATCTGTCTCCCGTGTTTTTTACTTTGTCTAGTATAATTCTTTTCCTTATTCTCTGCAACAGAAAAGGCATCCTTTCAGATGCCTTTTCCGCCGCTCATTTTTCTCTTTTCTCACTGTCTCTTAAGCCAGTCTGTGGACCTCCAGCCACTCGGTCCATGTCCTCTTTCCACTCTCTATCTTTTTCGCCCGCACCTGGAATTCCAGGATCGTGAGCATGGAAAAGATCAGGAACAGCATCACGAGAAAAGCGAGACAGCTGTCAATACTCTCCCCACCGCTGATCGTACTTCGAAAGGCTGTCACCGTATAGGTAAACGGCACCCAGCCGTGGAGAAACGGGACAAAGTCCCCGGAGATTTCCAGCGGGTATGTCCCCACGGACCCGGCGAGCTGGATCACCATAAAAATGAGCATCAGGAAACTGCCTACACGTCCCAGGAGACTGGTAAAGAAATACATGACCGACATGAACGCCAGAGAGGCAACACACGCCGTCACCACGGTCATCCCCATCCTCTCCGGATCAAACCCGTTGAAAACATGCAGGGCACCAATCATTGCCAGTGCCTGGAGCAATGCCGTCGGATAGAGGACGGATGCCTTGCTCAGCCACCATGCGGCTCCCGACCTCAGCTTTCCGGAATATTGGGTAAGCGGGTACATCAGACTGAATGCAATACATCCGACCCACAGTCCCACGGACATCATATACGGCGCCATTGCATGCCCGTTATTTGGAACATCTGTAATCTGAGTCTCTTCAGTCTCAACCGGCGCGGCAAACATATCTGCAGCGGTTCCGGACGTATTCGTCTCCTGAATCTGACCTGCGCCTCTGTCCAGCTCATCTGAGAGTGTCTCAGCCCCCTCGATGACTTTCCCCAGGCCGGTTCCAAGTTCTCCGCTTCCATCTGAGAGCTGCCCCGCTCCATCGCGTATCTGTTCTGCTCCCGAACCGAGCTTTCCCGCGCCTTCAAGCAGGACGTTGCCTTTTTCTGTAAGCTGACCTGTACCGGATACAAGATCGGCTGTTCCGTTTTTCAGAGTATCCGCGCCTTTCTGAAGCTGACTGATCCCTCCTGCAAGCTCGGGTATCTGTCCAGCCATGCTCTCAGTCCCTTCCGCCAGCCTTTCACTCCCCTCTTCCAGCGCAGACAGGCCGCTGTTCAAAGAAACTGCTCCCTGGCTTAAAACAGAAGTTCCCTGTTCCTTCAGTTCATCCGCTCCCGAAGCAGCTCCCGCAATACCTGCTGCCAGTTCAGGCGCTTTTTCCGTAAGGCTTTCTGTCCCGTCCCTCAGTTCCTCAATTCCGCCGCTCAGAGAGTCCAGGCCTCCCGCCAGTGAATCTGCTCCCGCCCTGATCTGCGGAATCTGTCCGGAAAGTTCACTGCTCCCTGCTGCCGCATCATCCACACCCGAAGTATATGTGGTAACTCCTTCTGCGACTGCCTCCGCCTGTCCCTGAAGCGACTGAAGCTGCGCCTGGAGTTCCGAAAGCTGATTCTGAAGTTCCGCCTGCCCCTCGATCATACTCTCGCCCTGGATCACTTCTCCGTCCTCTCCGACAGCGCTGTATGCCTGCAGCCCTCCTGCCTGTGCAGCGAGCTGTCCTGAAAAGTCCGCCAAGGAGGAAAGTGCAGAGGATATCCCTGCCGTTCCATCCCGCAGGGACTGTGACTGTCCGCTCAGGGAACCGAGTCCCTCATCCAGTTGATCCGCTCCGCTTTGCAGATTTCCAAGTCCTTCTGAAAGAGCATGGATCCCTTCCGTAAGTTCACCTGCCCCTGCTGACAGGGAAACCGCTCCGTCGTTCAAGGCCGCAGCGGAATCCGGCAGAGCAGACGCCGCCTCATCCAGACGGGAAAGTCCATCCCGCAGATTTTCCATGTTTGCGTCTACGTCTGCCGCTCCGTCTGCAAGATCCGCACTTCCCCCGGCCGCTTCACCGGCTCCCTCCTGAAGCTCGGCCGCCCCCTGATTCAGGGTTCTCACGCCTTCTGACACTTTCGGCATCTTATCTGCGAACTGCCCGATTCCGTCCTCCAACTGTTCTGCTCCATGGTCCAGTGCTATGGCGCCATCCGAAACAGAATCCACTCCGTCAATGTACTGATCCAGCCCCTCTTCCAGCTGTCTGCTCCCGTCTGTAAAAGTCAGGGTACTGTCTGCCAGGATTTTCAGATTTTCAGTGATCACCTGATTGCCATCCTTGAGCTGTTCCGCTCCGTCTCTGATCTCACCGGATCCCTCCGCAGCTTCCGACATTCCTTTTCCTGCCTCTTCGATCTTCCCGAACATAACCTGGGCATAGGTTTTGGTCACTTCCTCCCGTACTGAGTTTTCCAGTTCTTTCATTGCGCTCTCACTCATTTTGGAAGCAATATAATTTGTCCCCGGATTCGTCTGATAGACGAGCTGCATCTTCTCCGGCTTCTCCTCTGTCACTGTGGCAGCACAGGCAGAAAAATCCTCCGGGATCGTTATGACCATATAATAAGTACCGTCTTTCAATCCCTGTTCTGCCCTGTCTCCTTCCGGAAAACAAAAATCCAGGGCATCATTCGTCTTCAGTTTCTCTGTCAGTTCCTCTCCCACCGCAAGTTCTTTTCCAGCATAAGTGACGGGGACGTCCCTGTTCACCACCGCGACAGGAAGTCTGTCCAGATTTCCATACGGATCCCACATTGAGCCCAGGAAAAGGGTCGTATAGATTGTCGGGATCACTATGACCGCTATGATAACGATCAGGAGTATCCTGTTGTTTAAAAGCCCTTTCCACTCCTTCTTTAACATTTCAACCAGTCTCCTTTCATGCTTTTATAATAGACATAAAGTCTTATAAAAGATATTATGTTGATTATTTGAACATGATAAATTATAGAAGACTCTCCAGAAAATACAACCATTAATTATTCCTCATTTTGTCGTTTAATAGACAAAACTCGAAAAGTTGTCCTGGAATCCAGATTTGATTTTACTGAGCATCAGGATGCCGGGAATAGATGGACTGGAAATGTATGAACATATTCGTTCTTATCATATTGAGAAAGCCGGGATCCCGATCATGGGATTCCCGGCTTCCTGTATCTTCCACTTATTTTATTTCATCACAATGTTGATGATCTTCTTCGGAACATAGATCTCCTTGATCACATTCCCTGTCAGCTTGTCAGCGATGGCTTCTTTTCCTGCCGCGATCGCATCCTCCTTGGAGATATCCGCGGAAATGCTGATGACCGCTTTTGTCTTTCCGTTGATCTGAACCGGGATTTCAATCTCATCATCCTTCATCTCGTTCTCATCATAGGACGACCAGCCTGCCTTGAAGACAGTCTCCGTATGTCCCAGCTGCTCCCACATTTCCTCTGCGAAGTGAGGTGCGAACGGAGAGATCAGGACTGCGATAGTCTCAAGGGTCTCTTTGTCGATTCCGCCTTCTTTCTTGGCGACCTCGATGAACTTGTTGTTGTACTCCATAAATCCTGAGATAACCGTGTTCAGGCTGAAGCTTTCCAGACGGCTTGTGATATCGTATACCATTCTGTGACGGAGTTTGATCATCTCTTTCGTCGCCTTGATGTCTTTATCCTTGCTGTCCATGAGCAGGTTCCAGAGACGTTTCAGGAATCGGTTGACGCCGTCGATCCCTCTGTCATCCCACTCTGCATCCAGCTCCGGCGGTCCCACGAAGAGTTCGTACATTCTCAGCGAGTCGCATCCGTAATCTCTTACAAGATCATCCGGTGATACCACATTCCCTTTGGATTTACTCATCTTGATGCCGTTCTTTCCGGTGATCATACCCTGGTTGAACAGCTTGTGGAACGGCTCGTCAAAGTCGATCACACCGATATCGTACAGGAACTTTGTATAGAATCTTGAATACAGCAGATGGAGAACCGCATGCTCCACGCCGCCGATATACATATCTACCGGCAGATATTTGTCTGCTTTCTCTCTGGATACCAGCTCCTTATCGTTGTGGTTGTCCACATAGCGCAGGAAATACCAGGAGGAACCAGCCCACTGAGGCATGGTGTTTGTCTCTCTCTTAGCCGGTTTTCCGCACTTCGGGCACTTGCAGTTCACCCACTCGTCAATAGCGGCAAGCGGTGACTCGCCTGTACCCGTCGGCTCGTAGGACTCTACATCCGGCAGGCGCAGCGGAAGTTCTTCCTCCGGCACCGGCACGCATCCGCAGTCCGGGCAGTGTACGATCGGGATCGGCTCTCCCCAGTAACGCTGACGGGAGAATACCCAGTCACGGAGTTTGTAGTTTACTGTCGCACGTCCGATTCCCATCTTCTCGATGATATGCGGAGCCTCTTTCTTGAGGACAGCGGACTCCATTCCGTTCCACTCTCCGGAATTGATCATGGTTCCGGAAGCCTCTGTATAAGCCTCTGTCATGTTTTCGATCTCTTTGCCGTCTTTCGCGATAACCTGGATGATCGGAATATTGAATTTTGTAGCGAATTCAAAGTCACGGTCGTCATGAGCAGGAACACACATGATCGCTCCGGTACCATAGTCAGCCAGCACGTAATCGGACAGCCAGATCGGCGTCTTCGCTCCGTTCAGCGGATTGATCGCATAGCTTCCGGTAAACACACCGGTCTTTTCCTTATCCTGCATACGGTCAACGTTGGACTTCATGGAAGCCTCGTAGATGTATTTCTCCACAGCATCCTTCGTCTCCGGAGTTGCAAGAGATTTCGCCAGTTCATGCTCCGGAGCCAGCACCATGAAAGTCGCTCCGTACAGTGTATCCGGTCTTGTCGTATAGACTGTGATCTTCTCGTCACGTCCCTCTACCGGGAAATCAACCTCTGCTCCGTAGGATTTTCCGATCCAGTCTGTCTGCATCTTTTTGACCTTCTCCGGCCAGTCCAGCTTGTCCAGGTCATTTAACAGGCGGTCAGCATATTTTGTGATGCGGAGCATCCACTGACGCAGGTTCTTCTTTGTCACCTCAGCGCCGCACCGTTCACATTTTCCGTTTACGACCTCCTCGTTTGCCAGACCCGTCTTACAGGACGGGCACCAGTTGATTGGGAACTCCTTCTCATATGCAAGACCAGCCTTGAACATCTTTACGAAAATCCACTGTGTCCATTTGTAGAAGTTCGGATCCGTTGTATTTACTTCCATATCCCAGTCATAGAGGGCTGCGATATCGTTGATCTGTTTTTTGATATTGGCCACGTTCTCAGCGGTTGATTTCGCCGGATGAACGCCCATCTTGATGGCATAGTTCTCAGCCGGAAGACCGAATGCATCCCATCCCATCGGGTGGATGATGTAGTATCCCTGCTGAAGTTTGTAACGGCTCCATACATCGGAGATGACATACCCTCTCCAGTGTCCTACATGAAGTCCGTTTCCTGACGGATACGGGAACATGTCAAGGCAGTAATATTTCGGCTTCTCTTTCCCGTTTTCATCGGTCTTGGGATTGACCGGATCCTTTTCCCATTTCTCGCGCCACTTCTTCTCAATGGCTCTGTGATTGTACACGATCTTTGTACCCATTTGATAATTCCTCTCTTTCATAATAGAAAAAGCCTTTTCACTCTGAAAACTCAAGAGACGAAAAGGCCTGATTCCGTGGTACCACTCTTATTCATCTGCTTTTCCCTGCAGATGCACTCATTCATTCTGTAACGGGAACTCCCGCTCCTGCCTACTCACCTAACCGCACTCAGGCGATTTTCTGTTTCAGCAGAAGGACTCCGAGATCAGTTCAAAGTTTACGCTGCTGCCTCGCACCTTCCGGCAGTTCTCTGAAAACGTTACGCTCCTACTACTTCTCTTCTTAGTCTTTGCCATATACTCATCTATTATATGAAGCGGATTAAAATTAGTCAAGGAATTTTTAAATATTTGCAACCAAAGTCTTGTCTCTGCAGTCTAACCAGTGTAAATATTTATCAGATACATTAAAGGAAAGTGCACATTCCTGAAAGGAGAAAACAATGACTGACCCAACAGAACACCTTCGGCTCGTAAAACGGGCAATCCGCGGGAATCCCGACGCATACGGGCAGCTCATCGCGGGACAGCAGGAATATTTATATAAAATGGCGTTCCTCTATATGAAAAATAAGGAGGACGCTCTGGATCTGGTTGGTTCCACGGTTCTCAAAGGCTATCAGAACATCCATCGGCTGAAAAATCCCGAATGGTTCAGGACCTGGCTGACCCGGATCCTGATCAATCTTGCCCGGGATGAACTGAAAAAGGCAGTCCATCACAGCGATATCACCGAACTTCAGGTTCCGGAGGAACCCTCAGGGGTGTCCGCCGAGGAGAAATGCGATCTGGATTCTGCGATCCGAAAGCTGCCGGACAAATACCGGACTCCTCTGGTCCTGAAATATTACAGCGGGCTCTCTATCCGTGAGATCGCCTATGCCACCGGATGCCCGGAAGGGACG
>DWUT01000210.1 GCA_019120615.1 Candidatus Mediterraneibacter norfolkensis
AAAATACCATAAAAATTATACCGAATTCGGCGAGCCTTATCAACTGGTTTTGCCATTAAATTTGGAAGGTTTTATTCCTGATGATGATTCTGTCCGACTGATGAACCACGAATTGGAGGAATTGGATTACAGCTTGCTGTATCAGGCTTACTCTGCCAAAGGCAGAAATCTGGCAGTGGATCCAAAGACCATGTTCAAGAATCTTTCTTAAAGTATGCAAAAAAAACGGAAGTAAGCCACAGTACAAGTGAGATTACTTCCGTTTTCCCTTTAGATTAAGCGAGGGAGTCGCTCTATCATCTGATTTGATAATTTTGCGACACCCTCTTTTTCTTAGAAAGTCTGTTTTTAAAGTGCAGATTCAAATGAATAACTTCCTGCTTCCAGTTCTTTTTCCGTTCCGTCGGGAAGCCGGAGCAGAGTCTTTTCCGGAGTTTCTACCTGAAGAGAGAACACGTCGTTCTTTACTTCCCATGCGACAGAAATCTTTCCGCTGCGGCTTACAAAGCTGCCACTGACCTTTCCGAGGCGGGCGTCCGGAACCGGAGCGATCAGGATCTTTTGATAACCCGGCTCCAGCGGGCGGATGCCGAGGATATGGGTGTAGTAGAATTCTCCTACGCTGCCAAAAGCATAGTGGTTAAAGGAAACCATATTATCCCCGTTCTGATCCGCCTCATTCACGCTGCCGTCAGGCAGGATGGCGTCCCAGCGCTCCCAGGTTGTGGTGGCTCCGCGGAGAACCTGATACATCCAGCCGGGGCACTCTTCCTGGAGGAGAAGTTCGTAGGCGAGATCTGCCTCGCCGTTGTCGGCGAGCAGAGGAAGCAGATGTTCTGTTGAGAAGAATCCGGTCTGCATGCCCTCCCCGCGAATCTTTTCGATAAGCGTCCGGAACAGGCCGTCCCAGAGAGGCCCTTTGGGAACAACAAAATGCAGAGCCATGATATAGGCGCCCTGATAGTCATCCTTCATGGTGCCGTCCTCATTGATGAAGGTGCGCAGGTAGGCTTCCCTGGTCTTTTCAAGCTGCGCTTCGTATCTGGCGGCATCCTCAGTCTTTCCAAGATACCGGGCCGTCCGCGACAGGATCCGGAGATCGTTCACGATAAAGGCGTTGGAAACCGGACCGTTGTGCTGTGCCATAAAGGCAATGTCTTTTCCCGGGCAGAGCCAGTCCCCGAGATTCGGTGCGATCCAGAGATCTTCAACCCCCTGGGGACCGCCCATGTGACGGATCTCGCATTCCACGTGGGACTTCATGCTGTCGTACTGTTCATGCAGATACCGGTCTGCCCCGTATTGGCGATAAAGCATTTCGGGAATGATCGTTACCGCATTGCCCCAGCCCAGCATATTGAGGAATCCGACTCCGGCAGGACCTTCCGCGGGAACGACAGGAGCAACATATCCCTCTGTGTTGTCCTGCTGGGTGCTGCGGATATCCTGCAGATATTTTGCCCAGAACTTTTCCGTGTCGAAGTTGTAGGCGCCGGTCAGAGCGAAGACCTGCCCGTCTCCGGGATATCCCATCCGCTCATCCCTCTGGGGACAGTCGGTGGGAACTTCGATATAGTTGGATTTCTGCCCCCAGACCTGATTCTGATAGAGCCGGTCTGCGAGAGAATTGTCACATGCAAAATGTCCGGTGCGCTCCATGTCGCTGTAGAGGGCATACGCGGTGATGAGTCCCGGGACATAGTCCGTGCCGGTGATCTCCGCATAGCGGAAGCCCATGTAGGTGAAGCGGGGACGGTATTTTGCCATGTCTGTTCCGCGATGATAGATGAGTTCGGCTTTTGCCTTTCGCAGGTTCCGTGTATACAGACTTCCGTCCTGATCCAGGATCTCTCCATGACGGATCCGGATAGAACTGCCGGTCATCTTTGCGGGATCGATCTCTATGATACCTGCAAAGTTCTGCCCGAAGTCAAGAATAACAGCCCCGTCTTTGACTGTCGCATCCTGCACAGGCATTTCTTCTCTGCATCTCACCATGATCTCTGTGGGTGAGAAACGGTCCGGAAGCGGTCCTTCGTATGAGACCGGGGGAAAGATCTCCGGGACATCGCTGCGCGGCGCGCCGTCTGCGAAGAAAATCTCTCCGTCATAGAGTCCTGCATAGTCATACGGACTCTGCACCGCCTGGACAGAAGGATCATCGGAACAGAAATATTTTTTGTTTCCGTCTGACAGTTCAGCCTCCAGGATCCAGGACACTGCAGGGCGTTCCCCGTAAATCTGTGTCTTGTTGTCGCAGGTGAACCTGCCGCAGTACCAGCCCTGCCCCAGATAGATCCGCAGCGTGTCATTCCCGCGGAGTGAATCCGTGATATCGTATGTCTGGTAAAACAGGTCGTGGTAATAATAAGTGTAGCCGGGGGCAAACATCTGCTCCCCGATTTTTACCCCGTTGAGGTCCGCTTCATAGACTCCCAGAGCGGTGATCGTAAGAGTGGCTCTGGTGAGATCAAGTTCAGGGATTTTCTGTTCAAATACTTCGACGGCGCCCTCCCTGTAAGGGCGCCGTGTTGTAATAAAATGCTGTTTTAATTTCATAGTCAGTTCCTTTCAAGAGACTCTTTTTTTGCCTGGATTCTTTTCTGTACCTTGACCATTTCTGCTTTATCAAGATGGCAGAAACGCATTGCGATCAGAGTACAGATCCAGCCAAGTATTGGCATACCGAAGTTCAGTGCCATCGCGGTCCAGAAGACTGCGGAGGTACATGCGTCACCCGGCTGAGGCATGGTCGTGGTATAACCGATCAGGGCGACTGCGCCGGCGGCGATGGTAGCGCCGAAGGCGGAGACGATCTTATCAATGAGGCTGTAGACGCCGGTTACGACGGCGGGGACATATCTTCCGCTCCGGTCGAGCTCGTAGTCGATGATATCGGCCATAAACGAGGTGTTTGCAGTTGTGATGCACATCTTCGCCCCGTTTAAGGCAAAGGTCAGGATTACATAGAGTATCATCATCGGGCTTAGCATGACTGAGATGCCGGAAGGATCTATGACTGCGAAGAACAGGATCGTTACCGCCGCGATGACCGTGCTGATCCAGGTCCATACAACAATGGTCTTCTGGCTTCCGTATTTCCCGGCATATTTTGCACCGAGGATTGCGAAGATAATGGAAGGGAACATTCCGATCGCATTGAGGATCGTGCTGAGTCCCATGTTTCCGATAACGATTCCGAACATCAGTGTCACAACGATGGACTGGGATGCAGTCTGCTGCGCGATCTTATCGGACGCGGCAGAGATGATATAGCACTGAAGCGGTCGGTTGCCTCTGAGGACATCGATCATATCCCGGATCTTCAGATGTTCCTTTTTCTCACCTGTACCCACAAAGTTTTCGGGTCTGTCGATCTCGGATACACCGATGCAGACCAGGATGATCCCGATCAGTCCGATCAGCACACAGATACGGCATGCTGCCGACAGAAAAGCCTGATTGTATGTACCGCCGAACATAGGCAGCAGGACCACGTTCAGTACAATGGTCAATGTGATCGGCACCAGGTAATTGAAGGCTGTCGCCCACACGCCGATCACCGGACGCTGCTTCGGGTCATTGCTCAGAAGAGCGGGGATGGTCTGCGCCGTCATATTTGTGATCGTGTAGCCGATGACATACAGACAGTACAGAAGGATAAAGACGATGGTGCCGAATCCTTTGCTGGATACAAAATCGAACATTGCCAGGAGAGCCACCGCTTCGATGAGAAATCCGCCTGCCAGCAGGATACGCAGCTTCCCGAATTTTGTATTGATCCTGTCGTACAGGAATGCGACCATCGGATCTGTGATGGCGTCAAAGATACGGGTTCCGGTCAGAATATAGCCTACGATGATCGTGGAGATCCCGTATCCGATGCTGGCGCTGTAGCTTGCCAGTCCGATCAGGGAATAGACGCTCATGCCGACCAGTCCGTTGCAGGCATATAAGATGATCTGCCATAATTTTGCGCGGCGGTACTGTACGCCGTCGATCTCACTCTGGGTTAATTTGTGTTTTTCAGACATGACTGTTCCTCTCTTTCTTTTTTTACATAACAGTTGATGTTGTATACCGAGATTATAGTAAAGAGTTGAGAAAAAGGCGTACAAAAATTCGTGAATATGTTAATAAATTCATTTTAATAGTAAATGCGAGACAGAATTTATTAACAGATTCACGAAAAAAGAACAGATTACAATTTTGAATTTTTTCGGCGGTATTCGCTGGGCGACATCCCGGATTCTTTCTGAAAGGATGACGAGAAATAACTGCGTGAGGTAAATCCAAGCTCGTCGCTGATCTCCTGTATGCCCATATGGGTTCCCGCGAGCAGGATACATGCCTGTTCAATCTTAACCTTCCGAATATATTCAGAGATACTCATTCCGATTTCCTGTTTGAACTTATGTGAGAAATAGTATTCTGTATAGCCGGTCCGTTTTGCAAAGTCGGCGATAGAGAAGTTTTCCTTCGGATGCATGGTGATATAATCGCAGATTGCCTGAATTTGAGGCGAAAGTCCATTGTCTGACTTTGCCTGCTGGACTCTTCGGATATAATCTTCCATAAAAGTCCGTGCCAGGGCGGACAATGAGGTAGTAGTCTTACATTCTTCTATCTGAGCTGCGTAGGTGTCATTCAGTGAATAGGAAACGGACGGGTTGAGTCCGCCTTCTATGGCAGCCCGAGAGCAGAGCGTCAGGAGAACCAGTGTATTATTTTGTTCTTTCCGGATGGAATCTCCTGTGTCCACTTTCATTCCGGTGCTTAGTGACATGGATTTTTCCAGTGCTTTCTTATAGTCGGGATTTCCTTCACGGAACATCTTCATGAGCTGCTGTTCGGCGGTCCATACGCCGCGGTGTTCCTCTGAGATCAGGTTCAGTTCGTCCGCGGCGGAAAATTCGCTGTCGGGAGAATATTCAATGTCGTTCACAGTAATCTGTTCTCCTGTGACGCTGTAGTGAAACATGACCGTATACTGCAGAAGCTGGGTTGTCGGTATGATCGGAATCTGCTCGAGCTGTCGGAAGAGCAGGGAGCGCAGGCGCACGGAATAATCCCTCTGATCGAGATCCTTTTTCAGCAGCATATGGGAGTTCCTGCCGGTAAAAGCCGGCCCGAGGATATGGATCCGGGCAAGTTTCGGTCCGCAGAATTCGAAAGCGGCGACATAGAGGAGCCAGGGGAGAGTGTCCAGTATCAGAGGCATATTCCCGCCTTTGTCGATATAGTCCAGCAATGCGGCTGCATAATCCGGGAGCAGGACCGGTTCACAGGAAGAGTTGCCGGGAGGACAGGTTGTGCCAAGCAGGGTAAGGTCAGGAGAATAGCTCCAGAGATAGACCCTGTAGTTGCAGCAGATCAGTTCATGAAAAAAAGAAAGTCTTTCATCATTCGTCATCATTGCCCTCCATAAAGCCCTTCAGCCGTTCCCTGTCGGAAATGTCGTATAAGAGCACGATGCCTCCGTAAAGAATTTCAGGTTCTGTGATGAGACTGCAGAATATGAATTGGCTGAGCGTTGATTTTAAATTCAGGTGATCCCCCTCCAAAGTTTCGAAGCATACTTCGCCGGAACATTTCAGGACCTCCTTCAGAAATTTTGTGATATCAGTATCGGTTCTAAGATGCATGGTTTGCCGCCTCCTTTGCGCAGCACGGAACAATCTGCCGGATCTGCCAGAATTGTAGTCAGGGACTCTTGCCCCAACATTATTCAATAATGGTATACCGGTTTGCAGATTTTTACAACAGGATTTTCCTGAATTTTTGTGCGCAGATCAGGTTTTAATATGAAATTAACACGAAAAAGTAAACATAAACACGAATCTGCGAACAGACGCTCCGAAAAAACGGAGATATAATGAACGGGAACATAGAGAACAAATCCAGAACGAGGAGAAGTAAAATGAAAAAAATTACAGAAGGTTTTATGCTTGGCGCGGCGACAGCGGCGCATCAGGTGGAAGGAAATAATATCTATAATGATTACTGGGCGCAGGAGCAGGTGCCCCACACCATGTTCAACGAGCCGTCTCTGGACGCGGTGGACCACTACAATCGCTATGAGGAGGATATCCGGTTGATGGCGGAAGCCGGGCTCAACAGTTACCGGTTCTCCATCGAATGGTCCAGGATCCAGCCGGAAAAGGATGCGTGGAATGAAGAAGAAGTGGAGCATTACAGAAAGGTCCTGCAGTGCTGCCATGATAACGGGATACGGCCGGTGGTTACAATGATGCATTTCTCATCTCCGAAATGGCTGATCTCCATGGGAGGCTGGGAGAATCCTGAGGTGGTCGATCTGTTTGCCGCGTTCTGCAGAAGGCTGGTGACCGAGCTGGACGGTCAGATGGAGTATGTATGTACCATCAACGAGGCAAATATGCGTCTCCAGCTCGCTTCTTTGATGAAGGACATGATGAAACGGATGGCTGGAATGAAAGAGGCGGCGCCTGAGAACGGGAAAGAGGGCGCGGGAGACAGCGAGAGCCAGGTACAGGTCGGAATCAATCTGAATAAAGAGAACATGATGCTGGGCATGATGGAGTGCGCGCAGGCATTCGGCCTTGAAAATCCCATGGATATGCATACCTTTGTGTCTCAGTGTACCCCGGAGGGAGATATCCTTGTGATGAAGGCTCACGAGGCGGCGAAGAAGGCGATGAAAGAAGCATGTCCGCACCTGAAGATCGGCCTGACATTGTCCCTTCATGATATGGTTGCTCTTCCTGGAGGAGAAGAGGATGCACAGAAAGAGTGGGACGATGAATTCCTGCATTATCTGCCCTGGATCGAGAAGGATGATTTTCTGGGAGTCCAGTGTTATACAAGAAAGTTTTTCGACGAGAACGGTGTGGCGGAACCTCCCGCAGGATCTGCCAGAACCCAGATGGGCTATGAGGATTATCCGAGGGCGATCGCGGATGTGGTGAGAAAAGTTTCAGAGAGATTCCATGGAGACCTGATCGTGACAGAGAACGGGATCGCCACGGACGATGACGCGAGACGGTGTCAGTTTATCCGGGAGGCAGCGGACGGCCTGCAGAAATGCGTAGAAGACGGAATCCCGCTGAAAGGGTATCTCTACTGGTCACTGCTGGATAATTTTGAGTGGCAGAAAGGATTTGCCATGACATTCGGTCTCATCGGTGTGGACCGGAAAACACAGAAACGATACCCGAAGGAGAGTCTGCGAGTGCTGGGAAGCATGGCAGCGGAGAAATAGCAGAAAAGTCAGAGAAGGAAGGCCGGAGAGAACGATGAGAAACAGAACAATATTTAATGATGGATGGAATTTTGTAAAACATGCGGAAAATACAGATGACGCGTGCGCGCAGAAGGGAATGCCGGTCACGCTGCCCCATACCTGGAATGCTGAAGACGGTCAGGACGGTGGAAATGACTATTACAGAGGAACCTGCTGGTATACAAAAAAAGTAAGCAGAAAGGAACTCGAGGCACTCTGTGGGGCAGAAGAATCAGAGGCAGAGGATGAAACATTCCTCGACGGAAAGGCGGTCTGGCTGGAGTTTGAGGGAGCAGCCATGACTGCGGACGTGTATTTCAACGGTATACACCTGGCCCGTCACGAGGGAGGGTATTCTACGTTCCGTGCGGATCTGACCGGGTGTATCAGAGAAGAAAATGAACTTGTTGTATCCGTGGACAACGGGGACAATGACCGGGTATATCCGCAGAAGGCGGACTTTACGTTCTACGGAGGACTGTATCGGGATGTAAGTCTGATCACTGTACCTGAAAGTCATTTTGCGCTTGGGTATGAGGGCGCGCCGGGGATCCGGGTGACGCCGGAGGTTGAGATCAGTGGTAAGGATGAAAGCGGACTCCCTGCGGGCAGTGCGAAAGTGACTGTGGAAGCCTGGACGGAAGGAACTGGGGACGGACAGGAGTTCCGGGTACGGTTTTCTCTTGACGGACAGGAGAAAGAGGCAGCCGTTTCCGGCGGATACGCAAAGGCAGAATTTGACCTTCCAGATGCACGGCTCTGGAACGGACTGGACGATCCTTTTTTATACAAAGTTACGGCGGAACTGTATGAGGGAGATGCGGAGCAGGACGAGATTTCTGCCAGATTCGGCTGCCGGAAGATGGAGATCGATCCGGACAGGGGATTCTTTCTCAACGGTCGTTCCTATCCCCTCCGGGGAGTGTCGCGCCATCAGGACCGGGCAGGCGTGGGGAATGCCCTGACAAAAGAGATGCACCGGGAGGATCTGGAAATCATCCGGGAGATGGGCGCGAATACCATCCGCCTGGCTCATTATCAGCACGCTCAGTATTTTTATGATCTCTGTGACGAGACAGGTATGGTGGTGTGGGCAGAAATTCCTTACATCACACTCCACATGAAGAACGGCAGAGAGAACACACTCAGCCAGATGAGAGAGCTGGTAACACAGAATTATAATCATCCCTGTATCGCCTGCTGGGGACTTTCCAATGAGATCACGGCGGCCGGAGGAGTGACGGAAGATCTTCTGGAAAATCACAGGCTTTTAAACGAGCTGTGCCACAGGCTGGATCCGACGCGTCCTACCACGATGGCTCATGTGTTCATGCTGGAGACGGACAGCGAGCTGCTCTCAATCCCGGATATCGGAAGCTACAACCTGTACTTCGGATGGTATCTGGGAGAACTGGCTCAGAACGACAGCTTTTTCGATGAATATCATGAGAACTATCCGGACCGCTGCATTGGATTTTCCGAGTACGGGGCGGATGCCAATCCGGCATTTCAGTCCCCGGAGCCGAAGAGGGGAGACTATACCGAATCCTATCAGACAGTGTATCATGAACATATCCTTGATATGATCGAGCAGAGACCTTATCTCTGGGCAACCCATGTCTGGAATATGTTTGATTTCGCTGCAGACGGACGTGATGAGGGAGGAAAGCACGGTGTGAACCAGAAAGGTCTGGTGACTATGGACAGAAAGCTGAAGAAGGACGCTTTCTATCTCTACAAAGCACACTGGAGCAGTGAGCCCTTTGTCCATATCTGCGGGAGAAGGTATGTAAACCGGGCAGAGGACGTCACAGAGGTCAAAGTATACAGCAATCTGTCTGAAGTTACTCTCTTCGTGGACGGAAAAGAGGCGGAGACGAAACAGGGGAGATACTGCTTCCGGTTCCAGGTGCCGATCTCAGGGGAACACAGGATCCGGGCAGCTGCGAAGAGTGAAAGTAAAGGTGAGGAGCTGTGGGATGAGATTTCCGTCTGCAGATCTGAAAAACCGGATCCGTCCTACCAGTTCATACAGAAGGGCGGAGTAGTCAACTGGTTTGACAAGGAAGATTTTGATGAAAGCTGCTATTCGATCAAGGACACTTACGGAAGCCTGCTGGCTGACCCCAGGACAGCGGCGATCGTAGGAAAACTGATGGAAGGCGCGGCGGCAAGCCGGGGAGATGTTGCCGAGAGTGTGAAGGACAATCCGAATCTTATAAGGATGATGTCCCGTCTGACTCTGGAGAGCCTGATCAACCAGGCGGGAGACGTCATTAAGCCGGAGCAGATCAAGGCAATCAATGCGGCGCTCCAGAAGATAAAAAAACCGGAGGTGGATGAGACATGCCGGTAAAGGCGATACAGATGATCCAGCTCGGGACTGTGATGGGTTCCGAGAAGCAGGCAAGAGAAACGATCCGGCTTATGAAGGAAGCCGGATATGAGGGGATTGAGATCAACGGATTCATGATCCGGAAAATGCCGCCTATTGTCAGGGTACTGACCACACTGGCGGGGATGCCGATCGGTAAGACGGCAAAACTGGACTGGAACAGACTGATCCGGGAGACCGGGTTGAAAGTGGTCAGTGTCCACGAGGATCTGGGAACGATCCTGAGGACCCCGGAGGAAGTCATCCGCGAGGCGGAGTCCTTTGGGACAAACTATGTGGTGATCACCGGAATGCACCGGTTTGACTACTCAGATAAAGAGGCGGTCCTGGATCTGGCGGAACGGCTTAACCGGGCCGGAAAGCTGATGAAAGAGGGCGGGATCTCTCTTCTCTATCACAACCATAACTGTGAATTCCGAAAAGTGAGCCCCGGGATCACAGCGTATGATCTGTTGATGGAAAAGACTGATCCCAACTATGCGAACTTTGAGTTCGATTCGTACTGGCCTGCGGAGGCAGGCGTCGACATTATCCCCCTGATGAAGCGCCTTGGGACAAGGATGAAGCTTTATCATATCAACGACAGGGGAACAAGAGTCAGCGGTCCGGCGGGTCAGATCCTGAAGTCAGACAGCATGGAACTGGGATACGGGAATATGAACCTGCCGGAGATGGTGAGGATCGCAAAAGAGAACGGCGTGGATGCGGTCGTGCTGGAAAGCCACAAAAACTGGGCGGACAAGTCTCCGGTGAAATCTTTCCAGCTGAGCGCGGAATTTATGAACAGATATGTCTGAGAAAAGAGGAGGAAATCCGGATGAACTATTTCTGCAATCCGGTCAATGTGAATTACCGGTATCAGTTTAATGATGACCAGAGAAACAAAGGGATCAAAGTGGCGAGAGAGGCTGCGGATCCTTCCATGATCTGGTTTAAAGGAAAGTATTACATCTTTGCGTCCATGACGCTCGGGGTCTGGGTTTCTGAGGACCTGGCCGTATGGAAAAACCACCGCCTGCCCGAAAGTCTGCCTCTCTATGATTACGCGCCGGATGTGAGGGTCATGGGAGATTATGTTTATTTCTGCGCGTCGAAGAGGGGAGAAAACTGCAGTTTCTACCGGACGAAGGATATCCTGGAGGGACCTTATGAAGAAATCCCGGGAACCTTTGATTTCTGGGACCCGAACCTGTTTCTGGATGAGGACGGACGGCTTTATTTTTACTGGGGATGTTCTAACATGACCCCGGTCTGGGGAGTGGAACTGGATCCGGAGACCATGCATCCGCTGGGGGAGAGGATCGCTCTCATTGAAGGCGATGCCTCGACAAAGGGCTATGAGAGAGCCGGTGAGGATCACACTCTCGTTCCAAGGTCTGAGGAGGAGATCGAGGCATGTTATCAGGGCTTTTTAAAGGCGCAGAACATGACCGAAGCAGATTTCCCGGATGAATATAAGCCTCTTGTAAAGGGAATGTTCAGCCGGAAGCCTTACATAGAAGGGGCATGGATGAACAAGTTTAACGGGAAATATTATCTTCAGTACGCATGTCCGGGCACACAGTATAATATTTACGCAGACGGAGTATATGTCGGGGACAGCCCGCTGGGGCCCTTTACCCTGGCAAAAAGTAATCCTTTCTCCTACAAGCCCGGCGGATTCATCCCAGGGGCAGGCCACGGCTCTACCATGGAGGACCCGGAGGGGTGTCTGTGGCATACATCTACCATGCGGATCAGCGTGAACCACGACTTTGAGCGCCGTGTGGGAATCTGGCCCGCGGGTCTGGATGAGGATGGAGAGCTGTTCTGCAATCAGAGATACGGGGACTGGCCCATGGCTGTGGAAGATGCGCGGAAAGATCCCTGGTGCAGCCCTTCCTGGTATCTTTTGAGTTATAAGAAGGCGATGAGCGCCTCCTCTTTTGAAGAGGGAAAAGAACCGGAAAAGGCGGCGGATGAGAATGTTCAGACCTGGTGGCGTCCGTTATCTGCAGAACGGGAAGAATGGCTGTGCATGGATCTGGGCATGATTTCAGAAGTACATGCAGTACAGATCAATTTTGCAGACGACAGGATCGATATTCCGGTGCCGGGAAAGATCGGCGGCTCAGCCACGCAGGCCCGGTACATTGAAGAGAGGGATCTTGCAACCCGGTGGATCCTGGAAGGCTCGAAGGATGGAGCGGAATATGAAGTACTCGTTGATAAGTCCGGGGCAGAGACAGACCTGACCCACGACCTGATCGTATGGGAGGAAGGAAAAAAACTCCGGTATCTCAGACTTACGGGAATGGAAGTGCCTTACGGACAGAGACCGTGTATCTCCGGACTCCGTGTATTTGGAATACAGGAAAAAGAGAAGCCGGGCGTTCCGGAATTCTCCGCGCAGAGAGACGGGGATCTGGATATGAAGGTTGTGATCCGGGGGACTGGCGCTCTGGGGTATAATATCCTCTGGGGCGAGGAACCCGGCAAGTTGTATCACAGTTGTATGACATTTGAGGAAAACCAGCGGATCGGCGCCCTGGTGAAGGGCAGGGATTACTGGGTGAGAGTCGATGCCTTTAATGAAGCGGGGATCACAGAGGGAACCGTAAAGAGGCTGGGATAGAGGAAGTTTGCGTGTCCGCGCAGATGACCGCGCCATTGTACCCCGCCGGACAGAGGGAGACGTCAGGAGCAGAAAAGATTCTGACGTCTCCCTTTTCTGGCTGTTTGATATTTCAGAGAGAAACGATTCTCGTTGCCACCTTCTCCCGAAATGTCCGGTCATGCTCCACAAAGATCATGGAAGGCTGGCATGAAAGCAGCAGATCCTCCAACTGCATCCGGGAGAAGATATCGATGAAGTTCAGCGGCTCATCCCAGAGGAACAGATGCGCCGGTTCGCACAGGGATTTTGCCAGAAGGACTTTCTTCTTCTGACCTTCACTGTAATCCTCGATGCGCTTCTCAAACTGTACCCGCTCCAGCCCCAGTTTTTTCAGGACTGTGAGGAGCAGGGCGTGGTCGATGCCGTATCTCAGGGCAAGTTCCGGCAGAGTCCCGTTCAGGAAAGAGGTATCCTGTGAGATATAGGAGATGCGTAAGTCTCCGGCGGCCCAAACTTCTCCCGTGTGGGGGATCTCTTCGCCCAGGATCAGTTTCATCAGACTGGTCTTGCCGCAGCCGTTCTTTCCGGAGAGGGCGATCCGGTCCCCTCTGCAGATCTCCAGGTCAAGATGTTCCAACAGGGGAGCCGCCCCTTCATAACATATCCCTACATCCGTGAGTGTGACCAGCCGCCGGCTGTGATGCTCCAGAAGATTAAGTTTGAGGCTGTCCAGTGTTTCCACATCCTGTAAGAGTCCTTCTTTTTCCCGGATGGCGGACTCCTTCCGGTTCTCCAGATTCCTGGCCCGCTTCATCATCTTTGCCGCCTGGTGCCCGATATGTCCCCGGTCCGGTTTGAGCCCCGCCACCCGGGAGCCGGTCTTTGTCCCTTCGACTTTGTCCGACCAGCGGGCAGCCTGCCTGGCGGCTTCCTTCAGTTTCCGGATATCTTTTTTCAGGTGCTCGTTCTGCTGCAGTTCCATGCGGTCTTTTGCGGTTTTGTCCGCATACCAGGAAGAGAAATTCCCCTTCCGTACTTCAATGGTCTGCCGGTTCAACACAAGTACATGATCCACGCACCGGTCCAGAAAATCACGGTCGTGGGATACAAGGATGAATCCCTTCTTCCGCGACAGGTACTCCGCGACTTTTTCACGGGCGGGTCCGTCCAGATGGTTCGTCGGTTCATCAATGAGAAGAAATGCCTGTTTCTTTAAAAAGAGAGCGGCCAGCAGCGCCTTGGTCTGCTCCCCGAAGCTTAAGCTGGAGAAAGACCGGTAGAGAATTTCCGGATCTGTATCCAGCAGGTTCAGCTCCCGGATCAGTTCCCACTGCTCCATGAGGGGATCGATCTCTTCCAGGATCTCCAGCGTCATCCGGGAGCGCTCTTTCACCGGAAACGGAAAGTACTCAAACTCAGCGGACGAAGTGATGGAACCGCTGTATTCATATCTGTTCATGAGCAGGTTCAAAAAAGTAGTTTTCCCCTTGCCGTTCCTTCCGATGAACCCCAGTTTCCAGTCTGTATCGATCTGGAAGGAGACGTTTTCAAAGACCGGGTCAAAACTGCCCTCGTAAGTAAATGTCAGGTTATTGATCTGTATGAGTGACATGGTAAAATCCCTCCAATCTGCAAAATTTTACAGATGCTGTTCTGTAAATAAATCCAGATGCTTCCAAAACAAAAGGACCGCAGAAAAGTTCTCTCTGCGGTCCTCTTGCTTTACACGTGCCAAAAGCCGTCCGCCGGACGGAAAATGGCGGAACGGGCACGGATTCTGTATGGAGAGGAGAAAAGATGAAAACTTTCCTGCGCGGCATGACAAAGTATCCGGAGTTCTGGTTCCGGCAACGGGATATCCGTGTCCGGTCCTACCGTCTGCTGGCACACATGCGTATGTGGCACCGGATAACCATATGACATTGTCATGCCTTCCACATTATCTGCAGGAAATAATAATCATCTTTTCAACTCCAATCTTACAGGGGATTCTCCCTTTATTCTGCCGAAAGGATAACAGAACAGAGCAGGAAAGTCAAGAGATATTTCTCCGCTTTTCCCGGACCATCCTCCGGCAGGACAGGTACGCTGCCAGAAAATATACTCCGTACACAAGGAGAAACAGGGCAGCGGTAAAGCCCACGTTTGTGGAAATGTGTATGTTCATAAATTCCTCCACGGTTTCTATCGCCTTTCTCATGAACACGGCGGAGAAGATGGCCGCCACCGCCAGCGGGGTGAGGAAGAAGAACGCCGTCTGCTTAAGAAGAGTCCTGCTGATCTGTCCGGGGGATGCGCCCAGTTTCTGAAGCAGATCATAACGCCGGATGCCGTCAGCTGTCTCGGTGAGCTGCTTGAGCGCCAGGACAGCAGCGCAGATCAGCAGGAAGGTGACGCCCAGGTAGGTGCACAGGAAGACGATCATCGCGTTGGAACCGAAGTAGGTATCGTACATCATCTCCTTTTCCATATAACGGTAACTGTGGGCGTCGTCCAGACCGATGGGAATCAGCTTCTGAATGAGTTCCCGGGAGTCTGCATCCGGTTTAAAACGGACCAGGAGGACGTTCATGTCTCTGGAAAGATTTTCCGCTACCCGGTCGGGAACGATGAGAGTGCCCCGGTCATTGTTCCCGACGGAAGTCATGAACCAGGTCTCTTCGAGCGGGGCGTCTGAGGCGCTCTTCAGCTCTGTGCCGGCTATGACAAGCTTATGGGTCTGCTCCAGAGCGGTGCGCACGTATCCGAGGGTCCCTTCGTAGTTGCAGTTCAGCAGAAATTCATCCTCCCCCAGCGAGTACGGGGCTTTCCCCTGAAGTGCCATGGCGCGGTTAAAGTCCGAGAGGGATATGGCGTAGAGAGTGACATCGGAAAGTCCCCGGTCAATGCTCCACAGGCTGAGGTCCTGTCCCCGGAACAGCTCGCCGTAGGTCAGACCAGAATCTCTGGCGTTGATCTGGATCATCTCTTCCGCATAGAACCCCATGTCGATACCCTGCGTACTGTTTGAGAGAAATTTTCGTATTCGCTCAGAAAATGTGGATTATTTTTAATAAATCGCTCAGAAAATGTGAAAAATAAATTGTGAATCGCTCATTTTTTGCGATCCTGTTGATATCGTACTTTTGCCGGGATATAATAGGAGCAGTGGAAGGATGTGATTTCATGCCGTATCTCAAAAGAAAGATCGATCAGTTCCTGGCGGACTGGAAAACGGAGAAAGATAGAAATCCTCTCATCGTAAAAGGCGCCAGGCAGGTGGGAAAAACAGAATCTGTCAGACGCTTCGGAAAAGAGAATTATAAAGAAGTGATCTATATCAATTTTGTCGAAGAGCCAAAGTATAAGATGATCCTTGAGGATGGATACAAAACAGAAGAGATTATAAAAAATATTTCCAGGATCGATCCGTCAAAACGATTCTCGGAAGAGGAAACGCTGATCATATTTGACGAGATGCAGGAGTTCCCGGATATAGCCACTTCGCTGAAGTTTTTTAAGATTGACGGAAGGTATGATGTGATCTGCAGCGGTTCGCTCCTTGGAATCAGTTATAAGCGGATCGCGAGTAACAGCGTCGGATATAAAACGGATTACGAGATGACCTCTATGGATTTCGAAGAGTTTCTATGGGCAAAGGGCTATGGCCAGGATTTTACGGAGGATCTTCTGGTCCATATGACGGAGCAGAAACCGCTGAGCGATCTGACTATGGCGGTCTGCAGGGAACTTTTTCTCGATTTCTGTATCCTGGGAGGAATGCCTGCAGTCGTGAGACAGTACATTGAGCGTGGGACATTTGAAGGGACTCTTGAAATCCAGAGACAGCTGATCGCGGATTACAGTGAGGATATCCGGAAATATGCAGAAGGGCTGGATCAGACCAGGATCCTGAACGTTTTTGATCAGATTGCCCTGCAGCTTGCGAAGGAGAATAAAAAATTTCAGATATCAAAGGTAGCGAAGGGCGCAAGGTTCAAAGAGTACAGAGGCTGTGTGGAATGGCTCCGCGACGCCGGACTGGTCAATATATGTTATGGGATGGCGTTTCCGGAACTGCCGCTGAAGGGAAATTACGATGCGTCGAAATTCAAGCTGTATTTCAGCGATACAGGGATCCTGGTGGCAATGCTGGACGACGAAGCGCAGGATGATCTGAGGGCAAACCGCAACCTGGGAGTATACAAAGGAGCACTGTATGAGAATATCGTGGGGGAGGCGCTGACCAAATCCGGGTATGGCCTGTATTATTACAAACGCGATGACTCTACATTGGAAGAAGACTTTTTTGTAAGGACAAAGGATCTTCTCGTGCCGGTGGAAGTCAAGGCCGTCGGAGGAAGGTCAAAATCTCTCCGGACGCTGATCTCCAGTGAAAAATACAGCGATATAAAGTGTGGGATCAAATTGTGTGACGGAAATATCGGATACAGCAATGGTATCTATACATTTCCGTATTTCTGTACATTTCTGCTGAAACCCTGCTTAAGAGAAGGGACGATAAAGGCGCATTAGGGCAACGGCACGGAAAGACAGACCAGATAAAAGAGGAGGCATTTCATGTCATTACAGTTTATTTTCGGGAATTCCGGGAGCGGAAAGTCCCATTACCTGTATCAGTATATCGTGGAGGAGGCTGTAAAGCACCCGGAGAAGAATTACCTTGTCCTCGTGCCCGAGCAGTTCACCATGCAGACCCAGAAGGATCTCTGCATGGCGCATCCCCGGGGAGGTATCATGAACATTGATGTCCTGAGCTTCGGACGTCTTGCCCACCGTGTCTTTGAGGAACTGGGACAGGACGAACGCCCCATTCTGGATGATGAGGGTAAGAACCTGGTGCTGCGCAGGATCGCGGGAAACTATGAGGAGGAACTGACGGTTCTGAAGGGGAACCTGAAAAAACAGGGATACATCAGCGAGGTGAAGTCCGTGATCTCCGAGTTTACCCAGTACGGCGTGGATTTTGACCGGCTGGATGAGTTCATGGAGACACTGAACCCGGACAGCTATCTCTATTATAAACTGAAGGACATCCGCAGAGTGTACGAAGGATTTGAGGATTACCTGAAGGAGAAGTATATTACGAAAGAAGAAATGCTTGATGTACTGAGCAGTGTGGTGCCCCAGTCACGGATCCTGAAGGGGAGCGTGGTGGCAATGGATGGGTTCACTGGCTTTACGCCGGTGCAGAACCGTCTTCTGGGAGAACTTCTCCGGGTGTGTGAGCAGGTGATCCTGACCGTGGAGATGGATGAGAGGGAGGATCCCTTTACTTACCGACATCCCTATCAGCTCTTTGCTCTGAGTAAGCAGATGGTGACTTCCCTCTCGGAGATTGCCCGGGAGGCGGGAATCGAGATCGAAGAGCCTGTATGCCTGTACCAGAAGCCGCCCTGCCGTTTCAGGGAGAATCCGGCGATGGCATTTCTGGAATCAAATCTGTTCCGCTATTCGGCTCTTACCTTTGAGGGGGAGCAGGAGGCGGTAAGCCTGCATGAGGCGAGAAATCCGAGAGCCGAGGCGGAATATGTGGCGGGGGAGATCCGGCGTCTTGTGCGGACGAAGGGGTACCGGTACCGGGAGATCGCCGTGATCGCCGCGGATATGAATGTATATGCGGACGCGCTGGAGAAGGCATGCGGAGGATATGAGATCCCGGTGTTCATGGACCACAAGAAGAGTATTCTTCTGAATTCTTTTGTGGAGTATCTGCGCAGCCTCCTCGCCATGGCGGAGCAGAATTTTACTTATGAGAGCGTATTCCGGCATCTCAGGACAGGACTGTGCGGGTTTGCGGACGAGGAGATCGACCGGATGGAGAATTACGTCATCGCCCTGGGGATCAAAGGGTATAAAAAGTGGCAGCAGGCATGGGTGCGCCGCACAGACAGGATCAGCGAGGAGGAACTGCAGCTTCTGAACCATCTGCGGGTGGAATTCGTGGAGAAGACCAGCGGGCTGATGCTGATCTTAAAGCAGAGAAAAAAGACAGTCCGGGATATCACTCTTGCCGTGTATGAGTATCTTGTGCAGGAAAAGATCCAGGAGCAGCTTGCCGGGATGGAGCAGGATTTTCAGGAGAAGGGAGAACTGGCTCTGGCAAAGGAATACTCCCAGGTGTACCGTATCGCCATGGAGCTGTTTGACAAGTTTGTGGAGCTTCTGGGGGAGGAACCCATCAGCCTGAGTGAATACTGTGAACTTCTGGACGCGGGGCTTGAGGAGGCTAAGGTGGGAGTGATTCCGCCCAGCCTGGATCAGGTAGTCATCGGAGATGTGGAGCGTACCAGGATCAAGAATATCCGCGCCCTCTTTTTCGTGGGAGCAAATGACACTCTCCTCCCGGGAAATATGGGATCCGGCGGGCTTCTCTCAGAGCGGGACAGGGAGCAGTTCCAGAGTCAGAAGATCGCGTTGTCACCGGGACCGAAGGAGCAGACTTATGTGCAGAAGTTCTATCTTTATATGAACCTGACGAAACCCTCAGAGTATCTGTTCCTGTCCTGGTCTAAGGTATCCGGGGACGGAAAGACGCTGCGCCCGGCGTATCTTGTGCAGGATATCAGACGGCTGTTTCCGGATATTAAGGTCTGTGACGAGGAGAAACGACCCCTGTCAGAGAGGGAGATGACCCGGAAAGGCGGCATCCGCATGCTGGCGGCAGGGCTGCGGGAGCGGCGGGCCGGGCTGGATGATAACTGGAAGGAGATGTACACCTGGTTTGACCGGGATGAGAAGAGCAGACCGGAGTTGGATCAGATCCTCCGCGCCGGGTTCCTGCGGAAAGGGGGAGAACGTCTGACGCCGGAGACGGCGGCGGAACTGTACCGGGATCCGGACAGGGTCAGCGTGACCCGGCTGGAGCAGTTCGCCTCCTGCGCCTATGCTCATTTCCTGAACTACGGGCTCCGTCTCTCGGACCGGGAAGAGTACGGCTTTGAGGCCATGGACCTGGGAAATATCGCCCATCAGGCGCTGGAGCGCTTTGCCCGCAAGGCGGAACAGCAGGACCTGAAATGGACGGAGATGACAGAGGAAAAGCGGGAAGAACTGATCGGGGAGAGTGTGGAGGAGAGTATCCTGGACTACGGAAATACAGTGCTGTTCAGCTCTGCCCGAAATGAATACATGATCCGGCGTATCAAGAGCCTGATCCGGCGGTCTGTGTGGGCGCTGACGAAACAGCTTGAGAAGGGGGATTTTGTGCCCAGCGGTTACGAGATGCGTTTCGGAAGCGGCAAGATCGACCGGATCGATACCTGCGAGGACGAAGGGAAGGTCTATGTCAGGGTGACGGACTACAAGACCGGGATGAAGGCATTTGATATCACTGCCTTCTATCACGGGCTTCAGATGCAGCTTCCGGTGTACTTGAACGCAGCCCTTGGCATCGAGAAAAAGAAACACCCGGACAAGGAGATCGTGCCGGCGGGGATCTTCTACTACCGGATCCAGGATCCGCTCGTGGACCGGGCGGATACCCGGGAGGAAGTGGAGAACAGTATTCTGAAAGAACTGAAGCTGGACGGTCTGGTGAACGCCGAGGAAGATGTGGTGGAGCATCTGGAGCATGGTCTGTCCGGGTCTTCTGTGCTGTTCCCTATCGGAAGGAACAAGGACGGCTCATTAAGCCAGCGCTCCAAGGCGCTGGCGCCGGAGGAGTTTGACACAGTGCTGGCATATACGGAACGGAAGGAGAAGGATCTGAAGGAGCAGATGTACGGCGGGACGGCAGACGCGGCTCCCTATGAGATGGGAAACGCCACAGCATGCGATTACTGTGCCTGCCGGGATATCTGCGGGTTTGATCAGCGCGTCGATGGCTATTCCTTCCGGACTCTGGAGAAATATTCCGTGGAGGAAGCAGTTGAGAAGATGAAGGAACGGCTGAAAGAAGACGAAGGAGGTGAGAAGGGATGGGAGTAAAATGGACAGAAGAACAGCAGAAAGTCATTGATCTGCGGGACAGGAACATCCTTGTGTCCGCTGCCGCCGGGTCCGGAAAGACAGCGGTCCTTGTAGAGAGGATCATACAGCGGCTGACAGAAGAAAAGAATCCGGTGGATGTGGACCGGCTTCTCATCGTGACCTTTACCGAGGCGGCAGCGGCGGAGATGAAGGAGAGGATCGGAGCTGCGATCGAGAAGAAACTTTCCGAGCGTCCGGGGGACGCCCATCTGGAACAGCAGGCAACGCTGATCCACAGCGCGCCCATTACCACCATCCACAGCTTCTGCCTTTCTGTCATCCGGGAGCATTTCCATGTCATCGGCATCGATCCCGGATTCCGCATCGCGGAGGAAGGAGAATTAAAACTGCTGAAACAGGATGTCCTGGAAGAACTTCTGGAAGAGTGCTATGCTTCCGGGAATGAGGCGTTCATTGAGTTCGTGGAGAGGTTCGGGACTGGAAAGAATGACCGTAAGATCGAGGGGATCATCCTGAAACTGTATGAGTACTCCAGAAGCTATCCCCAGCCGGAGAAGTGGCTGGATGCCTGTGTGAGAGCATACGACATGGAAGGGAGAGATCCGGAGGAGACAGAGTGCGCACGCTGGGCATGTCGAAAAGCGGCGCAGCGGGCCGGGGATCTGCGGAAAATCCTGGAACGGGCACTGAAGATCTGCGAGGAGCCGGACGGCCCCTATATGTACGGGGATATGATCGAGTCGGATCTTAAAGAAATCGGGAAACTTGCCGGGGAAACTACGTTTTCCGGCATGTATGCAAAGGCAGGAAGCATGAAATGGAAACGGCTCTCATCCAGGAAGGATGAGACGGTTTCTCAGGAAAAAAAAGAACAGGTTCAGAAACTGAGAAAACAGGTGAAGGATCTTGTGAAAAAGATCCAGAATACCTATTTCTACGCCCCCTGCGAAGAGTGGACTGCGGACATGCAGGCGTCCAGTTCTTCCATGGAGATGCTGGCAGAACTTGTAAAGCGGTTCGCAGAAATGCTGAGCGAGAAGAAACAGAGCAGGAATATGATCGACTTTAACGATATGGAGCAGTTTGCACTCCGGATCCTGACAGAGGAGAAGGATGGGAAACTGGTTCCGTCTGCGGTAGCGGCGGAATATCAGGACCGGTTTGAGGAAGTGATGATCGACGAGTATCAGGACAGCAACCTGGTCCAGGAGACGATCCTGACCAGTGTGTCCAGAGTGTGCCGCGGACAGTACGACATTTTCATGGTGGGAGATGTGAAACAGAGTATTTACCGATTCCGACTGTCCCGCCCGGAGCTTTTCATGGAGAAATATGATACCTATAGTCTGGACGACAGCGAGAGGCAGCGGATCGACCTGCACCGGAACTTCCGCAGCCGTCCGGAGGTGCTGGACAGTGTGAATTACATTTTCCGGAAAATTATGCGCAAAGAGTTCGGTGGTATCGAGTACGATGACAGCGCGGCACTCTATCCGGGAGCGCAGTTCCCGCCCCTTCCGGAGGAGGCGGCAGAGCATGGATTTTCCGACCGGACGGAGCTTCTCCTTCTGGACGCGGATGATCCGGGAGAGGAAGACGCCCGGAGAGCGGAGGCGCGGATGATCGCCCGGAGGATCCGGGAGCTGATCGAAGGCGGAGCGGTAGTGGACAAGGAGACCGGAGAATACCGGAAGGTGCAGTACCGCGACATTGTGATCCTGACCCGGAGCATCCGGGGATGGGCGGAGGCTTTCACTTCCGTTCTTGCCGAGGAGGGAATCCCCGCCTATTCCGTGAGCCGGGAGGGATACTTTGAGACTTACGAGGTGAGTGTCCTTCTGGACTATCTGAAGATCCTGGACAATGTCAGACAGGATCTTCCTCTGACCGCGGTGCTGACGTCTCCTTTCTGTGGACTGGATACGACTGCGCTGGCGGAAATCCGTCTTGCCTTCCCGGAAATACCCTTTTACGAGGCAGCGATGGCATATGCGCAGGAAGGGGACGGGGAAGAGGATAAAGAGGTGGGATGTTCACCCTCCGGACGTGGAAAACTCCCCCGGCTTGTGGAAAAACTGGCGGAATTTTTCTCGACACTTGGATATTTCCGTGAACGGGTCCCCTATACACCCATCCATGAACTTCTGGAGGAGATCATTGAGAAGACCGGGTACGGCACCTTCCTCCTCGCCATGCCCGGAGGCGGACAGCGGGCGGCAAACGTGGAAATGCTGGTGGAGCGTGCTTCCTCCTTTGAGGGGACCAGCTACAAAGGCCTGTTTAATTTTGTCCGCTATATCGAACAGCTGAAGAAATATGATGTTGACTACGGTGAGGCGGGAATTCTGGATGAGCAGTCAGATACGGTCCGGGTCATGAGCATCCACAAGAGCAAGGGTCTGGAGTTTCCTATTGTCTTTACGGCGGGAATGGGCAAACAGTTCAATACCCAGGATACCAGGGGGAGCATCGTGCTCCACCCGGAATGGGGCGTGGGGCTGGACTGCATTGACCTTGAACAGAGGACCAAGAGCCCCACTTTCCTGAAGAAGATCATTCAGGAAGAAACGGCGCTGGAGAATCTGGCGGAGGAACTGCGGGTACTCTATGTCGCCATGACCCGGGCAAAGGAAAAACTGATCCTGACAGGAGTCTGTGAGATACCCGGGGAGCTGCGGCCAGATGACGCCGGCGGGAACGGGACTGACCTTGAGTGTTCATATGAAAGCGAAGAAGAGATCGGACTGTATCAGCTGGAGGGGGCCAGGACCTGCCTGGACTGGATCCTGCCTGCTGTTCTGCCCGGGTGCGGGAGTGCCGGGTGTCCGGTGGATGTCCGGGTGATCACAGGCAGCAGCATGTCAAGAGCCAACGCAGTGGATGAGCAGGCGGACAGGCTCAGTCTTGATGTGCTTAAAAACTGGAACCCGGAGGGAAAGTATGTGCCGGAACTTGGGCGACAGCTTGACGTTCAGGTAGACTATGCGTATTCCTATGAAGAAGAAGGAAAGATGAAGATGAAGTTCACGGTCTCCGAACTGAAGAAACGGACGGCACTCTCGGAGGAAGCAGGGGAAGAGATGTACGCGGAACCGGAGGTGGTTCCGTTCATCCCGGATTTCCTGAAGGAAGAGGAGACGCTCACCGGAGCATCCCGGGGAAGCG
Source organism: Candidatus Mediterraneibacter norfolkensis (assembly GCA_019120615.1). Classification (GTDB taxonomy): domain Bacteria; phylum Bacillota; class Clostridia; order Lachnospirales; family Lachnospiraceae; genus Mediterraneibacter; species Mediterraneibacter norfolkensis. The sequence continues at coordinate 23,350 of DWUT01000210.1, forward strand.
CCTATCATAAGCTTCTGGAACTGCTGGACTTCGCTGTGGATTACGGTGAGGAGGAGCTGACGGAAGCGGTGGAACAGTTCCGGGCAGAGGGAAAACTTTCCGATGAGATGGCGGAATGCATCCGGCCCGGGGATATTCTGTTCTTCCTGAACAGCAGGAGCGGAAGGCGGATGGCAGATGCCGCCCGGCGGGGAACGCTTTACAAGGAGCAGCCCTTCGTCCTGGGCGTGGATGCCTCAGAGATCTATCCGGACGACTGTTCCGGGGAGACGATCCTTGTCCAGGGGATCATCGACGTGTTCTTTGAGGAAGAGGATGGTCTGGTAGTGCTGGACTACAAGACGGATAAGGTGAGAGCTGCCGCAGAACTGACGGAGAAGTACCATGCACAGCTTGATTACTATGGGCAGGCTCTGGAACAGCTTCTGCAGAAGCCGGTGAAGGAGAAGATCATCTATTCATTTACCCTGAGAGAGGAGATACCGGTATGAGATATCTGATGTATTATCTGATCGTGATCAATATCGCGGCGTGGATCATGTACGGGCTGGATAAGTGGAAGGCGAAGAGCGGAGCGTGGCGGATCTCCGAACGGGCGCTCCTGCTGGTTGCCCTTGCAGGAGGTTCCGTGGGAGCCCTGGCGGGGATGATGCTGTTCCGGCATAAGACGAGAAAGGCCAAGTTTGTCGTGGGAGTCCCTGTGATGCTGGTGATCCACTGTGTGATCGTGGCAGTGATCGTGATCGAACTGCTGAGAGGATGACAATATTTGCTGTAATATAAAACAGAAGACTTCACAGGAAGGCGCCTGTGAAGTCTTCCCCTATCCGAAGATCCTTTTCGGGATCAGATAGAAAACTTTTTTCAGATGAGCTCTGCCATGATCTCTTTTGTTCCTTTTGTTTCCATTTCTTTTAAATATCCTGCGACTGCGTCCTTAAGACCTGCAACCTCAGTCAGATCCCTGCCGCTCCAGAAATCTGTGTTGGAGAGGACTGCTTCAGCGATGGCATCTGCATCCCCGTTCTCCCATATCTCTGCGAAGAAATTCAGGACAGATTCGTCGTCCCGGATCTGATACTGAGTTCCCTCTTTTCTCGTCCCTGTGTAAACGCCGTTCTCCATCCGGCCCTGATAGAACCTGATAAACGCGGCAAGGGAGAAAGTCAGGCATTTCGGCAGTTTCCCTTTTGCCTCCACATATCCGAGTAAGGAGGGCAGGCACCTTGCGTTGAACTTGGAACAGGAATTGAGGGCGATGTCCAGCAGTTTGTGCTTGATATACGGATTGGCGAATCTGTCGTTGACTGCGGCGGCAAAGGACTCCAGTTCTTCTTTCGGAAGATCCAGTGTGGGGATGACTTCCTTATAGATCACATCATTCATGAATGTGCGCACTGTGTCATCCTTCATAAAGTCTCCGACAATGTCGTAGCCGGCAAGGTAAGCCGCCAGCACTGTGGAAGTATGAGCTCCGTTCAGGATGCGGACCTTCCGTTTCTTGTATGGTTTCACATCGTCTGTCCAGATCACGTTGGCGTCGGTCTTATGTACCGGAAGTCTGTCCGCCCACTTCTGGTCGCCTTCGATGACCCAGAGATTGAACAGTTCGCTGGTGTCGATGATATTGTCTTTATATCCGAGTTTCTCATCAAAATAGGAAATCTCGTCCCGGGGATATCCGGTTACGATCCGGTCCACCAGAGTGCTGGTGAATTCATTTGCCTTGTTTACCCAGCGCACGAAGTCGTCTCCCAGATCCCACTCATCTGCATACTGAAGGATGATCCGTTTCAGTTCCGCTCCGTTGTTATCGATCAGCTCTACCGGGAGGAAAAGGAGTCCCCGGTCCATGTCACCGCCAAAGGCACGGTATCTCTCGTAGAGAAAGGCAGTCACTTTTGCTGGGAAGGAGACCGGAGGACGGTCGGTCAGCCTGTCTCCCGCGTGGTAGGCGATACCTGCCTCCGTTGTGTTGGAGACGACCACTTCCAGATCTTTGCTCCGCGCCAGTTCCAGAAGCGCATCGTAATCCTCATAGGGATTGATACACCGGGATACTGAGGTGATGACCTCTATGTTTTCCACCGGCTTTCCGTTCTCGGCGCCGCGCATGGCAAGGGTGTAGACGCCGTCCTGAGCGTTGATCATGTCCTTCAGCCCCTGTGCGATAGGCTGGCACAGGACGATGCTTCCCTGGTAGACGCCGTCCCGGTTGGCCTTGTCGATCATCCAGTCCACAAAGGCGCGAAGAAAATTGCCCTCTCCGAACTGGAGAACTTTCTCGGGATAATTTCCATATACTTTTTCTATTGTTTCATTGATGGTTTTCATTACAGATACCTCCGATTATCTATTGGATCATATTGTGTTCCGCTTAAAGTGTGACGCCCTGTTTGAAGATCGCCATGTCGTGGAAACCTGCCTTCTCAGATTTGACCTGTTCCCCGGACGCCACGGAGATGACATAGTCGAAAAAACGGTCTCTCAGTTTATCCAGAGTTCCGCCTTCTACGAGCGTGCCGCAGTTGAAGTCGATCCAGTTGTTTTTCTTTTCATTGAGCCGGTTGTTGGTCGAGATCTTGATCGTCGGGACCGGCGAGGCAAAGGGAGTTCCACGCCCTGTGGTGAACAGGACAATGTGGGCGCCGGATGCGGCCAGCGCTGTGGATGCGACCAGATCGTTCCCCGGGGCGCTCAGCAGGTTCAGACCTTTTTCATGCACCTGTTCTCCGTATGCGAGTACGCCGCTTACCGGAGCGGTCCCGGACTTCTGTGTGCATCCCATAGATTTATCCTCCAGGGTGGAAATTCCGCCTCTTTTATTTCCGGGAGAGGGATTTTCGTATATGGTCTGCCCATGGCTTTTGAAATATTGTTTGAAGTCGTTGATCAGGTCAACAGTCTGTGTGAAAAGTTCTTCATTTTCACAACGGTCCATAAGCTGAGTCTCCGCTCCGAACATCTCCGGAACTTCGGTGAGGATCGTGGTCCCTCCTTTGGAAATAAGAAGATCCGAGAAAGCGCCCACCGTCGGGTTGGCGGTGATACCGGAGAGCCCGTCGCTCCCGCCGCATTTCATGCCTATGACGAGTTCGCTGCAGGAGACGGGCTCCCGTTGAAACGTACCCGCATAGGCGGCAAGATCGCGGAGCAGCTCCAGGGCGTCTTCGATCTCGTCATCCGAATCCTGACACACGAGGAATTTTACTCTGCGGGGGTCGTATGTTCCGATGTATTCTTTCAGCACATCGATATTGCTGTTCTCACACCCCAGTCCGAGGACCAGTACGCCGCCTGCGTTTGGATGAGAGATCAGATCGGCAAGGATCCGGCGCGTATTCTCCTGATCTTCTCCCATCTGGGAACATCCGTAGGGATGGGGGAACGCGGCGACCGCTTCCACCGTCCCGGCGACCAGATCCCGGGCGCGCCGCTCGATGGCTGTGGCAACGTTGTTTACACAGCCCACAGTGGGGATGATCCAGAGTTCATTCCTTACCCCGACTTTTCCGTCGGGCCTCCGGAATCCCCGGAAGAATCGTTCCGGTGTGGGGGAAAGTTCCGTCACCTGTCTGTCGTAGGTGTAGGTCAGAAGGTCTCCCAGTCCGGTCCGGATATTGTGGGTATGGACCCATGACCCGCAGGGGATATTTTCCGTTGCAAGTCCGATAGGGTATCCGTATTTGATGATCTGAGATCCTTCCGGGATATCCGTGAGCGCGAACTTGTGCCCCTGCGGGATCTCGTCTTTCAGGATGAGAGAGAGACCGTCCAGTTCTACTGCAGTGCCGGAAGGCAGCGGCGCCAGAGCAACCGCAACATTGTCCTTCGGACTGATCCTTAAATATGTTTTCATGACAAGTTCCTTTCGATTTTTTTCTGCTTTGGAAATATGAGATGTAAGTGCTTACATGAAAGATACAACTTTTTTTCGATTTCGTCAACGGAAAAATTAAAATATGAGAAAAATGAGAATAAAAACAGCGGTTTGCACAAAATAAAAAGAGATATTTTAGAGGGATCGACAAGCGGAAAAGACTTGCTTGAAGTAAACGCTTACATTATAATGAAATATATGTAAGTGGTTACAAGATTAATTGCGGGAGGAAATATGGCGTGAATATTTATGATATAGCAAAACTGGCGGGAGTGTCCATCGCTACGGTATCCAGGGTTGTGAATGACAGCCCCAGGGTCAGTGAGAAAACAAAACAGAAGGTAAGGGCGGTCATGGAGGAGAATAACTATACGCCCAACGTATTTGCCAGAGGACTGGGGCTGGATTCCATGAAGACCATCGGGATCGTCTGCCCGGATGTGTCGGATGCCTATATGGCCAGTGCAGTCTCTTTTCTGGAGCACAGGCTGAGAGAATATGATTACGACTGTATCCTCTATTGCAGTGGAAATGAGCAGAAGAAGAAAGAGAAGGCGCTGGAACTGGTCATGAAGAAAAGGATCGATGCACTAGTACTGGTGGGATCTACTTATGCCGGAGAGGGGGAGAAAGGTGATTCTGTAGATTACATTATAAATGCGGCGGAGAAGATCCCGGTCTTTCTGATCAACGGGAAACTTGAAGGAGAGAATGTCTATTCCGTGTACAGTACAGATGAAGTGGCGGCATATGACGCCGTGTCCGGTCTGATCGAATCGGGGAGGCGGCGGATTCTGTTTCTGTCGGATTCTCATTCATTCAGTGCGAACCGTAAGCTGGAGGGATATGAGAGAGCGCTTCGGGAGCATGGGCTGCCGGTGCTGGGAGAATTGAAGCTTTATGCAAAAAACCAGGTGCATTATGTAAGAGATATCCTGCTTGCAAGACGGGCGCTGGTGTTTGACGCTGTCTTTGCCACTGATGACGGAATGGCAGTAGGGGCGGTGAAATATGCACACGCCAGGGGGATGGAGATCCCGAAGGATCTGGCGGTTATCGGTTACAATAATTCAGAACTTTCCGTCTGCTGTGAGCCGGAGCTGACAACAGTGGACAATACAGGAGAAAAACTGTGTAATATCACAGTAGACAATATGATGAAAGTCTTAAAAGGGGAAGAAGTGCCGCGGGAAGTTCCTGTGAAATGTGTTCTTGTGAAACGATGCACGACGGACTTCTGAGAAGAAAATTACAGGTATAGAAGGAGAAGAGAAAAATGAAAGAATTTATGGACAAGGATTTTCTGTTGAATACAGAGACGGCAAAGGAGCTGTTCCACGGGTATGCGGAAGATATGCCGATTCTGGACTACCATTGCCACATTGATCCAAGGGAGATCGCGGAAGACAGGAAATTTGAGAACATTACCCAGGTGTGGCTGGGCGGGGATCACTATAAGTGGCGTCTGATGCGCTCCAACGGAGTGGAAGAAAAATATATCACCGGAGATGCCACAGACCGCGAAAAGTTTCAGAAATGGGCGGAAACGCTTGAACGGGGAATCGGAAATCCGCTGTATCACTGGAGCCATCTGGAGCTACAGAGGTATTTCGGATATCATGGTGTGCTGAATGGGGAGACTGCGGAGGAGGTGTGGAACCTGTGCAATGCACGTCTGGCAGAGGATTCCATGAGCGTGAGAAATATCATCCGGCAGTCCGGCGTCCGGCTGATCTGTACAACAGACGATCCGGTAGATTCGCTTGAGTGGCATAAAGTCCTGAAGGCGGACGATACCTTCGACGTTCAGGTCCTTCCTGCATGGCGACCGGATAAGGCGAACGGGATCGAGAAGCCGGGGTTTGCGGATTACCTGAAAGAACTGGGGAAAGCCGCGGATATGGAGGTAAAAACATTTGCGGATATCAAAGAGGCGCTGAAGAAGAGGATGGCGTTCTTTGATGAGATGGGATGCCGTGCATCTGACCATGCCCTTGAGTATGTGATGTACGCTCCGGCATCTGACGAAGAGATTGAGGAGATCGTGGCGAAAAAGCTTTCTTCCGGACAGGTGACAAAAGAGGAAGAACTGAAGTACAAGACCGCGTTCATGTTATTCGTCGGCAGAGAGTACAGCCGTCTTGGCTGGGTCATGCAGCTCCACTATGGATGTAAAAGGGACAATAATACACCGATGTTTGACCGACTGGGGCCGGACACGGGATATGACTGTATCAATAATTACGCTCCATCAGGGCAGATGGCGGACTTCCTGAATGCTCTGAATGTAACGAGAGAACTTCCGAAGACGATCATTTACAGCCTGAATCCAAATGACGATGAAGCGATCGGGACGATCATCGGCTGCTTCCAGGATTCTGACGCGGCGGCAAAGATACAGCAGGGCTCTGCATGGTGGTTCAATGATCATAAGACAGGGATGACAAAACAGATGACATCCCTCGCAAACCTCGGCTGCCTGAGCAATTTTGTGGGAATACTGACGGATTCAAGAAGCTTTCTTTCCTATACAAGACATGAGTATTTCCGCAGGATCCTGTGCGACCTGTTTGGAACATGGGTGGAGAACGGAGAGTATCCGAAGGATATGAAGGTGCTTGGGGGAATTGTAAAAGATATTTCCTATAATAATGCGGTCAGATATTTCGGGTTTGATCTTGAAACTATAAGATGATCCCATGCTGCGCAGCGGTGTTAATGGCCTTCTGTCGACAAATCGGAACGTCGGGAATTAAGGAACAGAATGAATAAGAAATAATATAAAAGCAGACTGAGGACAGAAACGCACGCAGAAAAAGCGTCAGCGGGTTCCCGGTCTGCTTTTGGCGTCCGTGAATTTTGCAGAGGATTGCCAGGGGCGGACTGCAGCATCTACTGAGTGTCTTGCCCTATGAGAAAAGCAGCTTATTGACAAAATTATATTATATGAAATATAATATAGTATACAAAAAACAGTGTTTTGAACAGGGAAGGATGGTCATATGGTATTTAATACAGGTGCAGCGCTTCTGGATGCGGTAGTCCTTGCGGTAGTTTCGGGAGAAGCTGACGGTACATACGGATACAGGATCACTCAGGATGTGCGGAAAGTGCTGGAGGTGTCAGAATCTACCTTGTATCCCGTGCTGAGGCGGCTCCAGAAAGACGGATGCCTTGAAGTATATGATAAACAGTTCGACGGCAGGAACCGGCGATATTACAGGATAACAGAAACCGGACAGGAAAAACTTCAGATGTATCGGGAAGAGTGGAAAATCTACAGCGGTAAGATCAGCGAGATTTTTGAGAAGGGATTGTCTGAAATTTAACGGGTGCCGTGTACCTTCGTATCAGGTGCCGTGTACTTTGTACAAAGTACACGGCACCTGA
>DWUT01000211.1 GCA_019120615.1 Candidatus Mediterraneibacter norfolkensis
CTTTTGAGAAAGTACACGGCACCCATGCAGTAATAAATTCAGAATTTTCGGAATAAACCCTCTATTTCTGTCCATACTCCATATAAGATTAAGGAAATTTATGGAATATGGAGGAAATACATATGGAACAGGCATACAATAACGACAAATATAAAAACTGGAGCATTTTTATCCTTTCGCTGCTTCTTGCAGTGTTGGTGACAGGGCTTGTGTTCTGGCGGACCGGTGCTGCGGCCGAGGCGAGGATGCAGAGCGAGCTGGCAGATGAGATCCTGCGGTTCCACGTGATCGCCAACAGCGACAGCAGTGAGGACCAGGAGCTGAAGCTGAAGGTAAGGGATGCGGTAGAGGAATATTTCATCCGTGAGATGCCGGAAGGGCTGTCCTTAAGGGAGACGGAAGACTGGGTACGGGAGCATACGGACGAGATTGAGGAGACTGGGACAGATGTGCTGCGGGAAGCCGGCTCGGATGATCCGGTGAACGCGGCGGTGACAACTTGCTGGTTTTCCGACAGGACCTTCGGAGAGCTCTTTTTCCCTGCGGGGAACTACCGGGCGCTCCGGGTGGAGATCGGTGCCGCGGAAGGCCACAACTGGTGGGGAGTTCTGTATCCGGGGCTCTGCTTTGGCGACGCGGTCAATGTGGTGGATCAGGATGGAAACCGCGAAAAGATAAAAGATGCACTGACAGAAGAGGAATATTCCGGTGTGACAGCGACCTCTGATTTTAAGATAAGCTGGTATTTCTGGAAAGGAAAATAAGAATGACAGAATTTTTAGTGAGACATTTTATAAAAGATTATGAAGACGTGGAGAAGGTGTCTGTGAGAACGGCGTACGGAGTACTCGCCAGTTTCGTGGGCATCTTCTGCAATGTCTTTCTGTTTGCGGTGAAATTCGCAGTAGGACTTGTCCTGCACAGCGTTTCCGTCACCGCGGACGCGTTTAACAACCTGTCCGACGCGGGCTCTTCGATCATCGGATTTGTAGGAGTGAAGATGGCGGAGAAGCCGGCGGACGCGGATCATCCTTTCGGACACGGCAGGATGGAATATATTGCGGCTCTGGTGGTGTCTTTTCTCGTGATCGAAGTGGGCTTTACGTTTCTGAAAGACTCGGTGGGAAAGATCCGGACGCCGGAGGCGATGACATTCAGCCTGGTATCTGTTGTGATCCTGCTTTTGTCCATCGCGGTGAAACTCTGGCTGGGGCTGTTTAACAGAAAGCTGGGAGAAAAAATAGACTCAAAAGTTATGAAAGCGGTTTTTGCAGATTCTATGGGTGATGTGATCACCACCGGCGCAACGATCCTGTCCCTGGTCTTTTTCGGGCTGACAGGGATCAATATTGACGGTGTTGTCGGCGTGGGCGTTGCCCTTGTCGTCATGTGGGCCGGCATCGGGATCGCGAAAGATACGCTGGAGCCCCTGATCGGAGAGGCCATTGATCCCGAGGTTTACGAGAAAATCAAGAAGTTTGTGGAGAGCTACGATGGGATCGAGGGAACCCATGACCTGATCGTACATAATTACGGTCCGGGACGGAGCATGGCGTCGATCCATGCAGAGGTGCCGAATGATGTGGATATCGAGAAATCCCATGAGATCATTGACCGGATTGAGAGAGAAGCCGGAAAGAAGCTGGGATTATTTCTGGTGATCCATATGGATCCGGTGGAGATGAAGGACGAAAAAGTGCTGAAGATCCGGGAGAAAACACAGGAGATCCTGCAGGAAATGGATCCGGCGTGCAGTATCCATGACTTTCGCGTGGTCCGCGGTGAAGATCAGATCAATCTGATCTTTGACATGGTCGTCCCGCTGGATTATGATGAGGAGACGAGAAATGAACTCCCTGCCAGGCTGGCGGAGCGGCTCAAGCAAGTTGACAGCAGATACGAATGTGTGATTACAGTAGACTACAATTTTGTTGCAAAAGCAGAAGAATAGCGAAAGAAGGAAACGAAAATGTATGAATTTGACGGAAGAGTAAGATATAGCGAGATCGATCATACCGGGAAGATGACACTGCCGGCCCTTATCAATTATTTCCAGGACTGCAGCACCTTTCATTCTGAGGAGGCCGGTCTGGGAATGGAGCGGCTCAAAGCGGAGAAAAAAGCATGGATCCTGTCCTACTGGCAGGTGATCGTAGAACGTTATCCGGGACTTGGAGAGAAGATAACGACAGGGACGTTCGCCACCGAGTTTAAAGGACTCTATGGGAACAGAAATTTCTATATGAAAGACGCACAGGGAGAGCGGATCGCCTGTGCAAACTCTATCTGGGTGTTCATGGATCTGGAAAAGGGACGCCCGGCGCGTCCGTCAGAAGAACATATCCGGCCATACGGGACGGAAGAGCCGCTGGACATGCCCTATGAGGGACGCAAGATCCTGATGCCGGAGCAGTGTGTGGAAATGGAATCCTTCCCGGTGCGGAAATACCATATCGATACGAATGAACATGTGAATAACTGCCAGTACGTGCAGATGGCGCTGGAAGTGCTGCCCAGGGAAATGAAGGTGAGACAGCTCCGGGTGGATTATAAAAAATCAGCAGTACTGGGAGATACGATCTATCCGAAAGTGGCACAGGAGACAGAGCGTACCGTAGTGGAACTGTGCGATGGGGATGGAAAGCCCTATGCGGTGGTGGAACTCAAATAAAAAAGCATGTTCAATCCAGCCCTGCCAGAAGATCTTCCAGCACATCCTCCACGGAATCCGTCACGTAATCTGCGTGGTAGGAGATGCCCGGCGCCGCATTGGACATAGCATAACTTCTGCCGACCAGTTCCAGCATCTCCACATCGTTGTACTGATCTCCGAAAGCCATACATTCCTCTGGCCGGATACTGAACAGCTTCAGAAGGTGCTCGAGAGCAGTTCCCTTATTCGTTCCGGGAGCGATGAAATCGATCCAGATATTTCCCGAGGTCACGACTTTGATCTCGGAACCGAACATATCCTGAAGATGTTTCAGATATTTGTCTATGATATGAGGACCGTCCTTCATGTTTGCGACGGCGATCTTGAGGATGGGTCCCCGGATCTTTGTGATATCGTCCACAATTTCGGTTGTGTTGTGCATGACATTTACGATGTGGTTTACGAAATCAGGATTGTTGTCCTCGATCAGACAGGTGTCCTCGCGAGAGACAACGATGTCAAAGTTCGCCTCTTTTTTGATCTCGCGGATGATGCGAAACGCCAGGTCATCTTCTATGATACCCCGGAAAACTACCTCGCCGTTGTGGATACAGATAGAGCCGTTCTCTCCTATGTAGGAGATTTCATCTTTAATGGCATCAAACACACGGCGTTCGTTGTCGTACTGGCGTCCGCTTGCTGCGACAAAGCGGATCCCTTTCTGTGTCAGTTCATGTATAAGCTGCACGGCGCGGGGAGTAAGCTCCTGTGCCTCGTTCTGGAGAAGTGTGCCGTCCAGGTCACTTGCAATCAGTTTTATCATAGGAAACCTCCGTAAAAATCTGTATGGAAATATCAATTTGATATATCGGTATCAGCTGGAATGCGGATCCACATCTAGTATAGCGTAAAAGCGGTCCGGAGAAAACAGGAACTTTGAAATTTTGATTTTAACAGAATTGTTACTCTCTGAATTAACAGAAAAGAAATACTTGTAACTATTCTGTAATAGTAATATAATGAAAAGTGTGCTGTACAGGGGGTTATAACCTGTTTTGGCGCATAGACTTATAAAGTAAAAATAAAGGGGAAGTCAGACATGGGAAAATATTTTGGGACTGACGGTTTTCGCGGCGAGGCGAATGTCGTACTGACCGTGGAGCATGCATTTAAAGTAGGACGTTATCTGGGCTGGTATTTTGGACAGGATCACAAAGCACGGGTAGTGATCGGAAAAGATACAAGAAGGAGCAGTTATATGTTTGAGTACGCGCTGGCGGCGGGAATCACAGCTTCCGGGGCAGATGCTTATCTTCTTCACGTGACGACCACTCCGAGCGTATCCTATGTGGTAAGAACAGAGGATTTTGACTGCGGCCTTATGATCTCCGCAAGCCATAACCCCTTCTACGACAACGGGATCAAGGTGATCAACAGCGCGGGGCATAAGATGGAGGCGGAAGTAGAGGAAAAGATCGAAGCGTATATTGACGGGGAGAGCGGAGAGCTTCCTCTTGCCACGAAAGAAAATATCGGACGGACCATCGACTATGCGGCGGGAAGAAATCGCTATATTGGACATCTGATCTCACTTGCGACCAGATCCTTCAAGGATATGCGGATCGGACTGGACTGCGCAAACGGCAGTGCCTTTACGATCGCAAAGAGCGTGTTTGACGCGCTTGGAGCAAGGACATATGTCATTAACAATGAACCTGACGGAACCAATATCAATACAAACTGCGGTTCTACACATATTGAAGTCCTTCAGGAGTTTGTCAAAGAGAAGAAACTGGATGTGGGATTTGCATATGACGGCGACGCGGACAGATGCATCGCCATAGACGAGAACGGAAACGTAGTGGATGGCGACCGCATTATGTATGTTTGCGGGAAATATCTGATGGAGCAGGGAAGACTCAAGGACAACACGATCGTGACTACGATCATGTCTAACCTGGGACTGTACAAGGCGTGCGACAAGATCGGCATGAAATATGAACAGACCGCAGTGGGCGATAAGTACGTCTATGAAAATATGATGAAGAACGGATATGTCCTCGGGGGAGAGCAGTCCGGACATATCATCTTCAGCAAACATGCAAGGACCGGCGACGGGATCCTTACATCCCTTATGGTGATGGAGGTTATCCTGGAGAAGAAACAGAGCCTTGGAAAACTTGCGGATGAAGTGAAGATTTATCCTCAGCTTCTTAAAAATGTGCGCGTAAAGGATAAAAAGACGGCGCGGGAGAACCCGGCGGTTCAGGAAGCAGTTCAGAAAGCTGCGGACGCACTGGGAAGCGACGGACGTATCCTAGTCCGTGAGAGCGGTACAGAGCCGGTGATCCGCGTTATGGTGGAAGCGGCTTCTGATGAGATATGCGAGAAATACGTGGACAGTGTGCTCGAAGTGATTGAGGCACAGGGCCTGACAGAGTAGAATACAGTGGGAAACTGATCAGAGAAAAAATGATCCGGCGTCAGAGAACATCCGACGTCGGATTTTCAGTGCGCCCGGCGGGCGAACATCCTGAAAAACATCCCGGCATCACACGGAGGGGACTCCAATGATGCCGGGATGTTTTTATAGTGGTTATATTTCAGAAAAAACTGAAAACTTTCGAAAGGAATTACTCGATCACTTTGAGCCATCCTTCCGGAGCTTCGATATGACCCATCTGGATGCCTGTCAGAGTATCGTACAATTTCTGGATCGTCGGTCCCATTTTTTCCATACCGCTCGGGAAGCAGATCTCTTTTCCGTGATCTACCACTTTTCCAACTGGAGAGATGACAGCAGCGGTTCCGCAGAGGCCACACTCTGCGAAATCCTTCACTTCATCAAAGTATACGTCTCTCTCTTCTACTTCCAGTCCGAGATAATGCTCTGCAACGTACATCAGAGATCTTCTTGTGATGGACGGAAGGATCGTTGTGGAATGGGGAGTTACAATCTTGTTGTCCTTTGTGACGAAAAGGAAGTTCGCTCCGCCGGTCTCCTCTACCTTTGTTCTTGTAGCGGAATCCAGATACATGTTCTCGTCAAATCCATTCGCATGAGCTGTCACGATTGCGTGGAGACTCATGGCATAGTTCAGTCCGGCTTTGATATGTCCGGTTCCGCGTGGAGCAGCACGGTCAAAATCAGAAACACAGATAGTGATCGGTTTTACGCCGCCCTTGAAGTACGGTCCAACCGGTGTTGTGAATACGCGGAACTGATATTCGTCAGCAGGTTTTACACCGATGACCGGATTGATTCCGAACATATACGGTCTGATATATAATGTCGCGCCTGATCCGTAAGGCGGAACATATGTTGCATTCGCTTTGACAGTCTGAACAACAGCGTCAACAAAACGGTCCTCCGGGAATACCGGCATCTCAAGACGTTTTGCAGAATCCACCATACGGGATGCGTTCAGGTCCGGGCGGAAAGTTACGATGCGTCCGTCTTCCGTTGTGTAAGCTTTCATTCCCTCGAATACCGTCTGCGCATACTGCAGTACGCCGGCACACTCGTTCATCGTGATGTTAGGATCATCGATCAGAGCGCCCTCATCCCATTTTCCGTCTTTATAATTTGATACATATCGCTTGTCTGTGGGCATATATCCAAAATCCAGGTTAGCCCAGTCAATGTTTTTCTTCTCCATTGTATATCCTCCATTCCTCTGCAAAAAGCAACCCATCTACTATTTACTCCGCCATTATAATACTATCCTTAAAAAAAATCAAGAGTGCGCTCGGTTTTCGGTTGCAAGTCTGATCCTGCGCAAGAAAAAAGAGGATCGGACGATGCAAGCTTGCTTGTAATCGGTCGGTCCTCTTTTTTCTTGCATAGGGCGGACGCCCGCGAGCGAGATGAAGCGCAAAGCGCGCAATCGAGCTTGCGCAGGATCAGACGGCCGGGGTCAGTCATAGTGCGAAAGCACGCACAGAGGATGAAGCGCAAAGCGCGCAATCGAGCTTGCGCAGGATCAGACGGCCGGAGCCAGTCATAGTGCGAAAGCACGCACAGAGGATGGAGCGCAAAGTGCGGAATCGAGCTTGCGCAGGATCAGACGGCCGAAGCCAATCATAGGGCGGACGCCCGCGAGCGACGCATTGAGCCCGTGGCGAGGTTTTGTCGAGCCTAGTGCGAAAGCGCGCACAGAGGATGAAGCACAAAGTGCGGAATCGAGCTTGCGCGGGATCAGACGGCTGGAGCCAGTCATAGTGCGGACGCCCGCGCCTCTTACCTGCTCACCACCAGCGTCTGATACCCTGCGCGTCTCAGCCGCCGCTCCATCTCGACCGCGTCTTCCAGCGTGGAGAATGCTCCGACCATGACCCGGAAGAATCCATCCCCTTCCGCGATCTCAGCAGGGAAGTCCTGCTCCTTCAGCTCGCTTACAAGCCGGTCCGCGTTAGCGGGATTCCGGTATGAACCGACCTGAACAGTATAACCGGAGGAATCCGGGCCGCTGCTTTGTCCCAGAGTCTCAAGGATTCCCTCCGCGATCGCCAGGGCGATATCATCGAAATTATCATCAAAGAGCTGATTGTCTGTATCAGAATTGATAAAGCCCACTTCCACGAGGACGGCAGGCATCTTTGTACGCCGCAGGACGACAAGCCCGGGGCGTTCCTTGACGCCGAGATTTACAAAGCCGATGGATTCCAGTTGATCGTTGATGTTTTCCGCCATTTCCAGCTTGATCCCGGATCGGTCATAGACCAGAGATTCCACTCCGGACACAGCGTTGTCTGTGGGATAGGAGTTGCGGTGGATCGAAATGAAGAAATCAACACCCGCGGCATTTGCCTCCATTGCTTTCTGATAGGGAGACTCATAGATGTCGGTAGTGCGGGTGTAGAGCACATCAACCCCTCGTTCCTGGAGGATTTCGCCGACCGCGAGAGTAAGGGCAAGAGCGTCGTCTTTCTCCTGCCGTCCATTGTATACTGCTCCGGGATCCCTCCCGCCGTGTCCGGCGTCGAGCATGATAGAATAAGGCATAGTTATTTCCTTTCCGGATTCTTTCTATAATATAGTATGCAGTGAGAAGAATGGCGTGAAAAATAAAAACTCCCGCAGGGATCAGATCATATTGGTCTGCTCCCTGCAGGAGAGTTATGCTGCTTATAGATGTTTATGTTATAACATGGCAAAAGCTCCGGCTACGATACCTGCGGATGTCCGTCGGCGTCGGCAGCCCTGTCAGTGCCGTTGCTTTCCGATTGGGTAGCCAGTTCTGCCAGTTCTGCATTTTCTGCGCTGTTTTCCGACATGGCAGAAGCCATCGGTTCGTCTCCCTCTTCAGAGTCATCATGTATCTCGGGAAGATAGACGTGTACACTTTCGACCCGGTTCTTGTCCAGCTTTTCCACTACAAGCCGGATCCCGTCGGCTGTACAGACCTCGTCGCCTTCCTCAGCAAGCCGGTCAAGCTGCCCGATGATGAGGCCGCCGAGAGAATCGTAGTCCTCGGACTCCAGATTTGTTCCCAGCCGGTCATTGATGTCATCCAGGCTCATGGATCCTTCAATGATATACTCGCGCTCCCCGATCTGCTGGAGGGGATCATCCGCAACATCATCGTACTCGTCGTGGATCTCACCCACGATCTCCTCGAGGATATCCTCCAGTGTGATGAGACCTGCCATCTCGCCGTATTCATCGAGAACAATGGCAATATTAAAGGTAGAATCTCTCATCTCCACCAGAAGTTCCGAGATACTTTTATATTCATAGGTGAAATGCGGTTTCCGCATGATGTCCCGGATGGAGAAAGGATGGTTCCTGTCGTACAGGAGCAGGTCCTTCATATTAATGATGCCGACGATATTATCCTGACTTTCCTCGTACACGGGAAGCCGGGTAAATTTATCTTCACGGAAGATCTCGATCAGTTCATCGTAAGTATTTTCCACATCCGCAAATGTGACATGCACACGAGGCACCATGATGTCTTTCGCATTGGCGTCGTTGAGGTCGAACACATTGTTTATCATCTCTTTCTCACCGGTTTCGATAACGCCGTTCTCATGACTCACATCCACGATCGTACGCAGCTCATCCTCGGTAAGATTTTTCTTCTGAGCATTCGGATCAACGCGGAGAAGGCGCATGATCCCTCGGGAGAAGAGATTGATAATGAAAATGACCGGAGTCATGACAGTCATAAAGATCCTGATCACCCGGATATATCTGAGCGCGATTTTTTCTGCGTTGATCGTGGCATAATTCTTCGGCGTGATCTCGCCGAATACGAGGATGGCCACGGTAAGGACAGCTGTTGCGATGCTGACCATATACCCTCCGAACGCATATGCAAGTGTAGCTGACAGAGAAGAAGCGGAAATGTTTACGATGTTGTTGCCGATCAAAATGGCGCTCAGCATCTTTGATGTATGATTTTGTGTGATGTCAAGAACGAGTTCCGCGCGTTTATCGCCTGAATCCGCCAGAGAGCGGAGACGAATCTTGTTCACCGTCGTCAGTGCGGTCTCGTTTGAAGAGAAAAATGCCGAGAGCATCAGAAGAATGACCAGTATGATCAGTTGAAAAGTGTCACCAGAGTCCACTGTAGTATATTCACTCCTTTTTTGTTGTACAGTACGCCTGGGGCGTAGAAATTTAGAGATACCGCTACATTATACACTGCTTTTGGGATTTTGGCAAGAATCGGGAGCGCTGTGCGCTTTACAACGGGGCGGGGTTGGATTATAATAGGGAAACAAATAAGCAAAGAAATGGAGTATATCAATGAATCTGTACGAAGAACTTTGTGCTATAGCAGGAGAGAAGAACGTACTGCAGGATGAGCTGATGTCAGGACATACAACGTTCCGGATCGGAGGTCCGGCAGATTTTTTTGTCACACCGTCAGAGGTAGAAGAAATCAGCAGGATCACAGAGCTCTGCAGAGAAGAGGGGATTCCTTACTATGTGGTGGGGAACGGGAGTAATCTTCTTGTGGGAGATAAAGGATATCGTGGAGTCATCATACAGATCTTTAAAAATATGAATAAAATATCCGTTGAGGGAGAAGAAATCCATGCTCAGGCAGGGGCGCTCCTTTCGAAAGTGGCGGCAGCCGCGTGTGAGGCTGAGCTGGAAGGCATGGAGTTCGCGTCCGGAATCCCGGGGACACTGGGAGGCGCCGTCCGCATGAACGCCGGAGCGTATGGCGGAGAGATGAAGCAGGTGCTTAAGAGCTCGACTGTGCTGACTACGGAGGGAGAGATCATCACCATTCCGGAAGAAGAAATGGGGATGGGATACCGTACCAGTATTGTCTCAAAAATGGATTATGTCGTTCTGGAGGCAGTCCTCTCACTGAAAAAGGGCAGGAAAGAAGAAATCCGTGCGCGAATGGATGAACTTCGGGAAAAACGTGTTGAAAAGCAGCCTCTTGAGTATGGAAGCGCGGGCAGCACATTTAAAAGACCGGAAGGATATTTTGCAGGAAAGCTGATACAGGATGCGGGACTTCGGGGATTCCGCGTGGGAAATGCTCAGGTGTCAGAGAAGCACTGCGGGTTTGTGATTAACCTGGGGGGTGCGACAGCAGCCCAGGTTATAGAAGTGATGGATGAGGTGGTCCGCAGGGTAGAGGAAAATTCCGGTGTGCGGCTGCAGCCTGAAGTGAAAAGGATAGGAGAGTTTTAGAAATGCGTTTTGTTATAGTTACAGGAATGTCCGGCGCGGGAAAGTCCACTGCGCTGAAGATGCTGGAGGACATGGGGTATTTCTGCGTGGATAATCTGCCGATCCCGCTTCTTCCGGGATTTGCCAGGATGCTGGAGGCTCCGGAGTCTTCCATGGAGAAAGTGGCTCTCGGACTGGATGTGAGAGGAGGACAGGACTTTTCAGGACTGGAAGCAAATTTGAAAGAGCTGGATGAAAAAGGCGTAAAATATGAGGTCCTTTTTCTTGATGCCGCAGATGATGTGCTCGTAAAGAGATATAAAGAGACGAGGAGACAGCATCCTCTGAGCGGTTCCGGGAGAGTGGATACGGGGATCGCAAAGGAGCGGGAGAAGATCGCGTTCCTGAAAATGAGGGCGACCTATATCATGGACACCAGCAAGATGCTTACAAGGGAGCTGCGGCTGGAACTGGAAAAGATCTTTGTAGAAGGACACAGTTTCTGCAATCTTTTCATTACGGTGATGTCGTTCGGATTCAAGTACGGCATTCCCCAGGATGCGGATCTGGTGTTTGATGTGCGCTTTCTCCCGAATCCTTATTATATCGATACGCTCCGGGAGAAGACGGGGAATGATCCGGAGGTCCAGGACTATGTCATGGAGAATGACAAGGGAAGGATCTTTTTGGAAAAATTGAAAGATCTGATGGAATTTCTGATCCCGAATTATATCCTGGAGGGAAAGAACCAGCTGGTGATCGCCATCGGCTGCACCGGAGGAAAGCACCGGTCGGTCACTCTTGCCAATGCTCTGTATCACATCCTGGAAAAAGAAGAAAGCTATGGAGTGCGCATAGAGCACCGGGATATTGAAAAGGATAGTATTACAAAGAAAAAATAAGTGCGCGGAATGATGGCCGCGGTGTAAAAGGTGAGAAAATATGTCATTTTCTGGACAGGTCAGAGAAGAACTGGCAAAACACATCAGTCCGGCAAGGCATTGCTGTATCGCAGAGCTGGCTGCTTTTATCGGAATGTGCGGGACTGTGGTGATCAATCGGTTTGACCAGTGCAGTATAAAAATCTATACGGAAAATTTTCTTGTTGCAAGAAAAGTCTTTACATTGATAGAAAAAACATTTAATATAAAGACTGATATCGCTGTCAGACGGAACACAGTAAGAAAATCGGTGTCCTATGCGGTCGTGGTCAGACGGCATACGGATGCGGTCAGAGTCCTCCAGGCGGTAAAGATGCTGGACGATCATCACGGAAATGCGGAAGAGCTTCACGCCGTAAATCCTCTGGTAGTACAGCAGACTTGCTGCAGGCGGGCTTTTCTGCGCGGCGCATTTCAGGCGTCCGGATCCATGAGTGATCCGAGGAAATCGTACCATTTTGAGATCGTCTGCTCCTCGGAGGAGATGGCAGAACAGATCAGAGGGTTGATGGGCGGTTTTTCCCTGGACGCCAAGATCGTACCCCGCAAGAAATCATATATTGTCTACTTGAAAGAGGGTTCCCAGATAGTTGATATGCTGAATGTCATGGAGGCGCATGTCGCCCTGATGGATCTTGAGAATGTCAGGATCTTAAAGGAGATGCGCAATTCCGTAAACAGACAGGTGAACTGCGAGACTGCCAATATAAATAAGACAGTATCGGCAGCGGTTAAGCAGGTTGAGGATATTACATACCTCAGAGGCAGGATCGGATTTGAAAACATGCCGGAGAATCTGGTGGAGGCGGCTGTCGCCCGTCTTGAAAATCCAAACGCTACTCTGAAGGAACTGGGAGAATCCCTGACCCCTCCCGTCGGTAAATCCGGTATCAACCACAGGCTACGGAAACTGAGCGAATTGGCGGACAAAGTGAGGCGAGAACAAGGAGGATTATTATGATAAAAACAGCTGTTGTAGTTAAAGCAGACAAAGGCCTTGATGGAAGACCTATCGCGTTGTTGGTCCAGGAAGCCAGCCAGTATGCAAGCAAAGTATATATTCAGGTTGGTGAAAAAAATGTCAATGCCAAGAGCATCATGGGGATGATGAGTCTGAGCCTTGCAGGAGGAGACCGGATCACTGTTGTGACGGACGGTGAGGATGAGCAAAAGGCAGCAGAGGGGATTAAAACATTTTTCGCGAAAGAGAAATAATATCGAAAACATTTTCCCGGCGAGGAGCCGGATCAGGATAAAGGAATGATATGCGGGGCTGTGCTGGATCAAGGTGCAGTCTCTTTTTGCGCGATAAGCCCGGAAAGCGGCTGCCGTGCTTGCACGAGCAGGCATTTGCCGGGCAAC
>DWUT01000212.1 GCA_019120615.1 Candidatus Mediterraneibacter norfolkensis
TTCGTAATATAATGTTGTCTGGATATTAAGATGCAGAGGGAGAAATATTATGAGCAATGACAAGGAAGAAAGAATGCCTGAAAGCTTTACTCCGGAAGAACCTGAAACTGAAATACGTGACGATAGGGAGAATATCCACGA
Organism: Candidatus Mediterraneibacter norfolkensis; assembly: GCA_019120615.1. Lineage (GTDB taxonomy): Bacteria > Bacillota > Clostridia > Lachnospirales > Lachnospiraceae > Mediterraneibacter > Mediterraneibacter norfolkensis. The sequence goes on from DWUT01000212.1 coordinate 142, forward strand.
AGAACCCGGGCTGAAACAGATGGAGCCGGAAGAACCTGAGCAGAACGGACCGGATCAGGAAGATGATACAGAAGACGGTGAAGATACCGCTGAAAGACAAGATGATGATATAGAAAATGATGCGGACATCTCTGAGATACAGGATGATGAAGATGACGAGGATATCTCTGAAATAAAAGATGATGCAAAAGATGAGGGTGGGACAGACAGAATGTCAGAAAGTACAAAAAAGAAGACACGAAGACGCCGCCGCAGAAAAGGCAGCATGGGGAAGAAGCCCTGGATCATTGCTGGCAGTATCGTAGGTGCGCTTGCGGTGATCTATCTGGGAATCTCTGCTTTCTTTATCGGACATTTTTATATTGACACAGAGATAAACGGACAGGACTTTTCAGGAAAAACTGTTGACGACGTGGAAAATTACATAAAGGAACAGGTGCGGGACTACGAACTGAGGATCGTTGAACAGAATAATGAGAGCGATGTGATCAAAGGATCAGATATCTCTCTGACATATAAAGAAAGTGATGATATTCAGAAAGCGCTGGACGCCCAGAACCCGCTTCTGTGGCCAAAAGCTTTCTTTTCAGTGAGTTCGACGAATGTGACGATCGATGTGGGATATGACGAGGAGGCACTGAATTCGAAGATCCAGGAAGTGAAAGCAGTAACACAGGAACAGACGGATCCTGTTTCGGCTTATCCGAAGTTTGACGGAAATTCTTTTGTTGTAGAACCTGAAGTCTACGGTACTGCAGTCAATATGGATGTATTGACCCAGAAGATCACAGAGTATATTACAGAGTTCAGGACGGAGCTGAACATGATCGATGAAGAGTGCTACATGATGCCGAAATATACTTCTGAGTCACCGGAGGTTCAGAATGCCTGCGACGCCATGAACCAGTACTGCAAGGCAAGTATCACATACACTATGGAAAACGAAAACGTTGTCGTGGATAAGGAACTGATCTCCACCTGGCTGAAATATGATGATAATATGCAGGTCAGCCTGGATGAGAATGCAGTGAGAGAGTGGATGAGAGAGTTCGGCAAGAAGTATGATACGGTAGGGACGACGAGAACGCTTACTACTCCAAACGGAAAGACGACAGAGGTTTCCGGAGGAACATACGGATGGTCGGTTGACGAGGACTCGGAGACAAAGACTCTGATCAACAGTATAAAGAATGGAGAAGTCACTGAGAAGACTCCGGCATATGTTCAGGAAGCGGCATCCCATTCTGAACAGGACTGGGGAAACACTTATGTGGAAGTAGATCTGACGGATCAGCATATGTGGTATATCGTGGACGGCTCGGTGGCATTTGAGACGGACGTGGTGACCGGACTTCCGACGCCGGACCGGGAGACTCCGTCCGGGGTTTACTCGATTCTGGAGCTGAAGCGGGACAAGACTCTTGTGGGCGAGACGGATCCGGCAACAGGAGAGCCGATCTATGAGACTCCGGTTTCCTATTGGATGCGTGTGACATGGACCGGGATCGGGTTCCATGACGCCACATGGCAGTCTTCCTTTGGAGGAGACAGATATCAGAGTGTTGGCTCACATGGATGCATCAATATGTCTTATGACGACGCGGCAACGCTTTATGGTATGCTGAGTATCGGTATCCCGGTTGTTATGCATTATTAGCAGGCGGGAGAGAGGACAGCTGGAAGAGAAGTGCCGGTCGGATGAAAGACGGGAAAAGACAAATAAAAGACAGGATGTAATTATAAATGTATGAACTGATAAAAAAGGATGGTCTTGCGAAGCGGGGAAGGCTGAAGACTGTCCATGGAACGATCGAGACACCGGTATTTATGAACGTCGGTACCGCAGCTGCCATAAAAGGCGCGGTATCGACTGATGACCTGAGACAGATCAAGACACAGGTGGAACTGTCCAATACGTATCACCTTCATGTCAGGCCGGGGGATAAGATTGTAAAGAAAATAGGCGGTCTGCACCGGTTTATGAACTGGGATAAGCCGATACTGACAGATTCCGGTGGATTTCAGGTGTTTTCGCTTGCATCCCTCCGGAAGATCAAAGAGGAAGGTGTCCATTTTCATTCCCACATAGACGGGAGAAAGATCTTCATGGGACCGGAGGAGAGCATGCAGATCCAGTCCAATCTGGCGTCCACGATCGCCATGGCGTTTGATGAGTGCCCGTCCAGTGTGGCGGATAAAAAATATATGGCAAATTCGGTGGCCAGGACTACACGCTGGCTGAAACGCTGCAAGGACGAGATGGCAAGGCTGAATTCCCTGCCGGATACGATCAACCCGGATCAGCTTCTTTTCGGTATCAACCAGGGAGGCGTCTATGAGGATATCCGGATCGAACATGCCCAGCAGATCACGGAACTTGACCTGGACGGGTACGCTGTCGGAGGACTTGCCGTGGGAGAGAGCCACGAGGAGATGTATCGGATCCTGGATGCGGTTGTCCCCCATCTTCCCCAGGACAAGCCGACCTATCTTATGGGCGTAGGGACTCCGGCAAACATCCTGGAAGCCGTGGACCGGGGAGTGGATTTCTTTGACTGTGTGTATCCTTCGAGGAACGGCAGGCACGGACACGTGTATACAAATCATGGAAAAATGAATCTGTTCAACGCAAAATATGAGCTGGATGACAGACCGATCGAGGAAGGTTGCGGCTGCCCAGCATGCAGAAGCTACAGCAGAGCATATATCAGACATCTCCTGAAAGCGAAAGAGATGCTGGGGATGAGGCTTTGTGTCCTGCATAACCTGTATTTTTACAACACGATGATGGAAGAGATCAGAGACGCAATCGATGCGGGAGAATACAGCGCATATAAAAAGCGCAAGCTGGAAAAACTTTCTCAAAAGTCTTGAAGATTCGTCGATTTTTGTGTATAGTATTCTTATTGTGTAACATAAGGAGTTAGGAGGAAAATACACTATGGATATGATAGGCATTATCGTGCTTTATGTTGTTGTAATCGGCGGAATGTGGTTCCTGCTGATGCGCCCGCAGAAGAAAGAGCAGAAGAGAGTTCAGGCAATGCTCTCCACGATGGAGGTAGGAGATACAGCGCTGACGACAAGCGGATTCTACGGGGTGATCATCGATATTACAGACGACGATGTTATCGTCGAGTTTGGAAACAATAAGAACTGCCGTATTCCGATGCAGAAATCAGCGATTGCACAGATCGAGAAACCGAATGCGGAATAAATGATACGAAACAGGGATTGGAGAAACGGTTATTCAGCCGATTCTCCAATCTCTTTTGTTTTAGAGGAAATGTGGTTCATGACCGGGACTGTTTTGTCTGAGATAGAAGAAGATTTTAGAACTATGATTTTAGAGCGCCCTCTATTTTTTAAATCGAACTACTTGAAAGAAACCCTAAAATGAGGTATGATTAACAATAGCATTTTTTACATTTGGAGGGATGAGCGGATATGGAGATGAAAATCGGAGTTATAAAAGGCGACGGGATCGGTCCGGAGATCGTCGATGAGGCGATGAAAGTCCTGGATAAGACTGCGGAAGTGTACGGACATTCGATCACGTACACACAGCTTCTTATGGGAGGAGCCTCTATTGACGTGAACGGGGTACCGCTTACAGATGAGACACTTAAAGCAGCGCAAGAGAGTGATGCGGTGCTTATGGGATCGATCGGCGGAGATGCGAAGACATCTCCATGGTATCAGCTCGAACCATCCAAACGTCCGGAGGCGGGACTGCTCGCCCTGAGAAAGGGACTGAACCTTTTTGCAAATCTGAGGCCTGCAGTGCTCTACGAGGATCTCAAGGGCGCCTGCCCTCTGAAGGAAGAGATCGCGGACCGCGGTTTCGACATGATGATCATGAGGGAGCTGACAGGCGGTCTGTATTTCGGGAAACGCAGTACAGAAAAAGTGGACGGCGTCCTGACGGCGAGAGATGAACTTACATATAATGAGAATGAGATCAGAAGGATCGCAAAACGCGCCTTCGATATTGCGATGAAGCGCAGAAAGAAAGTGACAAGCGTGGATAAGGCAAATGTGCTCGACTCATCCAGACTCTGGCGGAAGGTTGTCGAGGAAGTGGCGGCAGATTATCCGGAAGTTACGCTGGAACATATGCTAGTGGACAACTGCGCGATGCAGCTTGTCAAGGATCCGGCACAGTTTGATGTGATCCTGACGGAAAACATGTTCGGGGATATCCTTTCTGACGAGGCGAGCATGGTGACAGGATCTATTGGAATGCTGGCTTCCGCAAGCCTGAACGAGACGAAGTTCGGTCTGTATGAGCCCAGCGGCGGCTCGGCACCGGATATTGCAGGAAAAGGGATCGCAAACCCGATTGCCACGATACTTTCAGCTGCAATGATGCTGAGATATTCTTTCGATCTTGATAAGGAAGCCGATGCGATAGAAAAAGCGGTTTCAGAAGTCCTGAGCAAAGGATACCGCACGATCGACATCATGTCGGAAGGAAAAACACAGATCGGTACACAAGAGATGGGAGACCGGATCTGCGAGTGTATCAGATAGGCTTTATGAGATATGTTTTATATATAGAAAGAGAGGTTGCTTAAGATGAGAAGTGATACAGTAAAAAAAGGGGTACAGCAGGCTCCCCACCGTTCCCTGTTCAATGCACTTGGCATGACTCAGGAAGAACTGGACAGACCGCTGATCGGAGTAGTAAGTTCCTATAATGAGATCGTGCCGGGACATATGAACCTGGATAAGATCACAGAAGCAGTAAAAATGGGGGTTGCGATGGCAGGAGGAACACCGATCGTTGTTCCGGCGATCGCCGTGTGCGATGGTATTGCCATGGGACATATCGGAATGAAATACTCTCTTGTCACAAGAGATCTGATCGCGGATTCTACGGAAGCTCTGGCGATGGCGCATCAGTTTGACGGGCTTGTCATGATCCCCAACTGTGATAAGAATGTGCCTGGTCTTCTTATGGCTGCGGCCCGTGTGAATATTCCGACTATTTTTGTCAGCGGAGGTCCGATGCTCGCCGGACATGTGAAAGGCGGAAAGACCAGCCTTTCCAGCATGTTTGAGGCTGTGGGTGCACATGCTGCCGGAAAGATCAACGATGAAGAACTCTGCGAATATGAAAATAAGGCATGTCCGACCTGCGGTTCCTGTTCCGGTATGTACACAGCGAACAGCATGAACTGTCTTACAGAAGCGCTGGGAATGGGACTTCGCGGAAACGGTACGATCCCTGCGGTATATTCTGCAAGGATCCAGCTTGCAAAGCACGCGGGAATGCAGGTTATGGAACTGGTCAGAAAGAATATACGTCCGAGAGATATCATGACAGAGGATGCCATCCTGAACGCTCTGACGGTTGATATGGCTCTTGGGTGTTCTACCAACAGCATGCTTCACCTTCCGGCGATCGCTCACGAGATCGGCATGGATTTTGAGATTGACTTCGCAAATACGATCAGTGAGAAGACGCCGAACCTCTGCCATCTTGCGCCTGCGGGACATACATATATCGAAGATCTTAACGAGGCAGGCGGAGTCTACGCCGTAATGAATGAATTAAATAAGAAAGGTCTGCTGCATACAGACTGCATGACAGTGACCGGAAAGACCATCGGGGAGAATATCGCTGGCTGTGAGAACAAGAATCCGGAAGTGATCCGCCCGATCGACAATCCGTATTCTGAGACCGGAGGACTTGCAGTGCTCAAAGGAAATCTGGCGCCTGACGGAAGCGTTGTGAAACGTTCCGCTGTCTGTGATGAGATGCTCGTGCACGAGGGACCGGCAAGGATCTTTGAGAGTGATGAAGAAGCGACGGCAGCGATCAAATCAGGAAAGATCAATCCAGGGGACGTTATCGTCATCCGCTACGAAGGACCGAAAGGCGGTCCGGGGATGAGGGAGATGCTGAACCCGACTTCCGCTATTGCGGGATACGGCCTGGGTTCCACTGTGGCGCTGATCACTGACGGAAGGTTCAGTGGTGCGTCAAGAGGCGCTTCCATCGGTCATGTCTCACCGGAAGCGGCTGTGGGCGGACCGATCGCTCTTGTGGAAGAAGGAGATATCATCAAGATCAATATTCCGGAACTGAAGCTGGAACTGGATATCTCTGATGAAGAGATGGCAGCAAGAAGAGCAAAATGGCAGCCGAGAGAGCCGAAAGTGAAGACAGGATATCTGGCAAGATATGCTTCCATGGTGACATCAGGAAACCGGGGAGCAATCCTTGAAGTTCCGAAAAACAATTAATACGACCAGGAGGAGATGCACCATGCAGTTAAATGGAGCAGAAATTTTAATAGAATGCCTGAAAGAACAGGGAGTGGATACGGTCTTCGGATATCCGGGCGGAGCGATCCTGAATGTATACGACGAACTCTACAAGCATCGCAACGAGATCCGTCATATTCTGACTTCCCATGAGCAGGGAGCTTCCCATGCGGCCGACGGGTATGCGCGGGCTACCGGAAAAGTCGGAGTGTGCCTTGCCACAAGCGGTCCGGGAGCGACCAACCTGGTGACCGGGATCGCAACAGCTTATATGGATTCTATTCCGATCGTTGCCATCACCTGTAATGTGGGTGTGCCGCTGCTTGGAAAAGACAGCTTTCAGGAAATCGACATCACAGGCATCACGATGCCGATCACGAAATATAATTTTATCGTTAAGGATGTGACAAAACTGGCTGACACGATCCGTAAAGCCTTCCGTATTGCAAAAAGCGGAAGACCGGGTCCCGTCCTTATCGATATCCCGAAAGATGTGACGTCCAACGTGACGGAATATATTCGCGAGGAGCCGGGAAAACAGGCGCAACCTGAATCCTATATCAGCGAGGAAGAAGTGGACCGCGCTGTAGAACTGATCCGGGAATCTACCCGTCCCTATGTATTCGTGGGAGGAGGTGCAGTTCTCTCCGGGGCAAGCGATGAGATCATGGAGTTTGTAAATCTGGTGGATGCTCCGGTGACGGATACTCTGATGGGAAAAGGCGCTTTCCCCGGAACAGACCCGCGCTATACCGGCATGCTTGGCATGCACGGGACGAAAGCATCCAATTACGGAGTTTCCGGATGTGACCTGCTCATCGTATTCGGGGCAAGGTTCAGTGACCGTGTTACAGGAAATACAGAGACGTTTGCCAAAGACGCCAAGATCCTCCAGTTTGATATCGACCCGGCAGAGATCAATAAAAATATCGTGATCGATGCACAGGTGGTAGGAGATATCCGTGCCGCTCTCAGGGAGGTCAACAAAAAGCTGACACAGCAGGATCACCATGAATGGCTGGAAACAGTAGAGGGTTACAAGAAAAAGTATCCTCTGAAATACCATCCGGAGGGACTGAGCGGTCCTTTCATAGTGGAGGAAATTTACCGTCAGACAGAGGGCGACGCTCTGATCGTCACAGAGGTCGGCCAGCATCAGATGTGGGCTGCGCAGTATTATAAATATACAAAGCCCGGAACCCTCCTTACATCCGGAGGACTCGGCACAATGGGATATGGTCTGGGCGCTGCTCTCGGCGCAAAGACGGGATGTCCGGAGAAGACGGTAGTCAACATTGCCGGAGACGGATGCTTCCGCATGAATATGAATGAGATCGCGACTGCGGTAAGACACAATATCCCTGTCATTGAAGTGGTAGTGAACAATCATGTCCTGGGAATGGTGCGCCAGTGGCAGGACCTGTTCTATGACGAGAGATATTCTGCGACTGTACTCCGCGATGCAGTGGATTTTGTCAAACTTGCAGAGGCGATGGGAGCGGTCGGGATCCGCGCGGAGACAAGAGATGAGTTCAGAGATGCTTTTGCGAAGGCTCTCACCCTGAACCGTCCGGTCGTGATAGACTGTCAGATTGACTGTGATGACAAGGTATGGCCGATGGTTGCTCCGGGAGCGACGATCAGCGAAGCCTTCGACGAAGACGATATGAAAAAGGAAAGATAATAAAAAAGGATAATAATTGGGAGGTAGTGTAACATGAGCAGAGTGTATAATTTTTCGGCAGGACCGGCTGTCCTGCCTGAAGAGGTGCTGAAAGAAGCGGCAGACGAGATGCTGGATTACAGAGGAACCGGAATGTCTGTTATGGAGATGAGCCACCGCTCGAAAGCGTTTGAGGAGATCATCACTACTGCAGAGCAGGATCTCAGGGATCTGATGGGAATTCCGGACAACTATAAGGTGCTTTTCCTTCAGGGAGGAGCTTCCCAGCAGTTTGCAATGATCCCGATGAACCTGATGAAGAACCGGGTTGCGGACTATATCATCACGGGACAGTGGGCGAAAAAAGCGGCGAAAGAAGCTGAAAAGTACGGGAAAGTGAACCGGATAGCATCATCAGAGGACAAAACGTTCTCCTATATTCCGGACTGCTCTGACCTGCCTGTGTCCGAGGATGCGGATTATGTCTATATCTGCGAGAACAATACGATCTACGGCACAAAGTTCAAAAAGCTTCCGAACACAAAAGGAAAGACTCTTGTTGCTGATGTTTCCTCCTGCTTCCTGTCAGAGCCGGTAGATGTGACGAAATATGGCGTGATCTACGGCGGCGTGCAGAAAAATATCGGTCCGGCTGGCGTAGTGATCGTGATCATCCGGGAAGACCTTATTACAGAGGACGTCCTTCCGGGGACACCGACCATGCTCACATATAAGACTCACGCCGATGCAAAATCTCTCTACAATACTCCGCCGGCATACGGAATCTATATCTGTGGAAAAGTGTTCAAATGGATCAAGGCCATGGGCGGTCTGGATGCGATGAAAGAGAGAAATGAGAAGAAGGCGAAGGTCCTTTATGATTTCCTTGATCAGAGCAAACTTTTTAAAGGCACTGTTGTAAAAGAGGATCGTTCCCTTATGAATGTTCCTTTTGTTACAGGCAATGCGGATCTGGATGCCAAATTTGTAAAAGAGGCGAAGGAAGCCGGCCTTGAGAATCTGAAAGGCCACAGAACAGTAGGCGGAATGCGCGCCAGCATCTATAACGCAATGCCGTACGAAGGCGTCGTGGCACTTGTAGATTTTATGAAAAAATTTGAAGAGGAGAATCTGTAAGATGTATAAATATCATTGCCTGAATCCGATCTCTCACGTAGGTCTGGAGCAGTTGGATGAAAACTACGTGAACACAGACAAAGCGGATGATGCGGACGTCATTCTTGTCAGAAGCGCGAAAATGCACGATATGGAGTTCGGCCCGAATCTGAAAGCGATCGCCCGCGCGGGAGCGGGAGTGAACAATATCCCCCTGGACCGCTGCGCTGAGAATGGAATTGTCGTGTTTAATACTCCCGGTGCAAATGCGAACGGGGTCAAAGAGCTGGTAATCGCCGGAATGCTCCTGGCGGCCAGAGATATCATCGGAGGTATCCACTGGGTACAGGAACATGAGGAGGACGGTGACCTTGCGAAACTGACAGAGAAGAGCAAAAAGGCTTTCGCGGGGACAGAACTTCTAGGTAAGAAACTTGGCGTTATCGGGCTTGGCGCGATTGGCGTACTTGTCGCCAATGCGGCTGTCCATCTCGGAATGGATGTGTACGGATATGACCCCTATGTATCCGTTGACTCCGCGTGGAGACTGTCCAGGAATATTCATCACGCAAAGACGGTAGATGAGCTGTACAGAGAGTGCGACTATATCACGGTCCATGTGCCGGCGCTGAAAGATACTGTCGGAATGATTGACAAGAACGCCATCAGTCTGATGAAAAAGAATGTGGTAATCCTGAATCTTTCCCGCGACACTCTTGTGAACAGCGAGGATATGGTAGATGCGCTGGTATCCGGTGCAGTGAAATGCTACGTGACGGATTTTCCGACCCCGGAGATCGCCGGAGTGAAGGGAACGATCGTGATCCCTCATCTCGGAGCTTCCACAGAGGAATCAGAGGATAACTGCGCGAAGATGGCGGCAGAGGAGATCCGTGATTTTATAGAGAACGGGAATATTACGCATTCAGTCAATTTCCCGGACTGCGCTCTCGGAGAAAAAGGTGAGAGCCCCAGGATCACGATCCTGCACAAAAATATCCCGAATATGCTGGGACAGTTTACGACTTTGCTGGCTGACCACGAGATCAATATCGAACTGATGACGAATAAGAGCAGGAAAGAATATGCATACACGATGATGGACGTCGCTGGTGACGTATCTCAGGATGTGATCGATCAGCTCTCCGCGGTGAACGGAGTTCTGAAAGTACGCGCCCTGCAATAATATAACTGATTTACAGAACTGGATGTCAACAGAGACCAGATCAACAAAGAGAGTCATGTCTGTGGCGAGAAATTAGTGTCTCAGCACAGACATGACTTTTATTGCTTTATGACTGATATTAAAAAATACACACCTGTCCGGAAGATTCATACTTGACAATACATGCATTAATGTATACAATCATACGAGAATACATAGATGCATGGATGCTAAAGACGAACATACATCTATGTATAACAGCAAAGACGGGTATATAAGAACTCTGAACTGATCCTGAAACTGAAAAAATAGGTGGATTCAGAATACGAAGAGGGATGGGCTATGGTCTTGACAGATGAGGAATTAGTTGAGAGAATGGAAAGTGTGTGCGAATAGCTCCACATAACATTGTAACCGGGAGGGTCTCAAATGGATGATTATCAGGAACATTCCCTTGGCGGACGTGTGTTTCAGAAAATCCGGGAAGATATCCTGAGTGGGAAGTATCAGGAACATGATGAACTGCGGGAAGCAGCTTTGGGGAAAGAACTCGGCGTGAGCCGTACACCTGTGCGTGAGGCGCTGCGTCAGCTTGAACTGGAGGGGCTTGTCACGATCATTCCGAACAGAGGAGCGTACGTGACGGGAATATCACAGAAAGATATCTGGGATATCTACAGTCTGCGTTCGCTTCTCGAGGGGATGTGTGCCCGCTGGGCGGTGGAACACATCACGGAGGAACAGCTTGATGAGATGGAGGAGATCATTCTTCTCTCCGAGTTTCAGCTGAAAAAAGGAAGTGGATTCAGTGCAGAGCAGATCACAGCTCTGGATGGCCGTTTCCACGATGTTCTGTATGAAGCTTCCGGCAGTCGGATCCTGAGCCATGTACTGACGGATTTTCACAACTACGTTCAGCCCGCCAGGAAGAGCTCTGTCATCTCAGAGGACAGGGCGAGAAAATCGATACGTGAGCACAAACAGATCCTTCGGGCAATCCGGGACAGGGATGCTGAAATGGCTGAACAGCTCGCAAACGAACATATCCTGCATGTTATGCAGAACCTGAAGAAACAGGGGTATCAAACAGATTAGGAGGAGACAGAAATGGAAAAAATTAAGATGACAACTCCGTTGGTCGAAATGGACGGAGACGAGATGACAAGGATCCTGTGGAAGATGATCAAGGAAGACCTTCTTGAACCTTACATTGATCTGAAGACAGAATATTATGATCTCGGTCTCGAACACAGAAATGAGACAAATGATCAGGTTACCGTTGATTCGGCCCTTGCAACGAAGAAATATAAGGTTGCTGTAAAGTGCGCCACCATCACTCCGAACGCGGCCCGTATGGATGAATATGATCTGAAGGAAATGTGGAAGAGCCCAAACGGAACGATCCGCGCTATCCTTGACGGTACTGTATTCCGTGCTCCGATCGTTGTAAAAGGGATCGAGCCCTGCGTCAAGAACTGGAAAAAGCCGATTACTATCGCGAGACATGCCTACGGCGATGTCTACAAGGGAAGCGAGATGAAGATCCCGGGAGTAGGAAAAGTAGAACTGGTCTATACATCGGAGGACGGAAGCGAGACAAGAGAGCTTGTCCATGAATTTGACGGACCTGGAATCGTTCAGGGAATGCATAACATCAACAAGTCTATTGAAAGCTTTGCAAGAAGCTGCTTTAACTATGCTCTGGATACAAAACAGGATCTCTGGTTTGCGACAAAAGATACGATCTCCAAAAAGTATGATCATACTTTCAAGGATATTTTCCAGGAGATCTTCGACGCAGAGTATGCGGATAAGTTCAAAGAGGCAGGGATTGTTTATTTCTACACCCTGATCGACGATGCGGTTGCCCGCGTGATGAAATCAGAAGGCGGCTACATCTGGGCATGCAAGAACTATGACGGTGATGTAATGAGCGACATGGTATCCTCCGCGTTCGGTTCCCTTGCCATGATGACATCCGTACTCGTTTCTCCGGACGGGAATTACGAGTACGAAGCGGCTCACGGAACAGTACAGCGCCACTACTACAAACACCTGAAAGGGGAAGAAACATCCACCAACTCTGTGGCAACGATCTTCGCCTGGACAGGAGCTCTCAGAAAGAGAGGAGAACTTGACGGAAACAAGGAGCTTATGGAATTTGCCGACAGACTGGAGAAGGCGACGATCGATACCATCGAGGCCGGCGAGATGACAAAAGACCTTGCTCTGATCACAACTATCGAGAATCCGACTGTACTGAACAGTGAAGGGTTTATCAAAGCGATCGCGAAGAGGCTGTAATCCCGGGTCCGGCGGGAAACTGCCGGGAGTTGGAACGGCTTCCGAGATCGGCGGGGGATGGTTTGAGAAATTTTATTCGGGGAGATTCCCCGGACGGCTCAGGTTCCGTTCCGAGATACGGGAAATACTAAGAACTCCAAAGATCGGCTAAATACAAGCCTTATCATGGCACAACTCGCCTTCGGCTCAGACAAGTACCATGATAAGGCTTAACGCCGCTCTCTGGAGTTCTAACTATTTCCGCGAATCTCTTCAAAGTCACCTGCTCCGCCCGGCAAACCTCCCCGAAAGTTTTTCGAAACCGGCCCCGCTGATCTCTGGTGCGTTCGGGTTGGCAGTCTGCCCGGCGGGACGGGAAGGCGCGCCTGGACGGCGCTGTTCCCTGGGAACGGAAATAAAAGAGAGAAAATAAAAATTGTAAGTGAAACGGGGAAATTATGAATGAAACGGGGAAGGGGAGCGTAAATGGCTGAACAATTTATCAAATAGCCATTCACGCTCCCCTTTTCGCTTCTGAACCTTACGGCAGGAGAAGTGCAGCCGGAGGGAGGTGCCGATTAAAGGCTGTAGAACGACGCCGGTCCTTAGAGCGCGTCCTTTGCGCTCTTAGTACCGCTGCGTCGTTCTCCAAGCGAGAGCGGGCCTGCAAGCGGCACCTCCCTCCAGCGGACACCCTACTCCTCTGCCAGCCCCTCCCACAACTCATAGAGTTCTTCCAGTCTTGCCTCGTTTTCTGCTCGCTCGGTGGAGAGTTCCTGGCATTTTACGGAATTGGAATATACTTCTTCCAGGGTTAGTTCGTGGTCGATCTGGCTGTTCCGGTCTTCCAGACGGCTGATCTCATCCTCGGTCTTTTTCAGATCACTTTTCCTTTTTCTTTCTTTTGCCTGCTGTTCTTTCTGTTCCTGCCAGCTCAGTTTGGACTCTGAGATCGGGGAGAAAGCGGAAAAGGAGCCGGCATCACGTGACTGGGATCCGGAGGTGGAATAGGCACGAGTCAGTTCTTCTTTCTTTTCCAGATAGTAGTCGTAATTTCCGATGTAGTTTACAAAGGTCTGGTTCACCAGTTCCAGGATCCTGGAAGCGGTCTGGTTGATAAAATAACGGTCGTGAGAGACGTAGAGGACAGTTCCGCTGTAACTGTTCAGCGCTTCCTCAAGGATCTCTTTTGACGTGATATCCAGATGGTTGGTCGGCTCGTCC
>DWUT01000213.1 GCA_019120615.1 Candidatus Mediterraneibacter norfolkensis
TTCGGGCGCATGAATCATCTGGCCGTTTCCTATGTAAATTCCCACATGTCCGCTGTAGCATACAATATCGCCCGGCTGGGGGTTGCTGACTGCGATGCCGCTTCCGCCCTGAGCGCCGGATGTCCGTGGGAGAGAGATTCCGGCAACGGAATAACAGTACTGTACAAGCCCGGAGCAGTCAAGACCTACGCCTGTCGTTGTTCCGCCGTAAACATAGGGGACTCCAAGCTGGCTATAGGCTGCATTCACGATTGCCTGAGCTGCCGAGGCGTTCCCACCGGACGTTTCGGATGAACTGCCTGTGGAGCTGCCCGATGATGTACTTTCTGAAGTGGAACTGCCAGACAAACTATTTCCGTTCGAACTGCTTCCGGAGGACGACGTGCCGCCGGACGATGTACTGCTTCCGAAGCTATTGGAAGCTGTTCCTGACGAAGAAGTCCCGCCGGAGCTGTCAGACGCCGTGTTCTGGGTACTCTGGCTGCTGTCTGATGAAGAATCTCCTCCGGAACTGGTGTCAGACTCCACCGCTGCCGCTCTGACCGCTGCCTCTGCTGCCGCCGCTTCCGCAGCTGCCTGGATCTGCTCGTCAAAGTCAGATACTTCTGCTCTCTTTGCGGTCAGTTCTGCATTGACACTTTCCTCCTGAGCCTGATACTCAGCCTGCTGCTCCTCCAGATTCGCCTGTTCTGTCTCAAGCGTCTCTTTCAGATCCGAGATCTCCTGCTGCGTCTCTTTCATCTCCTGAAGTTTCTGCCTGTCATAGGAATGGACGCTGCTCGCATACTCCGCCTTGTTAATAAAATCTGTAAAATTCGTTGCTGTCAGAAGAGCTGCCCATGCATTGGACTGCCCGTCCTCGTACATATATTTGATACGGATCTTCATATCAGCATACTGCTGTTCCGCTTTTGCCTCTGCTTCCTCAAGATCTGCCTGAGCCTGGGTGATCTTCTCTCCTGTGTCGATCAGCTGCTCCTCCATCTCGGCCACTTTATTGAGCAGTTCCGTAAGCTGAGCCTGGAGACTGTCCGCTTCGCTCTGAGCCGCAGATTTCTGCTGCTCCAGTTCCTCTGTTGATGGAGCCGCTGTGACAGTGGTCACCGCCATGCACGGCAGGAGGATCCCAGCTGCAAGCATACTTCGTAATCTTCTGGTCCTTCTCATGTTTCACCTTCTTCTGTAACTTTTCTGTAACATAATTCAGAGTATAACATGATATTTCAGAATTTCACGGAAGTTCACCGTATCTTCATAAATGTTTCACAAATTCAGGAAAGATCTTCCTCCGTCAGCCTTATTTGTTTTCCGTGATCTTTCTCGCCACATAGACTCCGCTGGCAGAAGCGTGTGACAGCGAATGTGTCACGCCGCTGCCGTCTCCGATCACATACAGACCCTTGTGGACGGTCTCAAGATGCTCGTCCAGTTTCACTTCCATATTGTAGAACTTCACCTCCACCCCATAGAGCAGGGTGTCATCGTTCGCCGTACCCGGAGCGATCTTGTCCAGCGCGTAGACCATCTCTATGATCCCGTCCAGGATCCGCTTCGGAAGGACAAGGCTTAAATCTCCTGGCGACGCGGAAAGCGTGGGACGGACAAATCCCTCCTCGATCCTCTCCGGCGTGCTCCTCCTTCCCCGGATCAGATCCCCGAATCTCTGGACCAGAACGCCCCCTCCCAGCATATTGGAGAGACGTGCGATGCTCTCACCGTAGCCGTTGCTGTCCTTGAACGGCTCTGAAAAATGCTTCTCCACAAGCAGCGCAAAGTTGGTATTCTCCGTCTGCTTCTCCGGATCCTCATAGCTGTGTCCGTTCACGGTCACGATCCCGTTTGTATTCTCGTTCACCACGATCCCGTACGGGTTCATACAGAACGTTCTCACCTTATCTTCGAACTTCTCCGTTCGGTACACGATCTTGCTCTCGTAAAGTTCGTCCGTCAGGTGTGAGAAAATGACGGCAGGAAGCTCCACCCGGATGCCGATATCCACCCGGTTGGATTTGGTCGGGATGTCCAGGCTCTCGCAGACCTTCTCCATCCATTTGCTTCCGCTCCTTCCAACAGACACGATACATTTCTCACACTCATCGGTATGCCCTCCGGCAGTCACTCTGTATCCATCCTCTGTGATCTCAAGATCGTCCACATGGCAGTTAAAACGGAACTCCACTTTATCTTTGAGTTCTTTAAACAGATTCTCCAGCACCACATAGTTGATGTCCGTTCCAAGGTGGCGCACGGAAGCATCCAGCAGCTTCAGTCTGTTCTGCATGCACAGCTTCTTGAACTTCGTGCCGGCGGTAGAATACATCTTCGTTCCCTCCCCGCCGTAGGCAACATTGATCTCATCTACATAATGCATCAGCCCAGTAGCCGCCTCTTTTCCTATATACTCATAAAGTGTGCCGCCGAAGTCATTGGTGATATTATATTTTCCGTCGGAGAACGCGCCGGCTCCCCCGAACCCGCTCATGATCGCGCATGTTTTACAGTTGATACAGCTCTTTACCTTATTCCCGTCGATGGGACATTTCCTCTTTTCAAGCGGATTCCCCGCCTCAAACACTGCCACCTTCAGCTCCGGCGCTTTCTTCATCAGTTCATAAGCCGCGAAGATTCCTCCGGGCCCCGCACCGATTATGATCACATCAAATCTGCTCATCTGCATCATTTCCTTTCTGTTTTACTATCAAAATTTTTCTGTATCTTTTCTACCATACCCCGAATCACAGATTCATTCTCTTCCTCTTTGGATTCCCTTCTCTTCTACAAGATCGCTCAGATTGCACATTTGATTCAACTCCTTTCCCGGTACGGGGATTCAGGCAGATCATAACGACTGATAATTTATCATAAGCCGCCTTCAGACTTCACATCCGGAATTCCAGGAATTTTGTCTTTCTTTGTGATGGAATACTCTGAGATAGCGTTCCCGATATGATCCGGAGCATTCATACAGATCCAAATACTGTATACTTTTTTAATACCCTCCTCATTATAGCGAATCTTTTCAGTTGTTACAAGCGGTTGACCCTGGCTGCCCAGGGTTGTTTCATGAATACATTTATATCGCCTTTTGGAT
>DWUT01000214.1 GCA_019120615.1 Candidatus Mediterraneibacter norfolkensis
TGGCACCGATGCATAAAAGCATAGTACCAGTTAATTTTATTTAAGGGCGTGGGTATGAAAAGTAAGTGCGCCCAGAAAGGGCGCAGCATTTAGCGGGTGGAAACCCCGCTTGGAAAGGTGTAACCGCACCACCAATAGCGAACCTTGGACACGACATGGTAACATGTTGTGTCAAGCGTAGGAAGTTAGGCGATAGGGTCATAAGGCAGTTTAGCCCCGAAATCATACATAACTGATGTGCCGACACTGTTTACTTGGTGGAAGGCAAAACGGACAGAATTCGCTAAGGTGAGAATCTGTCTGGCATCACGGGGGTGGAAGTCAGCCATGTCGTACAATGATGCTGCGTCAACTGGGGAGAGCCTGCGGCTTCCATATCAGGCAAGTGTGGAGCCCTAATGTATAAGTGGTATACCTGACAACTAACGAAGGAGGGTAAACGAGCCGCGGGCAGTCGGATGGCCGGATAGTACCGCAGATGGCGGGTAATGCCGCCGGAGGAAAGCCGAGAGAAGACTGTACCTCGCAGTCTTGCCATGCAAAGTAATATCGAGAGGGAAACATTATCTATACCCAGAGATAGGAGAAATAATGGGAACGAAACTTGAGAGAATATCGCAACTATCAAAAGAAAACCCGGAAATGGTCTTTACGTCCATAGGGCATCTAATCAACAAAGATCTGCTGAAAGAATGTCATGCCAAAATGGACGCAGACAAAGCCGTAGGAATCGATGGAGTTACCAAAGAGGAATACGGAAGGAATCTGGAGAAGAACCTGGACAACATGGTAGAAAGGCTTAAGAAGAAATCCTATAAGCCCAAACCGGCAAGACGAGTGGAGATACCAAAAGACAACGGGAAAACCAGACCTCTGAGCATTTACTGTTATGAAGATAAGTTGATACAGGAAGCACTCAGGAGGATACTGGAAGCGGTTTTCGAGCCACATTTCTATAACGAGATGATGGGCTTCCGACCAAACTGAAGCTGTCACATGGCAATCAAAGAGTTAAACAGAATGATTGAAAACCACCCGACGAACTATATCCTTGACGCTGATGTCGCAGGCTTTTTCGACCATATAGACCATGAATGGGCAGTCAGATTCATAGAAAGCAGGATAAAAGACCCAAATATCACCAGACTTGTAAGGCGTATGCTCAAAGCAGGAATCATCAGAGATTTCTGGTATGAAGCAACAGAAGAAGGATCGGGTCAGGGGTCGGTATGTTCACCAGTCATTGCAAACATCTACATGCATTACGTACTCCTGTGGTGGTTTCATGAAAAAGTCAGGCCGTCATTACGAGGATACGCTGACATCATAGTATATGCCGACGATTTTGTGTGCTGTTTTCAATATAAGGAAGACGCCGAAGTTTTCTATGAGAGACTGAAACGTAGAATGAAACACTTTGGATTGGAACTGGAAGAAAGTAAAAGCCGACTGATAGAATTCGGACGATATGCCGAAGAAAACAGGAGGAAAAGAGGGCACGGTAAGCCGGAAACATTTACTTTTCTGGGTTTCACACACTACTGTTCCAGAAACCGGAACGGGAAATTCAGAGTGAAGAGGAAAACCAGCAAGAAGAAATTCGCCAAAAAGTGCAGGGAAGTGCATAGAAAGATTGCAGAGATGCGAACGAAGCCGCTTCCAGAAATCGTGAAAAAGCTGAACCAGATACTTGTTGGTTATTATCATTACTACGGGATCACAGATAATTCTAAGGCACTGCGAAACTTCAGCTTCCGAGTCCACAGGAGCCTGTTTTTCTGGTTGAACCGGCGTAGCCAAAAGAAGAGCTACAACTGGGAGGAGTTCAACGAGATGCTAAAGACTTACCCACTTGCGCGCCCGAGAATCTATGTGAACATTTACACTTGATAGAAGCTGAACAATCAACTTTGCAAAGAGCCGGATGCGGAAAAGCCGCACGTCCGGTTCTGTAGAGGGGCTTGCCCTGCAAAGGGCAAGTCTACTCGACCTTATGTTTTGGAATCAGATATTTAAAATTGTTGTAACCCTTGCATTTCCCGCCCTCCGGTGATAAACTTCCTACAAAGCATATTTTCTAACATTCAGACGGGACGGCGTCACGCCGTTATCTGCCATATTTCTATAACAGCCAAAAAAGACTGTGCCTATCGGAAGATTCATGCTTTTATTTCCATTAAGATCAGCAGGAGTTTTCCGAAAAATGAAAACTTCCTGTAGCAAAAACTGAAAAGGAGGTTTTCATGGCAAAACATAAGAAGACACTGCGGTGGCATCCTGCTTTTTATGCCGGGATGCAGATCGAACTGCAGGAAGATGCCGGGAGGCTTGAGTTCAAAGCAGAGCATGCGCTGGGGAGCGAACCGGTAAGAGCAGATCTGCTCATCATCAAAAAGACAGATGACAGACCGTTGAAGAAAAGGATAGGAAAGATATTCCGGAGGCATAATATCGTGGAGTATAAAAGTCCCGGACATTCGCTCACGATTGACGCGTTTTATAAAGCGTGCGGGTATGTCAACCTGTATAAGGCCGTGACAGGGGGCGCGGATGAGGTCAAGATCACGGATATGACGCTGACTTTAGTCTGCTCCTGCTATCCGGGAAGACTGATCAGTCATCTGGAGAAGGTGAGAGGATACAGTATAAGAGAAGCTGCTCCGGGAGTTTATTATGTAACTGGAGATGTTATCCCGATCCAGATCATTTTACTGCACAGGCTGCCGGAAGAAGAGAGCAGATGGCTCAGGAGCCTGACCAACAGGATGACAGAGAAAGAAGAAATCAGCAGGCTTCTGGAAAATTACGAGGGACATAAAGAAGATCCGCTCTACAGAACAGTCATGGACCTGGTCGTGAGAGCAAACTGGAAAAAATTTGAGGAGGTGCGGACAGAGATGTGCGATGCGTTGGTGGAACTGATGGAAGATTACGTAAAAGAGCAGGTAGAAGAGCGGGTGGAGCGACGTATAAAAGAGCAGGTAGAAGAGCAGCGAGAAGCCGGGATGAAATCTCTTATATGCTCCTTGCGAAATCTGGGAATCTCCAGGAAAGAGACTGCGCTTCAACTTGCAGAGCAGTACAGTCTGGCTGATGACAGCGCAGAACAATACATGGAGAAATACTGGAAAGAGTGATATTGTGGGCTGGGTTCCGGATAAGAATGTATGGCGGACGTAGATCAGTTCCTCCTTTGTTTTATGCCAGGTGCTTCACGCCCGTTAGTTACTTTTCACACCCACGCCAGCTAAAACATGAAAGAAA
>DWUT01000215.1 GCA_019120615.1 Candidatus Mediterraneibacter norfolkensis
CCAATATATCCAGGATGTAAAATTTGTATTTTCAATATTTATTCTTTGGCGCTGTACAGAGGAATATTTACTTGAACTTCTGCCTGATAAAGTATATAATATTGCGGATTCTATTTCGTAATAAAAATGACATTTTGGGGACAAAAAAGGCAAAGGAAATAATAGTTATAAATGTATAAAAAGGAGGAGCATTTTTGAGAAAATTAGCATTAAATGATGCAATTTTACTAAATATCGAGAAGCCCGCCCGTTACATCGGGAATGAGGTGAACTCGGTGATGAAGGACAGGGAAAAGGTGGATATCCGCTTCTGTATGTGCTTCCCGGACGTATACGAGATCGGTATGTCCCATCTCGGGATCCAGATCCTTTATGACATGTTCAATCAGAGGGAGGACGTCTGGTGTGAGCGGGTATACTCGCCCTGGACTGACCTTGACAAAGTGATGAGAGAAAAGAAGATCCCACTCTTTGCGCTGGAGTCACAGGACCCGGTCCGGGACTTTGATTTTCTGGGGATCACGATCCAGTTCGAGATGTGTTATACGAATATCCTTCAGATCCTTGATCTGAGCGGAATTCCTCTTTACGCGGAAGAACGGACCGAAGAGGATCCTATCGTGATCGGCGGAGGTCCGTGCACATATAATCCGGAACCTCTGGCGGAGTTTTTCGATCTTTTCTACATCGGAGAAGGAGAGACGGTCTATCATGAGCTTCTTGATGTATACAAAGAGTACAAAGCCGCCGGAAGGTCAC
Source organism: Candidatus Mediterraneibacter norfolkensis (assembly GCA_019120615.1). Taxonomy (GTDB): domain Bacteria; phylum Bacillota; class Clostridia; order Lachnospirales; family Lachnospiraceae; genus Mediterraneibacter; species Mediterraneibacter norfolkensis. Next base: position 760 of record DWUT01000215.1, read on the forward strand.
GGAGAGAATTCCTTGAGGCTGCAGCAGGGATCGAGGGCATCTATGTACCTTTGTTCTATGAGGCGGAATACAATGAGGACGGCACACTGAAATCCTTTAAACCGAATAATGAGAATGCGCCGGAGCGGGTGAGAAAGCAGGTTGTCATGGATGTAACGGATGCGTCCTATCCGATGAAACCCGTGGTCCCCTTTATCAAGGCAACCCAGGACAGGGTTGTACTGGAGATACAGCGAGGTTGTATACGTGGATGCAGATTCTGTCAGGCGGGAATGATCTACCGTCCGACCAGGGAACGCCGGATAGAAAAGCTGAAAGAATATGCCCGTACCATGCTTGAGAATACAGGACATGAGGAGATTTCTTTAAGTTCTCTGAGCTCCAGTGATTACTCAGAACTGAAAGAGCTGGTCCTGTTCCTGATTGATGAGTTTAAGGAAAAGGGGATCAACATTTCTCTGCCTTCTCTGAGGATCGATGCGTTTTCTCTGGATGTCATGAGCAAAGTGCAGGATATCCGCAAGAGCAGTCTGACCTTTGCTCCGGAAGCCGGATCACAGAGAATGCGCGACGTGATCAACAAGGGACTCACCGAGGAGGATATACTGGAAGGAGCCGGACAGGCTTTTGAAGGCGGATGGACAAAGGTGAAACTCTATTTCATGCTGGGGCTTCCCTCAGAGACGGAGGAAGATATGAGGGAGATCGCCCGTCTCTCGGACAGAGTGGCAAGGAAATACTACGAGATCCCGAAGGAACAGCGGAATGGGAAATGTCAGATCACAGCCAGTTCCTCCTTCTTTGTCCCGAAACCCTTTACCCCTTTCCAGTGGGCATCCATGTATACGGCAGAGGAGTATGTGAGGAGAGCGTCCATTGTAAAGCATGAGTTTCAGGAGCAGCTGAACAGAAAGAGCCTGAGGTACAACTGGCACGACGCGGAGGTGACTGTCCTTGAAGGCGTTATGGCAAGGGGGGACCGCCGTATTGGCAAGGTGATCGAGCGTGCGTATGAGCTTGGATGCCTGTTTGATTCCTGGACGGAAAGCTTCCATAATGATCTCTGGATGCGGGCTTTTGAGGAGACAGGAACGGATATTGGATTTTATAATCTCAGGGAGAGAAAGCCGGAGGAACTTTTCCCCTGGGACTTTATCGATGTGGGGGTAAAAAGAAGTTTCTTATATAAAGAGTGGGAGAGGGCAATGCATGGTGTTGTGACACCCAACTGCCGGATGCAGTGTTCCGGCTGCGGTGCCGCAGGATTTGGAGGAGGTGTCTGCTATGAAGGCAAGAATTAAATTCAGAAAGTACGGAGCGCTCCGTTTCATAGGGCATCTTGACGTTATGCGCTTCTTTCAGAAGGTGATGCGCAGAGCAGATATCCCCATCGCATTTACCGAAGGGTTCAGCCCTCATATGATCATGTCCTTTGCCAGCCCGCTTGGAATCGGTCTTTCCAGCGAAGGAGAATATCTCGATATTGAAATTACCCGTCCTGTCGACAGCGCGGAAGCGGTAAAGCGAATGAACGAAGTCTGTGTGGAAGGGATTGAGGTAGTCAGTTTCCGCCAGATCCGGGAGGAAAAGAAGATGACCGGCATGACGATTCTCGCCGGAGCGGATTATCTTATAAGCGGCTGTGAAAACCTTCCCGACGGTTGGGGAGAAAGATTCCGTGAATTTATGTCTCAGCCGGAGATCAAAGTTATAAAGCAGACGAAGAGAAGCGAGAAGGAAGTGGACATCCGCCCCATGATTTTTCGGTGGGAAGTCCGCGGAGAGGAGATCTTTCTTCAGCTTGCCGCAGGAAGTTCCCAGAACCTGAAGCCGGATCTTGTCATGGAAACGTTCTGCCGTTTCCTCGGAATTCACGAAGATGATACGAGATTCAGGTACTGCCGGCTTGAAATGTACGCGTATGACGGGGACGGAAAGGAACTTGTTACGCTGGAGTCCCTCGGATGGGAGATGAAGGGGGAATAAAAGGATGAAGCGAAAAATTCTGATCGAGAAAACAGAAGGTCAGGTCAGGACATTTCTTCTGGAAAATGACACAGTGGTCGAGATCCACTGCGCCGATTCCGGAGAGAAGGGACAGGGAAGATATCAGATCGGAGATATCTATATTGGAAAAGTAAAGAATATCGTCCGCAATATCGGCGCCGCTTTCATAGAGATCGAGAGCGGCGTGAACTGCTATTATGATATAAAAGACGCAGAGAATGCCGTTTTCACAACAAAGATCGGAAAAAAGCCGCTCTGTATCGGGGATGAACTTGTGGTGCAGGTCAGTAAGGAGGCCGTAAAGACAAAAGCTCCCACTGTGACAAGCAATATCAGCCTTACCGGCAGATATGCCGTAGTTACTCACGGAAATACCCGAATCGGCGTTTCATCCAAACTGCCAAAGAAGATGAGGGAAGAATATAAAGAGCAGCTGCAGAAATATCAGAACGAACGGTTTGGTATTATTGTACGCACGAATGCAAAAGATGTGTGCGCCAGGGAAGTGGAAGAAGAGATAGAGAAACTTCGAAGTGAATATGAAAGGATCGTTGAGACAGCACCCACGAGAACCTGCTTCTCCTGTCTGAAGTCCGCGCCGCCCTCTTATATCGCGAATCTGAAAAACGTGTATACAGAGGGGCTTGAGGAAATTGTCGTAGGTGACTCTGTTTTGTATACAAGCATACAATCATACTTTGCGTCTGAATTTCCGAAAAAAACAGGACTTCTCCGGCTTTGTGACGATCCGGATTTCCCCCTGGGGAAAAGATACAGCACAGAAACGATTCTTGAGAAGGCGCTTCGGGAAAAAGTCTGGCTCAAAAATGGAGGATATCTTGTCATTCAGCCGACAGAGGCCCTTACAGTCATTGATGTAAACTCTGGGAAGAGCATCGGAAAAGAAAAAGACGAAGCCGGTATTATGAAGATTAATCTGGAAGCAGCAAGAGAGGCGGCGCATCAGATTCGACTTCGAAATCTGTCGGGGATCATCATTGTGGATTTTATCAACCTCGAAAAAAAAGAGAATGTTTCTCTTCTTTTAAAAGAGTTCCGCGGCTTTTTGTCCCGGGATCCGATCCAGACGACTCTGGTTGACATTACGCCGCTGAACCTGGTCGAGGTGACCAGAAAGAAGGTGCGAAAACCTCTTTACGAGACTGTCCAAAGGCGTTATAATAGTGAACCGAGAGTGTCGGACGACAGAGTTCCGATGTAGATACCAGATACATATACATAAAAAGAGTAGTATTGAGTACACAGGTTTGGAGGAAGAGAAAAAATGAAAAAAGTAGTCAAGTTTGGCGGAAGCTCCCTTGCCAGTGCCGAGCAGTTCAAAAAAGTCGGAGATATCATCCGCGAAGATCAGGGGAGGAGATATGTTGTGCCGTCGGCGCCGGGAAAACGCTTCTCCAAAGACATTAAAGTGACAGACATGCTTTATGACTGTTATGAGACTGCTGTAGAGGGAAAAGAGATTTCTGACAAACTCGAAAAGATTCAGGAGAGATATCAGGAGATCATTGACGGTCTGGATCTGAAATTCTCACTGAAAGATGATTTTGAACTTATTGAGGAGAATTTCCGCAACGGTGCAGGCAGGGATTACGCCGCATCCCGCGGAGAATTTCTGAACGGAAAGGTTATGGCCGCGTATCTTGGAATCCCATTTATAGATGCAGCGGAGGTTGTGCGGTTTGATGATGATGGTACCTTTAACGATGCTGTTACAAACGAGCTCATCTCTGAAAGACTTTCAGATCTTGACAGAGCAGTTATACCAGGATTTTACGGTGCAAAAGAAGACGGTACCGTTGTGACGTTTTCCAGAGGAGGATCTGATATCAGCGGCTCTCTTGTTGCGCTTGCGGTTCATGCGGATCTTTATGAAAACTGGACGGACGTATCCGGATTTCTTATCGCGGATCCCCGGATTGTCAGAAATTCAAAGTCCATTGAGATTATCACATATAAGGAACTGCGTGAGCTTTCCTACATGGGAGCCAGCGTGCTTCACGAAGACGCGATCTTCCCGGTGAGAAAAGCGGGAATTCCGATTAATATCAGAAATACAAACGCTCCTCAGGACAAGGGAACTCTGATCGTGGAGAGCACCTGCCGCCAGTCTAAATATACGATCACAGGAATCGCCGGTACAGACGGCTTTGCGGCGATCACGATAGAGAAGGCAATGATGAATTCTGAGATTGGGTTCTGCCGCAAGGTGCTCCAGGTATTCGAAGATAACGGGGTTTCTATCGAACATATGCCTTCCGGCATTGATACAATGACAATATTTGTGCGCAAGGATGCATTTGAGGAAAAGGAACAGAAAATCCTCTCTGATATCAACAGGGCAGTAAACCCGGACCACATCGAACTGGAGTCGGATCTTGCGCTCATCGCGATTGTCGGGAGAGGGATGAAATCTACGAGAGGCACCGCGGGACGCATTTTCTCCGCCCTTGCTCATGCTCACATCAATGTCAAGATGATTGATCAGGGATCCAGTGAGCTGAATATTATCGTCGGTGTACGCCATGAAGACTTCAAGAGCGCGATCCGGGCTCTGTATGAGATTTTTGTGGTCACACAGTTATAAATCACAGATATCCGGTCTGGTATGCTGCAATCGAAAAGAGATACGATCAGATACCGGAACATAAGATGAGAGAGAAAGGCGGGTGATACGCAGATGAACATTCTCTTTTTCCTGAAGCCGAAAAGTGAGGTCGCTTTCATTTATGACCACAGCACGCTCCGTCAGGTTCTTGAGACAATGGAGTATCACAAATATGCGTCAATCCCGATGCTGAATAAAAAAGGGGAATACGTGGGTACGATCACAGAAGGTGACCTTCTCTGGGGGATCAAGAAATATACGAACCTTAATCTGAAGGAAGCGGAGAATATTTTTATTCAGGATTTTCCCAGGAAGGCTGATTATGAAGCAGTATCAGCGGATTCCGACATGGAAGACCTGATCCGCAAGGCGATGAACCAGAATTTTGTCCCTGTGGTGGACGATCAGAAGAAATTTATCGGGATCATTACAAGGAAAAGTATTATTGAATACTGTTACGAAAAGCTGAAAAAAAGTGATAAAGCATATTGACTTGTCGAAAGGGTGTGTGCTATACTACGATAGTATGCCGCACAATGAGGTTTTAAAGTTCCGCTTTGGCGGACACCGTAATTGGCGAGTAATGATAATAGGAGGTGCCATATGTACGCGATTATAGCAACAGGTGGTAAACAGTACAAAGTAGCTGAAGGCGATATCATTAAAGTGGAGAAACTTGGTGTTGAAGCTGGAGAGACTTATACGTTCGACCAGGTGCTCGCAGTGAGCAATGACAAGCTTGTAGTCGGGAATCCAACAGTCGAGGGCGCAACAGTCACAGCTTCTGTAGTAGAAAACGGCAAAGCAAAGAAAGTCGTTGTCTACAAGTATAAGAGAAAAACTGGATACCATAAGAAAAACGGACACAGACAGCAGTATACAGCAGTTAAGATCGACAAGATCAACGCTTAATCCTGTGTCACGATGATCAGGGTAACCATTTATAAGACCAGAAGGCAAAAATATGCGGGGTTCGATGTATCCGGTCATGCCGGATATTCCGAAGCAGGAAGCGATATCGT
>DWUT01000019.1 GCA_019120615.1 Candidatus Mediterraneibacter norfolkensis
GCTTTCTTTCATGTTTTAGCTGGCGTGGGTGTGAAAAGTAACGAACTTGTAAACAAAAACCGAGTGGACTCGTTTTTTTTATTGCCAGGGACAGCGGGAGTATGCTATAATTAGCTGATATTCGAAAACCAATACAATATAGATGAGAGGGAATGATTATGAGCTTTATATCGTATTTAATTAACGGATTGAGTCTTGGAAGTGTGTATGCGATCATTGCCCTGGGATACACCATGGTGTACGGCATAGCGAAGATGCTGAACTTTGCCCATGGAGATATTATCATGGTAGGTGCCTATATTGCCCTGATGAGTATGACCCAGGCAGGTCTGCCGCCATTTGCCGCTGTGCTCGTCGCGGTAGTGGGATGTACGGCGCTCGGTGTCCTGATCGAGAGGATTGCCTACAAACCTCTTAGAAACGCATCGTCCTCACTCGCGGTTCTAATCACGGCGATTGGTGTCAGCTATCTGCTCCAGAACCTGGCGCTTCTGATCTTCGGGGCGAATACACAGACTTTTAGTTCTGTGATTAAATGGAAAGGGATCACTCTGGCGGACGGCGCTCTGAGCATCTCAGGCGTGACCATCGTTACGATCGTGGTGTGTATCATCATCATGGCAGTGCTGGTCACTTTCGTGCAGAAGTCAAAGCCGGGGCAGGCAATGCGCGCTGTCTCCGAGGATAAAGGGGCAGCACAGCTTATGGGAATCAACGTGAACGGCACGATCGCGCTGACTTTTGCGATCGGTTCCGCTCTGGCAGCGATCGCGGGCGTGCTTCTCTGTTCTGCTTACCCGAGCCTGACACCATATACCGGAGCGATGCCCGGTATCAAAGCTTTCGTCGCGGCAGTATTCGGCGGGATCGGCTCGATCCAGGGAGCATTTATCGGAGGACTTCTCCTTGGGATCATCGAGATCCTGGGAAGAGCCTATATCTCTTCACAGATGGCGGACGCTCTGGTGTTTGCCGTTCTGATCATCGTGCTTCTTGTGAAGCCTACCGGTATACTCGGAAAACAGATTCAGGAGAAAGTGTAGGTGAGGGTCGAGATGAAGAAGATAAAGAATATGAACAAAAATACAAAGAACAATCTGATCACTTACGGGATTGTTATCGTTGCGTTTATTGTGATGCAGACGCTGATCAGTACAGGAAGCGTTTCAAGTCTTCTGGAAGGACTGATGGTGCCCCTGTGCATCTATATCATCCTTGCTGTTTCGCTGAACCTTGTGGTCGGAATTCTCGGTGAGCTGAGCCTGGGACACGCAGGCTTTATGTGCGCGGGAGCGTTTTCCAGCGCGTTTTTCTCCAAATGCATGAAGGATGTGATCGAAAACGGAACGCTGCGTTTCATCCTTGCCCTTCTGATCGGGATCGCCGTTGCGGCGGTATTCGGAATCATTATCGGAATTCCGGTACTCCGTCTGAAAGGTGATTATCTGGCTATCGTTACACTGGCATTCGGCGAGATCATCAAGAACCTGGTCAATGTGGTTTTCATCGGAAGGGACTCCAACGGATTCCATTTTTCCACAAAGGACGTAATGGCTCTGAATATGGAGCCGGACGGAGAGGTCCTTGTAAACGGTCCTCAGGGAATCACGGGAACCCCGAAGGATTCCACGTTCCTGATCGGAGTGATCCTGATCCTGATCACACTGTTTATTGTGATCAACCTGATCAATTCCCGTGACGGACGCGCGATCATGGCGATCCGCGACAACCGCATTGCGGCGGAGTCTGTTGGAATCAATATCACAAAATATAAACTGATGGCGTTTACCATATCTGCAGCCCTTGCGGGAGGGGCGGGCGTGCTGTATGCCCATAACCTTTCCACACTGACGGCAAACACGAACAACTTCGGATATAACATGTCCATCAATATCCTTGTATTCGTTGTGCTCGGCGGCATCGGAAATATCAGAGGCTCCATGATAGCGGCAGTCATCCTGACTCTCCTCCCGGAGCTGCTCAGAGGACTTTCCGATTACCGTATGCTGATCTACGCGATCGTCCTGATCCTCATGATGCTCTTCAACTGGGCGCCCAAGTCCATTGAGTGGAGAGAAAAGTACCTTTCCTTCGGAAAGAAGAAAAAGGAGGTTGTAAAATAATGGCTGCATTACTGGATGTAAAGAATCTGGGCATTTCATTCGGTGGATTGAGAGCTGTGAACGGCTTTGACATTTCCATTGAAAAGGAACAGCTCTACGGACTGATCGGACCTAACGGCGCCGGCAAGACGACAGTGTTCAACCTTCTGACAGGAGTATATAAACCGGATGCGGGAAAGGTCATACTGGACGGACAGGATATCACTGGAAAGAAGACGATTGATATCAGCAAGGCCGGGATCGCCAGGACATTCCAGAATATCCGTCTGTTTTCAAAACTGAGTGTGCTTGACAATGTCAAGGTGGGACTCCACAACAAGCACCACTACTCAACAATAGAGGGAATATTAAGACTTCCCGGATACCGGAAAGTGGAAAAAGAGATGAATGAGCAGGCAATGGAGCTGCTGAGAGTATTTGATCTTGCAGACCATGCGGATTATCTTGCGTCAAACCTTCCATACGGACAGCAGAGAAGGCTGGAGATCGCGCGGGCGCTCGCGACGGAACCGAAACTTCTGCTCCTGGATGAACCGGCTGCGGGAATGAATCCCAACGAGACCGGGGAACTGATGGAAATGATCCAGTTTGTGAGAGAAAAGTTCCACATGACCATCCTTCTGATCGAGCATGACATGAAACTGGTCAGCGGGATCTGCGAGAAACTGACGGTGCTGAACTTCGGCGAGGTGCTCGCACAGGGAGATACGGCGTCCGTGCTCAATGATCCGCAGGTTATCACGGCATATCTTGGAGAGTAGGAGGAAACGGCTATGGCAATGCTTGAAGTAAAAGATTTGGAAGTATATTACGGCGTCATCCAGGCGATCAAAGGCGTATCCTTCGAGGTAAACCAGGGTGAGGTCATCGCGCTGATCGGTGCCAACGGAGCGGGAAAGACCACGATCCTGCACACGGTCACAGGACTGCTCTCTCCGAAGAGAGGACAGGTTATTTTTGAAGGAAAAGATATCACCAGGGTTCCGGCGCACAAGATCGTGTCCATGGGAATGGCGCATGTGCCGGAAGGAAGAAGGGTTTTCGCGGAACTGAGCGTTTACGAAAACCTGAAGATGGGTGCCTACACCAGGAAAGACAGGAGCGAGATCGAAGAGAGTCTTGCCAATGTATATAAGAGATTTCCCCGCCTGGAGGAGAGAAAGAATCAGATGGCAGGGACATTGAGCGGTGGAGAGCAGCAGATGCTCGCAATGGGAAGAGCATTGATGTCGAAGCCGAAGATCATCCTGATGGATGAGCCTTCCATGGGTCTTTCCCCGATCCTGGTAAATGAGATCTTCGATATCATACAGGCGGTGAGCGAGAGCGGGACCACGGTCCTCCTGGTGGAGCAGAACGCGAAAAAGGCGCTGTCTATCGCTGACAGGGCATATGTCCTTGAAACAGGAAGCATCGTTCTGGAAGGAAAGGCAAAAGACCTGCTTGAGGACGATTCTATAAAGAAAGCATATCTGGGCGAGTAAGGGGGCGTATCACTATGAGGAACATCGTTATCACGGTATCAAGACAGTACGGCAGCGGCGGAAAGACCATTGCCGCGATGCTCGCAAAGGAGCTGGGAATCAACTGCTACAGCAGAGAAATCCTGCGCATGGCCTCCGAGGACAGCGGAATCAATGAGAGTCTGTTCGGCATGTCGGACGAGAAGATCCGCCATGCAGGATGGTTCAAGATCCTGAGCAGGCCTTATGACGGAGAACTGCTTCCTCCGGAAGACCGGGATTTCGTTTCCGATGACAACCTGTTCAATTATCAGGCAAAAGTTATCAAGGAACTTGCCGCAAAGGAATCCTGTGTGATCATCGGAAGATGTGCGGATTATATCCTGAGAGATTACCCGAATGTGGTGAGCGTCTTTGTCCATGCGGATAAAAAGTTCTGCCTGGACCGTGCTATGGAGCGCCACAGTATGGATGAGAAAGAGATGCAGAAGTATATTGAAAAGACCGACAATTACCGGGGAGATTTCTACAGATATCACACCGGACATGAGTGGGCTGACGCGAGAAACTACGATCTGTGTCTGAACAGCGGCAAGCTGGGCTTCCAGAAGTGCGTGGAAGAGATCAAGTCATATATCCGGATCCGGTTTGATCAGTAAGGAGGACGGGGCGAAAACGTTCACCTGGAAACGACAGCGGACAATGACGGGACAGGCTGATAAAGGCAGACAAATAAGAGAAGGCTTTGAAAAGAAAAATTTCAGAGCCTTCTTTTTTGGTTCTATAACAAAAATATTCTGATCTATTCTGAAAAACTTTCCCTGGTCAATTCTGTTAAGTAAAAGTTAATAAATGTTAAGTTGAAAATAGGGAAATATTAAACCTGAATTTGTGTAAAAGAACGAAAATGAGAAAAATTAAAGAAAAATATTGAGCGAATAAAGGAAAAGTGCTATATTCTGATTAACGAAACTTAACTAATAAATTAACAGTTAACAAAAGGAGGAAAAAATGAAGAGAAAGTTAAGTGTGGCAATCGCTGGAGTTTTGGTTGCAGGTTTGCTGGCAGGGTGCGGAAGCTCGTCGGGAGGAACTGGATCCGGTTCTAATGAAGATTATGATCTGTACATATTTAACTCCAAAGGAGAGAATGCGGATGCATTAGAGGCTGCCACGAAGGCATTTGGCGAGGAAAAAGGGGCAAAAGTAAAGGTCTTTTCTCTTGGATCGGGAACCAACAGCGATGAGGTCCTGAGGACAGAAATGAATTCCAAAAATAAACCGGGGATATTTTCCTGTATGAATGCTCAGGGGCTGACTGAATGGGTGGAAGGCGGTTTTGCCATGGACCTGTCTGAAGCGACCAATGAGGAGTTTAAGACCCTGGTGAGTGAGATCCCCGAAAGCTTTAATCTGACTGACGGAAACGCAAATTACGGAATTCCTTACAATGTTGAAGGATACGGATATATCGTGGATACGGAGATGCTGGGAGATCTGTTCGGAGAGGATCAGGTGGACAGCTTCATCGCTGCCTTCAAGACTGCAACATATGATGAATTTGAAGCAATGGTCCATACTCTGACGGCTTACATCAAGGATGGGACAGCCGGAAAGGTAACTCTGAGCGGACAGGAATTTGCACTTGCGCCGGAGAAGACCGGAAAGGCAGCCAGCCTGGAAGGTGTGTTCTCTGTGGCGGGTTCGGAAAAATGGACGTACGGAGACCACATGGTCAATATTGCGATCGACGCTATCTTCAAAGATTCCAAAGCGGCTTCCGAGGCCACGAGGGCTCAGCTTGAAGCAGGGAAAGGCGCTTTTGAAGCTTATGCACAGGCGCTGGATCTGAAAACAGCCAATGCGACCACGGCAAGGGGGCCGGAACTGATCAACTCGACAACGAATGGCTATGATCCGGCGGTTGCAACGTTTGCAAACAGCAAGGCGATCTTCTTTAAAAATGGAAACTGGGCTTATACCAATA
>DWUT01000216.1 GCA_019120615.1 Candidatus Mediterraneibacter norfolkensis
GAGCCGGCAACAACGCAGTAAACAGAATGGTTGATGAGAATATCATCGGTGTTGAGTTAGTCGGTGTGAATACAGATAAACAGGCACTTCAGCTCTGTAAGGCACCGACTCTGATGCAGATTGGAGAGAAACTCACAAAAGGTCTTGGAGCCGGAGCACAGCCTGAGGTGGGGGAAAAAGCGGCAGAGGAAAGCGCGGAGGAGATCTCTGCAGCACTCAAGGGAGCGGATATGGTATTTGTCACCTGCGGTATGGGAGGCGGAACAGGAACCGGCGCGGCTCCGGTTATCGCGCGTATTGCGAAAGAGCAGGGAGCTCTGACTGTTGGTGTTGTCACAAAGCCTTTTCGATTTGAATCCAAGACCAGGATGTCAAATGCTCTTTCGGGAATCGATAAACTGAAAGAGAACGTAGATACGATCATCGTGATCCCCAACGACAAGCTTCTCGAGGTTGTGGACAGGCGCACGACTATGCCGGAAGCGCTGAAGAAAGCGGATGAGGTTTTGCAGCAGGGTATCCAGGGTATCACGGATCTGATCAATGTTCCGTCTCTGATCAACCTCGACTTTGCGGATATTCAGACTGTTATGAAGGACAAGGGTATCGCTCATATCGGAATCGGTTCCGGACGTGGGGACGACAAAGCGCTTGAGGCTGTGAAGGAAGCTGTTGCCAGCCCGCTGCTTGAGACGACGATCCAGGGTGCATCTAACGTCATCGTCAATGTATCCGGTGATATTACTCTGATGGATGCTTCCGATGCGGCGGATTATGTACAGGAGCTCGCAGGGGAGAGTGCAAGTATCATCTTCGGTGCTATGTATGATGATACGAAGTCTGACGAATGTACAATCACAGTGATTGCGACCGGCTTACATAATGTAGGCGGGAGCGCATCAAAGCTGAAAGCAAGGCTTGAAGGACAGCAGAAAGTTGGTTCTATTCTTCCGTCCGGAGAGGGAAGAGCAAGAACTGCTCAGGATGTGGAGAGAAGGAGCGCTGTGTCAAGACCTCAGGGAGGCACCATGCCGACACTGCAGCCCAGGACTCCATCCAGCAATGTGAAAGAGCAGACAATTAAGATCCCGGATTTTTTTAAAAAATAAACAGACAGATGAATAAGATAAAAAAGGAACTGCCGAGCGGCGGTTCCTTTTTTGGCGTGCGCGCCCCTTTTGTCGAAAGATATTATCCTGCATACGTCACCATCTGACAAATTTCAGTTCCTCTCTGTTTTATAATGAGTGCCGTACGAAGGAGGAAGAAGGCGGGGCATGTATTATGAACTCTACATAGACGTTTTTTTTCTGGAAAATTTTATGATGGACAGCCTGATCCTTCTGGCTGTAAACCGTGTACTCAAATGTAATCGTACTTGTGGGAGGGTCTTTGCCGGAGCGGCGCTGGGAAGCGTCCTGACCTGCCTTGTAGTGGCAGCGCAGATTTCGGGGATAATCAAACTGATCCTCTTCCATACTGTGATCAGCAGTGTAATGATCATGACAGGACTGCAGGTAAGGGCCGGGACACAGTTTATAAAAGCATTTTTCCTTCTCTATCTTGCGGCGTTTGCCGCGGGCGGGATCCTTCAGATGATCCGCCCATATGTACGCTGGACCAGCCTGCTGTACGCAGCGGCCGCAGCATTTTATTTTCTGTTTACCAGGCTTTGGAAAATAATCCCATCTCTGTTCCGCAAAAAAGGACAGATCTATGAGGTTTCAGTTTTCACAGCAGGGAACAGATATGAATTAAAGGCTCTCTGCGATACGGGAAACGTGCTGACGGATCCTCTGACAGGGGATCCCGTCTGTATTCTCGATCCCCGCACCGCAGAGCATATTTTTGGCCTTTCAGGCATCCCTGAGAGGTTTCGCTACATTCCTTACCGCTGTGTCGGCGGAGAAAGCGTGATGAAAATTTTCCGGGCAGAACAGATGTGTATTTTGGCCGGGGAAGAGACCTGGATAAGATCGCCTCTTCTCGGTGTGGGAGAAGCTGTGCTTTCGGAGACCGGGGAATATCAGATGCTCCTGAATCCGGATGTGTTTCATTGATGAGATGATGGAAGGAGTGCGGATAAAATGACAGAAATATCAATACTTGATCTTAGGAGGGACATGAAATGGTCGTAAAAGTGGCAGTGCCGCAGCAGTTTAAATTAAAAGTGATACCGGATTTCCGGTCGATCCTTTTCGGAGGGCAGAAGGAGATCCATTATATAGGAGGAACGGAGATTCTCCCGCCTCCTCTTGAAGGGGAGAAGGAGACGGAGGTGATCCGGAAACTGGGGACGGAATATGACGAGGAGGCGAAGAAGACGCTGATCGAGCATAATCTCAGGCTTGTCGTGTACATAGCGAAAAAATTTGACAATACGGGAGTGGGAGTGGAGGATCTGATCTCCATCGGGACGATCGGGCTGATCAAAGCGATTAATACGTTTAACCCGACAAAAAAGATCAAGCTTGCCACATATGCGTCCCGGTGCATTGAAAATGAGATTCTGATGTATCTCAGAAGAAACAGCAAGACCCGGATGGAAGTCTCCATCGATGAACCTCTCAATGTGGACTGGGACGGAAATGAGCTTCTGCTTTCCGATATCCTTGGAACAGAGGAGGACACCATATACAGGGATATGGAGAATGAAGCGGAGAGGAGACTTCTTGTACGTGCCCTGAATAAACTGAGCAGCCGCGAGAAGCTGATCGTAAGAATGCGGTTCGGGCTGGATAATCCGGACGGCAGAGAGAAAACGCAGAAGGAAGTTGCAGATCTTCTGGGTATTTCCCAGTCTTATATCTCAAGACTGGAAAAGAAGATCATGCAGAGGCTGAAACGGGAAATGGTCCGGTACGAGTGAACGACGAATTATCTGAAAAAAGATGTATAATCCTGCAAAAAATGATACAATAGAAAAAAATGAAAAGGGTTGGTGATGCTATGAAACTGACATTTATCGGAGCAGCCCATGAAGTTACGGGAAGCTGTCATTTTCTTCAGACAGCGGGGAAAAATATCCTGATCGACTGCGGGATGGAGCAGGGACCGGATTTGTACGAGAATCCGGGTCTCCCGATCCCGGAGAGCGAGATTGATTACGTGTTTCTGACACATGCCCACATTGATCATTCCGGAATGCTTCCGGCGCTGGCAAAGAAAGGGTTCCGGGGACAGATTTTTGCCACCTTTGCGACAGCGGATCTGTGCAATATCATGCTTCGGGACAGCGCGCACATTCAGGAGTTTGAGGCGGAGTGGAGAAACCGCAAAGGAAAGAGAGCAGGGAAACCGGTGTACGAGCCGGTCTATGTGATGCAGGATGCTCTGGATGCCATTGAGCTTCTCGTTCCCTGTCAGTATGGGGAGCGTATCACCATCTGTGACGGGATCCAGATCCGGTTCACGGACGTGGGGCACCTGCTTGGATCTGCGAGCATTGAAGTATGGGCAACAGAAGGAGGCGTGACGAAGAAGATCGTGTTCTCCGGGGACGTGGGAAATCTGGACCAGCCGATCATCAAAGATCCGACTTACACTCATTCGGCGGATTATGTGGTCGTGGAGTCCACGTATGGAAACAGGATCCATTCCGCGGAGAAGCCGGATTATCTCGGAGAGTTTACGAGGATCATCAAAGAGACATTTGCCCGGGGCGGCAATGTGGTCATCCCTTCTTTTGCCGTAGGCAGGACCCAGGAGATGCTGTACTTTATCCGGGAGATCAAGGAGCAGGGACTTCTGAAGGAATATCAGGATTTTGATGTGTATCTGGACAGTCCTCTGGCGATCGAGGCGACGAAGGTGTTCACGAAGAACATGAGGGACTGCTTTGACGAGGAAGCGCTCTCTCTGGTCAATGCAGGGGTGAATCCTCTGGTCTTTCCGGGGCTTCATACTTCCACTACCAGCGACGACTCTAAGATGATTAACTTTATCGAGAAGCCGAAGGTGATCATCTCTGCCTCCGGGATGTGTGATGCAGGGCGTATCAGGCACCATCTGAAACATAACCTGTGGCGCCCGGAATGTACGATCCTCTTCGTTGGATATCAGGCAAACGGGACGCTGGGCAGAAGGCTCCTCGAAGGAGAAAAGAATGTAAAGCTGTTCGGGGAGGAGATCGAGGTCCATGCACGGATCGAGAGTCTCCATGGAGTCAGCGGCCACGCGGACATGAACGGACTCCTGAAATGGATCGAAGGGTTCCGCAGTCCCGTTGAGAGGGTCTTTGTGGTACACGGGGAGGATGCCGTGACAGAGGAATTTGCACAGACCATAGAAGAAAAGTTCGGATACAGAGCCTGGGCTCCGTTCCCATGTGGGGAAGTGGATCTGCTCGCCAATGAGATCATAAGCGAAGGGGTAAAGATTCCGGTGAAGCCGAAGAAGGCGGCGCAGCGCAGGGCGGATACAGCATTCGACCGGCTTGTGGAGGCAGGAAAACGTCTTCTGGACATCATCTATCAGAATGAGGGGCTGTCCAATAAAGATAAGGCGAAATTTGAAAGCCAGATCAATAATCTTGCGGATAAATGGGAAGATTGATTTCCGGTCTGTCAAGGTCTAAAAGTTTATAAAATTTTCTCCGCTGTCGAATATCTTATGACCAGAGTGAGAATCATTTTAAGTAGAAAACAGCTTAGGAGGATTCTTATAATGATGGTGAACAAGGTTGAACTGTGCGGAGTCAATACATCGAAACTCCCGCTCCTGAAAGAGGAGGAGAAGGAGGAACTGTTCGCGCGCGTCCAGGCAGGAGACCAGGAGGCGCGCGAACAGTATATTAAAGG
>DWUT01000217.1 GCA_019120615.1 Candidatus Mediterraneibacter norfolkensis
TTTTACCGTGGAACTTTCATGGAAAAACTGTCCGTCCTCCTGGTCTTCTATCCGGCGCTCATCGCCATCAACTACCTGATGCTGGATGTAGGAGGCAGGCTCTTTAAACTTGTAACAGATGCCACATTCGAAGAAACTCTGGTGTCACCGGAACTGACTCTGATCAGCACCGCGATCCATACCTTTTCTCTCTTCCTCCGCCTGCTCTTCTGGTCCGGTGCATGGCTGATCCTGAAGAAATTTCTCTCAAAGATCGCATCCCATCTGACACTCCGTATGTGGCTGATTGTTGATATGCTGATCCTGGCGTCCTTTGTCGCCATCTTCACGATCCTCTACTTCATGCCGGAGAATACGCTGCTGGCATACCCAATCTGCGGCGCGTCCATTTTCTCCAGCTTCGGCTGCATGTATCTCGCCTCCTATATCTGCGATTCCATGCAGACAGCCTATCGTGCTCAGGAACTTCAGATGCAGAAGGATTATTACAAGGACCGCATCCGTGATGAGGAGAGAGTACGGCGGATCTATCATGATATGAAGAACCATCTTCTGATCCTGGAGAACCAGCCGGGAACCGATGAAACAAAGAGGGCCGCGCGGAAACTTCAGGAACAGATCTCGGATTACGAAAACTATGTGCACACCGGAAATGAATTTCTGGACATCATCATCCGTGACAAATCAGCGAAAGCCAGAGAAAAACATATTGACTTCAACGCTGTGATCCATTTTGAAAACGGAGATTTCATGGAGCCGCTGGATATCAGCACGATCTTCGGAAACGCCATTGACAACGCCATCGAGGCCAGTGAGAAACTCCCTGAGGAGCGCCGTCTGATCACGGTGAAAGCGGCGATGATCCGGGATATGCTGATGATCACCGCAGAGAACAACATGCTTCAGGATCAGGCTCTTTCAGGCGGAACGACAAAGGAGGACTCTTTCCTTCACGGTTTCGGCATCCCAAATATAAGGAAAGCAGCGGAAAAGTATGACGGGCAGTGCAGCATCAGCGCGGACGGCGGCGTGTTCCGGCTGAAAGTGCTGATCCCGGTCTGAACGGATCAGCACCTCCGGCGGATCTTAATTTTTGCATCCTGGATGTTAGTTTGCGCATCCTTTATTGCATCTTTTCCTCTCTCAGCTACAATGAGCTCATATTCAATAACTTGTAAAGAGAGGTCAGAGAATATGAGTATCTTAAGAACAGCACATCTCACAAAACAGTACGGCAGCGAGCCGAACATCGTCCGGGCTCTGGACGACGTGAACATTTCTATAGAACAGGGCGAGTTTGTCGCGATCATCGGGACGTCCGGGAGCGGCAAATCCACTCTGCTCAACATGCTGGGCGGCCTGGACCGCCCCACATCCGGCAGTGTAAAGGTGGACAAATACGAACTGGGCAAGTTAAAGGACGAAGACCTGACCGTGTTCCGCCGCCAGAAGATCGGATTCATCTTTCAGAACTATAACCTGATCCCCATCCTCAACGTATATGAAAATATCGTTATGCCGATCCAGCTTGACGGAAAAAAGCCAGACCGGAAATTCATCAAAGAGATCGTGTCTCTTCTCGGGCTGGAAAAGAAGCTCTACAATATGCCCAACACCCTTTCCGGAGGACAGCAGCAGCGTGTCGCCATCGCCCGCGCCCTTGCCAGCAAGCCTGCCATCATCCTGGCGGATGAGCCAACCGGGAATCTGGACAGCAAGACCAGCGACGAAGTCATCGACCTGTTGAAAGAGACCAGCCGGAAATACAGCCAGACCATCGTCATGATCACTCATAACCCCGAGATTGCAGAGCAGGCAGACCGTACTATCCGCATCGAAGACGGACGGATTGCAGAGTAAGGGGGTGGCGTCATGATACGGACACTGATAAACCGGAGTTTTTTCTCAAATAAACTGCGTAACCTGATCGCCATTTTCGCGATCGCGCTGACCACCATGATGTTTACCTCCCTCTTCGTCCTGTCCCAGAGCATGGTAAAGAACCTGCAGGATATGAATTTTCAGACAGCCGGCTATGACAGCCATCTCACCTTCAGTTCTCTGACCGATGAGGACATGGACGCCATTATCTCCCAGGATGCAGTCCGGGACTGGGGCAGGAGCATCGTCATCGGCGTCGCGGAAAATGAAGAACTGACCGGACGACAGGTTGAGATCCGTTATGGAGATGAAAATTTTGCCAGATCCAGCTTCTCTCTCCCCACCACGGGAACTCTTCCCCAGGCGGAAGATGAGATCGCACTGGATACCATCACACTGGATAAGATGGGACTGCCTCATGAGCTGGGTCAGGAGATCACACTGCAGTGGCGGAAGGACTTAAACAGCGATGAGTATACCACCTCTCATTTCACCCTGTGCGGTTACTGGGATGGAAATTCCGCCGCCATGGCAAGCATGGCATGGGTCTCTGACGCCTTTGTCCAGGCAGAGTGCGCCGGCATTGATCAGGCTGCCCAGCGGGATAATGGACAGATCTTCGGCACCGGCATGCTCCATGTAAACCTGAGGTCCGACCGGAATCTGGCGGGATCGGCGGAACAGATCCTTGCCGATACAGGGCTCTCCGGCGTCGCATCCTACGGCACAAACATGGCTTATGACTCCTCGTCAAACCAGAACATCATCCGCGAGGTACTTCCCATGGCGATCTGTATGGTCCTGGTATTCCTCAGCGGATACCTGATCATCTATAACATTTTCCAGATTTCCGTGGCAGGAGACATCCGCTTCTACGGAAGGCTCAAAACACTGGGAACATCCCGGAAGCAGATCAAAAAAATCGTCTACGGACAGGCACGGCGTCTCTGCCTGATCGGTATTCCCATCGGGCTTCTGACGGGATACCTTGCAGGCGTGGTACTTGTCCCCTTCCTGATCACCGGAACGGGAGCAGACGCAAAGGCGTCAGTCAATCCACTGATCTTCATCGGCTCCGCTCTGTTCGCCTTCCTGACCGTACTCATCTCCTGCCTGAAGCCGGCGCGGATCGCGGGAAAAGTCTCTCCCATCGAAGCGCTGCGCTTTACGGATACCGGAACGCAGAGTAGACGCAAGATCAAAAAAAGCACCGGCGGGGCAAGCATTCCGAAAATGGCGCTTTCAAACCTGGGCAGGAACAAGAAGCGCACCTTTACCGTAATCTGCTCTCTCACTCTGGGGCTGGTCCTTCTGACCTGCATTAACGCGAAAAACGCAAGCTTCGACATTGACAAATATATGAGTGACACGGTGATCAGCGATTTTGAGGTAAAAGACAGCTCCATTGCCTCCAACTTCAGCACCTACGATCCCCGTGGAACCACTATCTCCGATCAGCTTGTCAGTCAGATCCGGGGACTGGACGGTCTGGAGGATACCGGACGGCTCTATTCTCAGGTGTTCACTCACAAACTGGGCGATTCCGCCCTGGAGAATATCCGGGCTTACTACAATGCAGATGACCGTCTTCCCTATATCGAACAGGTAGACCCCGGTCTTGCAGAGGCTTACCATGAGGCCATGGACAGCGGAGAATGTACCGCCATCCTCTATGGAACGGACGGTCTGGTACTGGATACCTTTGCCTCTCAGGGATACATGATCGACGGAACTTTTGACAAGGAACGGTTTCTCTCCGGCGATTATGTGCTCGTAGAGGCCTCATCCGGCGCAGAATACGGCGACACCGAGACACAGCCCACCTACGCTGTGGGCGACCGGGTAGAACTGGGCGGGAAGGAATACGAGGTCATGGGCATCGTGAAAAACATCCGCTCCATCACAGAGGGCGTCAGCAGTTCCACCGCTTCCTTCGCCTCTTTCTATCTCCCGGCTGACACCTTCCGTGAGATGTATCCGGACAACACCCTGCGCAAACTGTTCTTTAATGTGGACGATGAGGATCAGGCTTTGGCAGAAAAGATGCTGACGGATTATCAGCAGAATGTGGACAAAACACTGACCTATACTTCAAAGAACACGCTCATCGAGCACTACGAGGAGCAGACCCGTGCCAACACAGTGACCGCATTTTCGATCAGTATCATCATCGCTCTTGTGGGGATCCTGAACTTCATCAATTCCATGGTGACCGCCATCGTATCCCGGCAGAAAGAGTTCGCCATGATCCAGAGCGTGGGCATGACCAAAAGACAACTCCGCACCATGCTCATTGACGAAGGGCTGTATTACGCGGGAGCTACCCTGATCGCTTCCTATGTGATCGGCGCCATCGCCGTCGGTGTGGGAGTGCGCATGATGGTAGCGGGCGACTGGACGTCCACCTTCCACTTTACTCTGACGCCGCTTCTGATCTGCACTCCGGTCCTGATCGCATTTGCGGTGCTGATCCCCTATATCTGCTTTAAAAACCTTGAGAAGCAGAGCATTGTGGAACGGCTGAGAGCGGTGGATTAAGACAGGAAAGGAATATGTTCTTCCAGCAGAATAGACAGAAAGCTCCTTCCAGAAGGGATCGTTTCAGATCCGTATCCGGAAGGAGCTTTCTCATGTTATCACGGTCTGTTTCGATTGTAAAGCGGCTGCTCCGCTCTTCTCACCCCCTGCAGTTTCTCAGCCGGATCTCCGTCTTCACTCCGTCTGTTTCCACATCCAGCTCATAAAGATTCGCTCTTGACAGCAGCAGGTTATCCGTATTTTTCCCTGCGATCAGATACTGATTTTTCTTATCAAAAGCGATATACCGTCTCATCTCATCGGTAAGGAGAATGTCGGCATCGTCGATCACGATCAGTTTCCGCTCTGTGTCCCGTATCGTCTGACGGATATCCTCCCCTTTCTTTTTATCCTCTGAACAGATGCACAGGATCCTTCTGTCCTTCCGCGCCGTTTCCCCGATCATATCAAAGACAAGAGACTTCGCGCTGCCGGCGCGTTCCATCAGAAAGATAAGATTCGCCCTGAATTCAAGTTCCGCCCGGCAGGATCCCCGGGTCAGTTCCATTCTGTCCATGATTTCCGGTCTGCTGTACATGTTCTATCCCTCCAGTGTCTGATCGATAATGCTTCTCATGATCTCTTCCGTCATCTGTCCCGGTACATATCCGAAAATATTTCCGTCCCGATCGATCATGAATGTAGTCGGAAAAGAAGTGATCCCATACCAGTTGAACATCTCCCATTCCGTGTCCATGAGCACAGGGTAGGTATATCCGTTCTCCCGCATGAACTGTGTGATCTCCTCCTCTGAGCCTTCCTGACCCATGCCCGGCGCGGCCGCTCCCAGGATCACAACCTCGGCGTCTTCGCCCTGTGCCGCATACTCTTCATACAGTTTCTGGATATCCGGCATCTCCGCCCGGCACGGCGGGCACCAGGTTCCCCAGAAATTCAGGAAAATGACCTTTCCTTTATAATCCGACAGCCGGTGACTCTCCCCATATTGATCGGTGAGCTCAAAGTCGTAAGCCGCCGTTTTATTCTGGCCCCCGGAATCCTGTTCAGCGGACTCCTGATCTTCTGAGCTGCCCTGGCTTTCTGCCCCGTCATTTTGTGCGCCGCTGTCATCTCCGGCGTTTTCCTCTTCCTCTTCCGAACCGTTTTCCTGAGAAACGCTTTCCTGCGTTGTGGACAGATAGCCTGTAATATCATTCATCTTTCCCGTAAACATCAGGACTCCCATGAGGATCATAAGGATTCCTCCCGCCTTTACTGTATACTTTACAACATTCATGTGCTGACGGAAGAACCCCAGCAGCCTTGCAGTGAAAATTCCTGCTGCCAGGAACGGCAGGATAAATCCGATCGTATACACTCCGATCAGCAGAAACCCTTTCACACTGGTCTGGGCGCTGCCCGCCATGAGCAGAACGCCTGCCAGGGCCGGACCCACGCATGGCGTCCAGGCAAAGCTGAAGGTAAAGCCCATGATCAGCGCCGTCACCGGAGACATTGTCATCTTCTCGAGTCGGAAAGGAAGCCGGTGCTCTTTTCCCAGAACTTTTGACGTTCCGAAGATTCCAAGCTGATACAGACCGAAAAGGATTACCAGGATCCCTCCGATCCGGGCGAATAACATTCTCTGATCCTTAAAAAACGTCCCTGCCGCCGAAGCGCCCAGCCCCAGGATAAAAAACGCGGCGCTGATCCCCAGCACAAAGAACAGAACACGGATAAACAGCCGAAGCCCCTCCGCCTTCTTTCTCTCTGTCTCCGCCGCGCCGACGCCTCCCGAGAGATATCCCAGATATAATGGCACCAGAGGGAGAACGCAGGGAGAGAAAAAACTCAGAAGGCCCTGCAGGAACACCGTTGCCGCCGAGATCCCTGTTTCTATCGTAAAACCCATAATTCCCAATTCTCCTGTTTTTTTCTGCACTTGCAAAAGTCTTTCTATGACTCTATCAAAGTATATCATGTTTTTCCCGGTCTGACAGTGACAAGATCACAGAAATTTTTCGTCCATGAAAAGAACGCCTGTCAGAACCGGTATTATCCAAGAGAAAACGCCGGCATTTCTGCCGGCGCCTTTCTGTCACTCTTTTCTGTTCTTATCCATTCCTGTTCTGGTCTGCTGCTGTTATGGCATGACCCGTAACTCTTATTTTAAGTATGTCATGAAAAATTCTTCCATCTTGTCAAACGGGATAGCGTCCTTACCGCCTCCGTCGTAGAGATCAGTGTGCACCGCATCAGGGATGATCAGCAGTTCCTTGTTGTCGGTATACGGATTATCTCTGACCATATCTGCATAGGCGTCCCTGCTGAAATAGCAGGAATGAGCCTTTTCCCCGTGCATGATCAGCACTGCGCTGCGGATCTCGTTGCTGTACTGCAGGATCGGCTGATTTAAGAAAGACATACATCCTGTCACGTTCCAACCTCCGTTGGAATTCAGGGAACGAGCATGGTATCCTCTCTTTGTCTTATAATAATCATGGTAATCTCTGACAAAGAAAGGGGCATCCTCCGGCAGCGGATCCACCACTCCTCCGCCCAGCTTGTAAGTTCCGTTCCTGTAGTCCTCGATCCTCTGGGCATTCATCGCCTGGCGCTTTGCATAGCGTGCATCTGCAGAATCCTCAGAGTCAAAATATCCTTTTGCATTCACCCTGGACATGTCATACATGGTAGAGGTGACCTTCGCCTTGATCCTCGTGTCCAGCGCGGCTATATTCAGAGCCATCCCGCCCCATCCGCAGATTCCGATGATCCCGATCCTCTCCGGATCCACCCGATCGTGGAGGGAAAGGAAATCGACCGCAGCCTGAAAGTCTTCCGTATTGATATCCGGGGACGCCATATACCGGGGTTCTCCGCCGCTCTCCCCGGTAAAAGACGGGTCAAACGCGATGGTCAGAAATCCCCGTTTCGCCATCGTCTGTGCATACAGACCGGACGCCTGCTCCTTCACTGCACCGAAAGGACCGCACACTGCAATCGCCGGCAGTTTTCCTTTTGCGCTGACCGGAATATACATATCCGCTGCCAGCGTGATTCCGTAGCGATTGTGGAAACATACTTTGCTGTGTTCTACTTTTTCGCTTTTCGGGAATGTTTTGTCCCATTCCTTTGTCAGTTTCAGATCATCCATCATTTATCATTCCATCCTTTCATTCTATTTTCAGCTTTTTTTACGGATACTATTATATCTTCTTTTTTCAGTTATTCGCTAATGGGATATTTTCATGTCATGATATGACTTTTTTTCATTTCGTGTTATGATATAAGCAAAAAGAAATGAGGGAGAATATGGAAATCCGTACTTTACGCTACTTTCTTGAAGTCGCCCGGGAAGAGAACATGTCGAAAGCGGCTGAACGACTCCACGTCTCTCAGTCGACTTTGTCAAAGCAGCTCCGCAAACTGGAGGAAGAACTCGGCAAGAAACTGTTCCTGCGCCACAGTTTTTCTATCGAGTTGACAGAGGAGGGAAGGCTTCTCCGGAAACGGGCGGAGGATCTGCTGTCCATGGCGGACAAGATCACGGCAGAATTTTCTGCCATGGATGACGTGATCGGAGGCGAGATTTATTTCGGGTGCGCGGAATCCTTCCAGATCCGATATCTCGCCCGGGTCATACGGAAATTCAAAGAACAGTATCCTGCCTTTCATTACCATATCACCAGCGGAGATACGGAACAGGTGACTGAGAAGCTGGAAAAAGGTGTCCTTGATTTCGCTGTGGTGGTAGAAGAACCGGACCGGAAAAAATATCATGCGCTCCGCTTTCCGGATTCAGATCTGTGGGGTCTTGTAATGCCCTCCTCCTGCGATCTGGCACAGAAACAGGCTGTGACTTTTGAAGACCTGCGCGGCCTCCCCCTGTTCTGTTCCGCCCAGGGATGGCTGGCTGATCTGCCCAGATGGTGCGGAGACCGGCTGGAAGAGCTGAAACTGGAAGCCTCCTTCCGACTGTCCTACAACGGATCTGTTTTTGTCCGTGAGGGACTTGGATATCTACTGACATTCGAACATCTGGTAGATACGAGCAGGGAGAGCGGGCTGGTCTTCCGGCCGCTCTCCCCTTCTCTTAAGACGAATATGTACCTGATCTGGAAAAAGAACCAGATTTTTACTCCTATCGCAGAACAATTTATCAGAGAACTGAAAAATTTTATGCCGTGAACACATATTTCTCCAATCGTTCAAAGGCCTCACGGATCCTGGACAGAGGTGAAGCCAGATTCATCCGGATATGGCAGGGACCGCCGAAGGCTCTCCCATCCTGCCAGCCCACACCGACGCTCCATCCTGCCCGGATCAGTTCGTCAATGGTCATCCCTGTCCTCCGGCAGTAATCTGTGCAGTCCAGAAAGATCATGTAAGTGCCCTGAGGCATGGACACGTTCACTCCCGGGAAATGATCCCGGATAAAATCTACCGCGAACCGGGCATTTCCCTCCAATACGGTCCGAAGTTCTTCCAGCCACTCATATCCTTCCGGCTGATAAGCCCCGATCAGGGCATGCATGGAGAGAACATTCATTTCATTGTAATGGGTGGCATGTGAATAACTGCAGATCCGATCCCTCAGATATTTACTGTAGATCACATGAAAACTTCCGATCATCCCTGCAAGATTGAACGTCTTGCTGGGCGCATAGACAGCCACCACATGTTCCTTTGCCCAGTCACTGACCGTCTGGGTCGGAGTATGCTGATATCTGGGATAGGTCAGATCCGCCCAGATCTCATCGCTGATGACATAGCAGTCATTGGCCTCGTAGACTTCCATTGCACGCTCCAGTTCCCATCGCTCCCATACCCGGCCGCATGGATTGTGAGGGGAGCAGAAGATCGCAAGGTGAATGTTGTTCTCCTTCAGTTTCCGGTCCATGTCCTCATAGTCCATCCGCCAGATCCCGTTCTCGTCCTTTTTCAAAGGGCTGTAGACCGACCTGCGTCCCAGTTCCTCAATGTCATCGGAGAATCCAAGATAAAAAGGACTGTGGAGCAGGATCCTGTCCCCCGGCTGAGAGAGGACCTGGACCGCGCTGGTCACGCATCCGTGTACTCCGTTCTCATAGCCGATGTATTCCTTCTTCAGTCCCGTCACTCCGAAATGCTCTTTCTGCCACCGAATAATTGAGTCATAGTACTCTTCTGTCGGACGGAAATATCCGAATGCCGGATGCTGCACTCTCTTTATGACCGCTTCTGTGACTGACGGACAGGTCGGAAAGTTCATATCCGCCACCCACAT
The DNA here is from genome assembly GCA_019120615.1 of Candidatus Mediterraneibacter norfolkensis. Classification (GTDB taxonomy): domain Bacteria; phylum Bacillota; class Clostridia; order Lachnospirales; family Lachnospiraceae; genus Mediterraneibacter; species Mediterraneibacter norfolkensis. Next base: position 9,668 of record DWUT01000217.1, read on the forward strand.
GGGGATAAAATCGAATCCCTCTTTCGGTTGGTCAGGCTCACTGCCCCACATTTTCTGTCCTACGCTGTCAATAGCCAGAGCATCTTTGCCTCTTCGGTCCATGATCGAAGTAAAATCGTATTTCATATGTCATTCCTCCATTTCGTCAGTTTCTTACAAGTTCGATGGCTTCTTTCCCGGTCATATGCTCCACTTTCATTTCAAGCATACACAACGGTTTCCATTCCCGCTCAATGGCGCGGCTGCGGCTCTCATCACTTTCTTCCGGAGCATATTTTACCGCCAGTTTCTCGATTGCTCCCCGCTTCTCCTCATCCTTTTCCAGAATCCGGATCTTTCCAAAAGCAATCGCGCTTCTGAAATATGTGGTATATTCTTCCGGGATGATCCTGTCCTGATCGATAACACAGAAGGATGCCTTCTCCTCCCTTTTTACAGAGTCGATCTTGTGTCCGCTCTTTGCACTGTGAAAATAGATTTTGCCGTCCTCGTAAAAATAACTTATGGGAACTGCATACGGATATCCTTCATCCCCGCACAGGGCAAGAACCCCGGAAGTTCCTCTCTCAAAGATCTCCGCACATTCTGCCTGTGAAAGCTGCTGACGTTTTCTTCTCATCTCGCGAAACATTTTGTCATCTCCTTTTCCATTCGGAATGCTCCTCTGAGTATACTTCAGAAATCATTTTTTCGTTCTACAATCATAAATACTTTCAGATCCTGTGGTACACTACTTTCGGGATCAGCTTCTTGATCACTTCATACTCTGCCGCCTGCGTCCCGCTGCACATTACATTTGCCGCGCCGGTCGCTGTGGAAAGACAGACCGTTTCTTCCAGACTCATTCCGGATTCCTCCGCCACCGCAAGCGCTGCGACCACACTGTCACCCGCTCCCACTGTGCTTCCTACCGGAACCTTGAGCCCCTCTGCATAGATCGTCTCATCTGCCGTCAGATACAGCGCTCCGGCGCTGCCCATGGAAACTACCGTCTTCTCGATCCCATACTCTTTCATCAGGCTCCTTGCAGTCTCCTCCAGTTCCTTCGGAGTTTCCAACATTTTCCCCGTAAGTGCGGAGAGTTCGTGATTGTTGGGCTTGATCAGGTAAGGCGATGCTTTCAGACCTGCCTTCAGCAGTTCGCCGTCCGCATCCAGGAGCACTTTTGCACCTTTTTTCCGAAATGCTTTCGTCCAGGTATAATACGTGTCCTGTGGCGACCCCTTCGGCATGCTGCCGGAAATGACAACGATATCTTTCTCTGTAACCTTCCTCAGCAGCTCTGTGAGAAGTTCTCCCAGGATCTCTTCTGATACCGTCACGCCCGGTTCATTGATATCGGTATTCGTGTGTGCTTCCGGGTCGATGATCTTCATGTTCGTACGGGTCTCTCCTTCCACAAAGTGGAAACACGTCGTAAGCCCCATCCCCTCCAGGGCCGAGAGGATAGCGCGCCCGGTATCTCCGCCCAAGATCCCCGCCGCAATGCTTTTTCCCCCAAGCTTGCTGATTACCTTAGAAACATTGATCCCTTTTCCTCCGGGATCCGTCCGCATAGATGTGATACGATTGACCGCATCGACTGTAAGAGAAGGTATCTCAACTGTTTTGTCGAGCGCCGGATTCAATGTCACCGTATAAATCATTACAAACCACCTTTAACTGTTTTCGTGCATATAATGCTATATCTTATTAACTCATTAACCACTATGTAAACATTTACAAGAAAAAATGTGTTCAAAACAGGGTCAGCTGCTCGTACTCCTGTTTTCTCGAAAGCCCGACCGGAACCTTCTGCAGGAATTCTCCGATGCGGCTGTCGTCAACGATCCAGTTCAACGCCTCATCCCGTTCCAGAATCAGCGGCATCCTGCCATGTACCGGAGCGACAGAGGGATTTGCCTCTGTGGTAAGGATCACGAATCGCTTCTCCCCAGAAAATTCTCCGTAAAATCCAGCAAGGAACAGCTCGTCCTGTTCCGCTCTGCTGAATTCACACTTCTCCTTACGACTGTTCCACTCATAGAACCCTGCCGCCGGAATCACACAACGGTTTGCCCATATCCTCTCCCGGAACATGCTCTTCTCCATAGCACTCTCCGCCCGGGCGTTGATGATCAGATTCTTTCCTGTCGTCGCCGGGAACCCCCAGCGCATCCATTCTATATGTACCTGCCCGTTCCTTCCTGGACCGTTTCCGCTCCTGACCAGCACCGGCGCCATCTCAGAAGGACGGATGTCTCTCCTGTCTCTCTGCGGCGTTCCTCTGACCGGGACGCCGAAAGCACCATAGAAAGCGTCCTCCTGTTTAATCTTCTTCAGTATACTGCTGTTTATATAATATCTTCCGCACATTATTCTCACCTTTTCCCATTATATACCCTCTTTTTTCCATTTGAAAGTCAAAGTTCCTCTTCGCATGGGTCTTCGGCGCAGTCGCCTTTGTATGATTATTCACTTTTTATGCATTTTATGCGCAAAATATGCATATTTTTAAATTTTATAAAATTTCTCTTGCATAATTATAAAATGTAGTGTATAGTATGTTGTAGTTCGCCGGAGACTGGTGGTCTGACACGCCCGTCAGTCACGCAGGCGGCATCAGGAGAGCAAAGATTCCGGCTCAGATCTTTATCCGGAACCATGAATAAAAGTACATTTCAGGAGGCATTACCATGAGTAAAGAAAAAGTTGTTTTAGCATATTCAGGCGGTCTTGATACCACGGCTGTTATCCCGTGGCTCAAAGAAACATTCGGCTATGACGTCATCTGCTGCTGCGTTGACTGCGGACAGGGCGAGGAGCTGGACGGTCTGGAGGAAAGAGCAAAACTTTCCGGCGCTTCAAAATTATATATCGAAAATATCGTCGATGAGTTCTGCGACGATTTCATCATGCCCTGCGTAAAGGCCGGCGCTGTATACGAGAACAAATATCTGCTTGGTACATCCATGGCGCGTCCCGCTATCTCGAAAAAGCTGGTTGAGATCGCGCGGAAAGAAGGAGCTGTTGCCATCTGCCACGGTGCAACAGGAAAAGGAAATGACCAGATCCGTTTCGAGCTCAGCATCCGCGCTCTGGCTCCAGACATCAAGATCATTGCTCCCTGGCGTATGACAGATCTCTGGACCATGCAGTCCCGTGAAGATGAGATCGAATACTGCCGCAAGCACGGCATCGATCTTCCTTTCGACACAAAACACAGCTACAGCCGTGACCGTAACTTATGGCACATCAGCCATGAAGGTCTGGAACTGGAAGATCCGTCTGTAGAGCCCAACTATGATGACCTCCTCGTGCTCACCGTTCCGCCGGAGAAGGCTCCGGACAAGCCGGAATACGTGACCATGACATTTGAGGCAGGTATCCCGAAATCCCTGAACGGGAAAGAGATGAAGGTCTCCGAGATCATCACAGAGCTGAACAAGCTTGGAGGAAAGCACGGCATCGGTATCATCGATATCGTGGAGAACCGTGTCGTAGGCATGAAATCCCGCGGCGTGTACGAGACGCCGGGCGGAACCATCCTCATGGCGGCTCACGAGCAGCTCGAGGAACTCTGCCTTGACCGCGCTACATACGAAGTGAAGAAAGAGATCGGAAACAAACTGGCTCAGGTCGTATACGAAGGAAAATGGTTCACACCGCTCTGCGACGCCCTCAAGGCCTTCGTCGATGTGACTCAGGAATATGTGACCGGTGAAGTGAAATTCAAACTGTACAAGGGCAATATCATCAAAGCCGGAGAGACTTCTCCGTACTCCCTGTACAACGAGTCTCTCGCAAGCTTCACAACTGGCGATCTGTACGATCACCACGACGCAGACGGCTTCATCAACCTGTTCGGACTTCCGCTGAAAGTCCGCGCGATGAAAATGCAGGAACTGGCAAAAGAGAATCAGAAATAAAAATATAAAGAATCCGAAAACACCGGGATGTGGGAAATGAGGAACCGCATTCCGGTGTTTTCTGTGGTATGCCCACAGGAAATGCAGATGTAAACGATTTCCGGCAGAAATTCTGTTATGGACTGCTTCAACATTGCAGGACAAAAAACTCTTACTATAGTAGAAGGGAAAAAATATATATGGATTCCATCAGAATAAAAAAGGAACTCACAGGAAACATGGTCCGGTTTATCGGAGAATACAGAAAGCAGAACAGGATCTCAACTTCCTGGAAAGAGCCACTCTTGGGATTTGCTGACGCAGACGGGGAATATATCCACTCCCTGAAAAAGCTTATTTCGCCCACCCATTATCTGCCCCGGGATTTTCTTCCCGGCGCAACCGTTGTCCTCTCCTATTTCCTGCCTTTTTCCGAAGAGATCGGCCGGGGAAATGAAGAAGGGGTGGAACCGTCGGAAGAATGGAGCGCCGCCTATGAGGAGACGAACCGGATGTTTCCGAAACTGAACCGCTACCTGACGGCATTTCTTGAAAAGAAAGGGTTCCATGCCGTCACGCCTCCCTCTATCGGGATGATTGACGACGGACACCTTTTCAGCAACTGGTCCCAGCGCCATATCGCATACGCCGCGGGACTCGGAACCTTCGGAGTGAACAATATGCTGATCACAGAGAAAGGAATCTGCGGAAGGTTCTACTCTCTTATCACGGATCTGCCTGTCAGCCCGGACCTGCCCCTTAAGGAAGAGCGCTGCCTGTACAAAAGATCCGGCGGATGCGGCCTCTGTACAAAGCGCTGTCCCACCCACGCTCTGGTGCCGGGAGGGACTTTTGATCAGTACCGATGCAATGAGCATCTGATGGAATTTGAAAGCCGTCTGGGCAGGGATGTCTGTGGGAAATGTGTGGTCGGTCTGCCCTGCACCTATCGGATTCCGGGCGCTCGTGTTCAGTAAATTGTAATAAATCGTAAAAAGAGGGCGGATTTCCGGAACAATTCCACTGGAATCCGCCCATTTCTTTCATATTATCAGCTCAGATCATTCTCCTTCTTTAAGCAGCTTCTGAAACTCTTCATCTCCTCTCAGGAAATCATATCTGGGGTCTGTTTTCAGTTCCTGCAGCAGGACCGGGAGGATCCTTGCCATAGTATTCTTCTCCGTCTTATCCCCGGCTTCTTCACTCTGACCATCCTTTTCCTGCCGGCTGATATGGCGGTAGAGCGGGCTGTCCGACATCGTCCAGGGCTTCTTTGCTGTCTGGATCATCTCCCTGATATACCGCACACTCTCCCTTACATCCTGTTTTCTCACGGCCAGTTCCATAGGGATCAGAATAGAGTTATATCCCCATAGCCCATAAGCTTCTGCCGTCCTCTGCCCGATCTTTGCGATCTCCTGAGCGTCCTCCTCCCGTCCTTTATCCATTGCCAGGGTCATCAGCTTAAAAAGCGCTATATGCACTTCATTGATATCTCCAAGGATCTTCCCCTCCAGGATCCTTGCCGCCTCAGAATGTTTCCCCTGTTCTGAGAGCACGTTCGCCTGCAGGATCCTCTTATCCGCCTCCCTCTGAGGAAGAAGATCCAGCAGTTCTTCCGCCCGCCTGCAGTCCCCCTGCCTCATATATCTCCCGACAAGCATGTATGCAGCACTGTTTCTCGTCCGCTCCTCAGCAGCATGATCAAGGATAAATTCATAGCGTGCGAAGATTTTTTCCTCGTATCTTCGGCACTCTTCCTCTGTTATCTCTGCCCGCCCCAGGATAAGGAGTCCTTCCAGAGTTGTATTCAGGCTGTAAATCAGTTTCATACAGTTGGGATATTCCCGGATCTTTTTCTCCGCAAGATCTGCTCCTGCATCGATGCCATTTTCATTCGCCTCTTTCACTACTTCCTCACAGGTAGCAGCGATCTCCTGATCGGTCAGTTCTTCTCTAAAGCACAGCAGAGTATTCACATCTGTCTCTAAAAGCCGCGCAAGGGCAGGGAGGATCATGATATCCGGACAGGTGTTTCCTCTCTCCCATTTGTTGACCGCCGGAGCGGAGACTCCCAGCCGTTCCGCCACCTGCTCCTGGGTCATCCCCAGCTCTCTCCTTTTTTCACGTATCACCGTACTGATCGGCATAGTCTGATCTCCTTTCTTTTATCCGGAAGAGTCTGTCTGAAATCTTCAGTTTATTCTCTCCGGCATTTTTCTGTGTTTCTCTCTGGAGAAAATTATAGCAGAAAGGGAATCTCATCCACAACTGAGCTTTCCTCAAGAGGAAAGCGGCGGAAAATAACCGCCGCTCATTTCACGTACTTGATTCTCACTTTGTATGTAGTATAATTTTTTTGATGCCGGATTCCAAAAGTCTGAATCCACATGTGCCTGCTCATAAGCGGGTAATAAAATATTGAGGAAGTGTAATCGATGAATTCATTTACGATAGAAAACAGGACTGTCACTGTGTTCCCGGCTGCCGGGCCGGACAGACCTGTGATATACCTGAATACTTTCGGGCAGGAAGGGGAACAGGTACTTCAGAATCTGCAAACCCTGGAATGCCCCGATTTTACCCTGGTAACCGTCAGTGATCTGAAATGGAACCACGATATGTCTCCGTGGGATATTCCTCCCCTTTCAGAAAAGGATACGCCTTTCACCGGCGGGGCAGACGATTATCTGAAACTTCTGACCGGGGAGATCATACCGGAAGCCGAAAGATCAGTAAATGGTACCCCGGCATGGCGCGGGATCTCAGGTTATTCTCTTGCCGGACTGTTCGCCATATACACAGTCTGCCAGACCGATCTGTTTTCCCGTGCCGCCAGCATATCCGGTTCTCTCTGGTTCCCCGGCATAAAGGAGTATCTCTTTTCTAATGAGCTAAAAGGAAAAACAGATCATCTCTATTTTTCTCTCGGGGACAGGGAACACCATACACGGAACAAAGTTTTAAAATGCGTCCGCCAGAATACTGAAGAGATCGCAGATTTTTATAAAAGGAAGGGAATCGATACCGTGTTCCGGCTGAATCCGGGAAACCATTTTAAAAATGCAGCGGAGCGGAGTGCCGATGGCATTGCATGGCTTCTGAGCAGATAACTGGTACAGCTTTTCGCCATGCTAGCTGATAAATGCCGCCAGGAACGCGATTCCTGTCGTGATCACAGGCAGATACCAGCATCCGTTACAATCTTGTTCTTTTCCCGCCAGCCTTCGTATCATTCTGCTCTTCATAAGCAGTCTCAGGATCAGCCAGCCTGCCATTACGCCCAGAACATTCGCCACAAGGTCGTCGATGTCTGTCGCCCGGTAAGGAGTGAACATCTGGCTGATCTCAATCCCGAGAGATACACCAAAGCCAAGCAGGAAACATTTTCCCGCCTTTTCATAAGTCGTGCTGATCAGAGGGGCCAGGAATCCCAGAGGTATAAAGCAGATCACATTCAAGATATATCCCATGCTGATCCCGTCCGCAAATGGGACCAGGTTAATATTGGGAGCGAACAGGGGCTCCCCGTAGGACGCGGTTCTAAGGAGCTGACTCAGCGAGGGCGTGCCCACAATATTGCAGAACACAATGCACAGATAATAGTAAAGCAATACGGAAAAGATCATCGTGCGCAGATATGCCCCTCCGCTCTTTCTCCTCAGTATCATGTATAATATGATGCATGTCACCGCCAGCCCCGCAATGAATACCGGGCTTAAACAGAGCAGCCCTGCAATGGACTCCCATAAACTGAGCTGTATCATAGTTCCCTGATTTTCCATCCTTTTTGTCCCTCCTAAAGCTCATATCGTTTTCTCTTCAAAAAATTTCTGAAACTCACATCGTAGAAAACGCCCACAGGTTATTGATCTGATATTCCAACGTATCGTAGTCCCACAGTTCTTCGCTCCTCTGTCTGCTGTTTGGATCATTGACCCGGATCTTTCCGTCCTCCACGCCGGTCAGAACGATAAAATGTCCGGTGGTGGTGAAATCTCCGGGACGCATGCTGCATACGACCGGATGACCACTCTCCAGCTCCGAGAGGATTCCGTTCTCACTTAACCCCAGCTCCTGTCCCTGTACGCCGAAATGTTCTGCGCCTGCAGTCATCAGTTCCCAGCTTGTGCCCGACTCGCCAGTATAGTATCCCTGTTCCTCGGCATACTGCGCCACTTTATACGGAGTAATAGTATTGTCTCCGGTCAGTCCTGCTGCCACCATTGCCACCACCGTGGGGCCGCAGCCGTTGATGGCGATCATATTGTCCCCGTACTGCGCATATCCCCAGCGCTCATCCCACTGAAGCAGAAGGGGGATTTCACCGGAAGTGATATCGCCGATATTCTCTGCCGGGGCATCATCTTTTTTCTCTGCATAGTTCAGCACGAAATCCGCTGTCTCCTCATTGTTTGCAAGCAGTTCCAGCAGATCCTCCGGATACTGATCCGCCTGCTCAAGCACCTGCCGGACCTTCTCATCCGTCTGCGCCATCTCTGTGAGTCTGCTCCTGACCTCGCCGTCGGTAATACTCTGCACCGCCGTTGTATTCTGCACCTGATAAGAACCGGTATCTCTCGTGATGCCGGAATCCGTCATCACGAAGTGATCCCCTATAAAATTTTTCAGGAAGACGGCTGCGGCAAAAAGTGGAATGAACACCACAACTGCCGACAGGATCCTGCGGATCCGCCTTTTTCTTCTGCCTCTTTTATTCAGTCTTCTCTTCCCGTTCCGGCTTCTTCTTATGTCTCCTGGCATGTGTTATAACGCCTCCTTGTCATGGAATTATTATAAAAAGAAGTATCGACGGAAATTTGGAACAATTTCTTAAGAATTTCGATAGTTAAAAAAATAACGGGTGCCG
>DWUT01000218.1 GCA_019120615.1 Candidatus Mediterraneibacter norfolkensis
GAAATGGTGGCCAGCTTCGGTAAGATGGAGGCGTTTTCCTTCCCGGGTGAAAAGGGGACATCTCAGCTCTTCTTCCAAAAGCTTCAGCTGAGCGGTAAGCGGGGGCTGAGTCATATTTAAACGCTTGGCGGCACCGGTGAGAGTGCCTTCTTCTACAATAGCGGTAAAGTACCGAAGCTGCCGGATATCCATAAAAACCTCCTGTATACTGATATAATCTCTCGGAATCTTAATCCCTTGATTTATAAGGGCTTTGGATTCCTTTTTTATTAAAATCCCCCACTTTTTTGCCAAAAACACTTGACAAATCGCCCCAAATTTGCGGCGAAGCCGATTGAATATATTTTATTTCTTTCGACTGGAGGCGATTTTTTGTTACCTGTTAATCCTGGCGGTCATGCCGCCTATCAAAACTTTGTTGCTACAAATCTTCGTAAATATTATCCGAATCCTGATACCTTTTCACGCACTACATGGGATATCATCGAACGTTTCTGGAATCTTGATCTTTCTTATACGGATGAACTTCTGCGTTCGAAATACTCTGTCTTTGGTCCTAAGCCCAGAACCCCTTCCTGTATGCAGCGCTCTTATCTGCTGTCTATTGATTTCAAAATCCATTCCCTGACAGACTGGGCTGCTCAGTTGAAGATCAATCCGCTTTATGCAATCCTCAGCGGTTTTGAATTCGGCGATACTCCCGGCGTCGGTACTTTTTATGATTTTCTTACCCGGCTGTGGGATTCTGAAGATTCCAATCTCTCTTCTCATCTGCGCCCTGCAAAAGAAAAAAGGATTAAAAAGCCTGCTCAGAAAGGGAAGAAGGCAGAATCTGTCGAAAAGATTTCCGTTGATCAGTTACTGGGGCAGTTGGAAGCAGCTTCTTTTGTGTTAGATGACCAGCCTTACTCCTCCCTGTTTAAAATCTATCATCGGGAGTTCCTGAGTCAATCCATAACCAAAGGACTGATCGATCCTTCCGCTCTTTCCCTCGCTGGTGATGGGACACCTGTTGTCACTTCCGCAAGGGAACGAAAGCATTCCGTCTGTGACTGCTCGGAAAAAGGAATCACGGATTGTTCCTGTGACCGTTTCTTTTCCCAGCCGGACTGCGATATTGGATGGGATTCTTCCAGAGAATGCTTTTATTTCGGCTACGACTTATATATGCTTGTCGCCGCCAACTCGGAAAGCGACCTTCCTGTTTTTCCTCTGCTGAATCCTGCCTCAAAACATGACTCCCTTGGCTTTCTGGAAACCTGGTTCCGAATGAAAGCTTTCCTTCCTGATCTTCATGTCAGCAAGTGGCTCCTGGATTCTGCCCATGATGCGATGCCCTATTACATTTACTGCCGTAAGAACCACATCCAGCCCTTTATTGACCTGAATGTGAAACGGGGCATCAAAGTAAAATATAAAAATGATTTCACCATCGGTGAAGACGGCGTTCCCGTCTGTAAAGCGGGAAGAAAAATGCGTCATGACGGTTCGGAACTTTCCAAGAAAAGGCTGAAATTCCGCTGCCCTCTGGCCAGCCGGAAATACGGCTGTTCCTGCACACAGCCCTGCTCGGATTCCAAGTATGGCAGGACAGTCCATCTGGCTATGAAAGATAACCCAAGACTGATTAACTTCCCGCCCCGTGACACGAAGGAGTGGAAAAAGGAATTCAACGCCCGGACATCGGCAGAACGTTCTAATAAACGTGAGAAAATAGACTTTCAATTAGAAAGCGGCAGACACCGCTCTACTAAGATGTGGTACTGCCGCCTCTATCACATCATGATGCTGCAACATCTTGATGCATGGGATCTGCCTTTCGAATCTACATTACGCAAGTTGATTTTGGAAGTAGCATGATCCTTTAGTATTATATCGCATTTTTTCAGATATAGCGACAGCTATGTCTATTTCAGTATGTCTATTTTTCGCATTTCAGATAATATTTACTTTTCAAAGTTCAACGCCAGCGTCTGCTGGCTGTGATCACTCAGGATTCCGAGAGATCATATATTCTTTATTTTCCGGGTAATATTTTATACTATAATGTAACTATACTACTTCTACTAGCTAATTGCAATACTATTTTATTTTTGGTCACATTAAATTTTGTTGAATTATAATATGCACAATAAATATTGTTGAAAGTTGAAAAAAATTTGATATACTTTTATACGAGTCAGGAAAAACCTGTGGATTGAAATAACAAAATTTACGGTGAAATGAAAACAACAGCGATGCATGAAGAACCATCTTCAGCACCGCTGCTGTTTCATGACCACTATTCTGATTAGCTAAATTAGCTAAACATTGCGATCCCCGAATCAATTTCGAGATTCAGTCCCATCGTCTCCGTATACATGCTTTCATCCACAAGCTCGAAAAAATCTCCCATGTCTTCTGACACTGCCTTTACAGCGCCTGCGCCCTGCAGTTTTTCCAAATCCTTACTGTTTACCTGAACACAATACTGACTCGCTTTCCGCATCTCTGATTTTGTATATCCTTGATACTTAATCCTCTGCAGAATCGCACTGGCCTCTTCTTCGCAATGAATCAATATTATCTTTGTATCCTCTTCAATTAAATTAAACTCCACGCCGACCTTCGCAAAATTATACTTCATTTCGCTTTTGAATTCTTCCATAATTTTTTTCTTATCCAGACTTTCACCTCGGCAATGATATAACCGCTTAAAATACTCTTCAATTCCATCTAGGGAGGAAATATCCATTCCTTCCGCAAGCAAACCTTTCGTCACATCAATTTGCTGTCTCTGCCCGGGAACGACTTCCTTTTCTACAAACTGAAAAATTAAAACGTTGCTTTCTTCCGCCTTCCGTTTCCCCTCCCGGTTACATCGCCCCGCCGCCTGGATTATGGAATCTGCGCCGGCCAGCTGCCGATATACCGTTTCAAAATCAAGATCCACTCCGGCTTCCACCAAACTGGTGGAGATTAAAATGCATCGTTCCCCTTGCTTCAGCCTGTGCCGAACTTCCTCCAGAATTCTCCTTCGGTGTTTCGGATACATTGTTGTCGACAAATGAAATACGCTTTCTCCCCTCAGCTTCTTATAAAGCATCTGGGCTTTCCTTCTTGTATTCACAATACATAATGCCTGCCGCTCTAACGCCAGTTTTTCAATTAAATCCTCTTCCGTCACTGTCCCGAGATTTTGAAACCTCGTTCGTTCAAAAAATCGAAACTGTTCATCCATCCTTGGACATAATTCTGTCGCTTTTCTTCCGCCGGTGAAAAACGAACCTAATGCCGGCTGGGTCGCTGTGCACAAAACAATGCTTGACTCATAATGATCAATCAGCTCTTCCATCATGGCAATGCATGGCTTTAAATAATCATTAGGCAGCATCTGGGCTTCATCAAAAATAATCACACTGTTGGCAATATTATGCAGCTTCCGGCATTTAGAAGGCTTATTCGAAAACAACGATTCAAAAAACTGCACATTAGTGGTTACCACCAACGGTTTATCCCAGTTTTCTGACGCCAACTGCATTTTTCTTAATTCTTCAGCTCTTTTACCATCTTCACTGTCATAATTCACATTGCAATGATT
>DWUT01000219.1 GCA_019120615.1 Candidatus Mediterraneibacter norfolkensis
ACCGTGTTCCGCATCGTCCTTCCGTCCGCGATCCCGGGCGTCCTTGCAGGTGTGATTCTTGCCATCGGACGTATTGTGGGTGAGACGGCTGCTCTGATGTACACGTCAGGAACCGTGGCACAGATCCCGGACAGTGTGATGGGATCCGGGCGTACACTGGCGCTTCATATGTATAACCTGTCCAGCGAAGGGCTTTACATGGACCAGGCATATGCGACGGCCGTCATCCTGCTGATCCTTGTTGTGGGGATCAATGCGTTGTCAAGTGTAATCGCAAGAAAACTTACAGCAGTATAAAATTATGAAAGGGTAAAGAAATGTCAAAGATAAGTATCAAGAATCTTGATTTATATTATGGGGATTTCAAAGCTCTTAAAAATATAAATCTGGAGATCGAACCGAATAAGATCACCGCGTTTATCGGACCTTCCGGCTGCGGTAAATCTACACTTCTGAAGTCTATCAACCGTATGAACGACCTGGTCGAGGGCTGCCGCATCGATGGAGAGATCCTTCTTGACGGCGAAAATATTTTCAAGGGAATGGACGTAAACTTATTAAGAAAACGTGTCGGAATGGTATTCCAGAAACCGAATCCGTTCCCTATGAGCATCTATGACAATATCGCATACGGCCCCCGTACTCACGGTATCCGCTCCAAAGCAAAACTGGATGATATCGTGGAAAAGTCTCTGAGAAACGCGGCAATCTGGGATGAGTGCAAGGACCGTCTCAAGACCAGCGCGCTCGGTATGTCAGGCGGACAGCAGCAGAGACTCTGTATCGCGAGAGCACTTGCGGTAGAACCAGAAGTGCTGCTCATGGATGAGCCTACATCAGCTCTTGACCCGATCTCGACTTCCAAGATAGAAGACCTTGCGATGGAGCTCAAGAAAGATTATACTATTGTTATGGTTACACATAATATGCAGCAGGCAGTGCGTGTATCCGACAACACAGCTTTCTTCCTCCTGGGTGAAGTTGTAGAGTACAATGATACGGAAAAACTCTTCTCAATACCGTCAGATAAGAGAACAGAAGATTATATCACAGGGAGGTTCGGTTAAATGCGTAATAAATTTGATGAGCAGCTTCATTTTCTTGATGAGCAGCTTACACAGATGGGGGAGCTGTGCGAGACAGCGATCGCAAAGACAACAAAGGCACTGGAGAGCAGCGACCGTGAAAAGGCAAGAGTCATCATCAAAGAGGATGAGGAGATCGATCAGCTCGAAAAAGATATCGAAAGACTCTGCCTGAAGCTTCTGCTCCAGCAGCAGCCGGTGGCAAAGGACTTAAGGAGGATTTCGGCAGCGCTGAAGATGATCACGGATATGGAGCGTATCGGAGACCAGACTTCTGATATTGCGGAGATCATCCTTTCTTCCAAAGACTGGGCTCCGGCGGACAGTGATATCCATGTCATCGGAAAGATGGCCTCCGAGGTCAGCAAGATGGTTCGCGACAGTGTGACTGCATACGTGAAGAAAGACCTGGAGCTTGCCCGCGACGTTATGAAGGCGGATGACGCCATTGATGAGTACTTCGAGGAAGTGCGTGACGAGATGATTGATTTCATCAAAGAGGAAAAAGGTGAGAACGGAAAGAAGATCTTCGACCTGATTATGGTGACAAAATATCTCGAGCGTATCGGCGACCATGCGACGAACATTGCGGAATGGGTGGAATTTTCCATCACAGGTGTTCACAAAGACAGTGCGATCATACATGAAAGCTGATGAATGGTGATGCAGCCGGCTGAATAAGCCGGCTTTTTTGAAACAGCTGCGAGCCAAAGTCCGGACTTGTTCGAGACCCTGGTGACCACTTAGAATCCCGGAATGCGCCTTTTGGTACTTCCGGTGATTGAAACGAAAGACGTATTAATGATAGAACAGAAAAGAGAAGGAGAACGGAAGAGATGATATTTTGTGTTGAAGATGACGATAACATCCGCGAACTTGTGATATACACGCTGGAGACAACGGGACTCAAGGCAAGAGGGTTTGCGGACGGAGCCGCATTTATGGAAGCCCTGGCGTTCGATACGCCGGAGCTGATCCTGCTTGATATCATGCTTCCCGGCGACGACGGGCTGGAACTGCTTAAGAAACTGAAATCCTCCTCAAAGACCAAAGGGATCCCTGTGATCATGGTAACGGCGAAGGGGTCGGAGTATGACAAGGTCGTAGGGCTGGACTCCGGAGCCGACGACTATGTGACAAAGCCCTTTGGCATGATGGAACTGGTATCCCGGATCAAGGCGGTGCTGCGCCGGACCGGGAAGGTGGAAGACCGGATCGATATGGACATCGCAGGCGTCCACGTGAATGTAAAGAAACACGAGGTCACTGTAAACGGGAAGGAGATATCCCTTACACTGAAAGAATTTGAACTCCTTGAGAAACTGATGAGGAATCAGGGGATCGTGCTGACAAGGGACCAGCTCCTCGCGGAGATCTGGGGCTATGATTTCGACGGGGAGACAAGGACTGTCGACGTGCATATCAGGACGCTGCGCCAGAAGCTGGGTGAGAAAGGAGAGATCATCCAGACTGTCCGCGGCGTGGGATACCGTGTAGGGGGAGATGTATGAAAAAGAAGATCCAGCGAAGCATGGTGCTGATCCTGTTTGTGACATTGATCCTGTTTTACGGGATCCTGGCTGTGATCCTGTACAATCACAACCTGTCTATTCTGGAGGGAGAAGTGCGGCAGGAGGCAAAGTACATCCAGGCTGCCATCAATATATCGGGGACGGATTATCTGGAACAGATGGACGGGGTTGACTGGGATACCCGTCTGACCCAGATCGCGCCGGATGGAGAGGTGCTCTATGATTCCCGCCGGGATGAGACGGACATTGAGAACCACAGCTCCCGCCCGGAGGTGCAGTCGGCGCTTGATAACGGCACGGGCGAGGACGTCAGGATGTCCGATACGGTGGGAAGAGAGATGTACTATTATGCGGTCCTTCTCAACGACGGTTCCGTCCTCCGCGTTGCCCGTTCCATGGACGGTCTGATGCGGACCGCGATCAACGTTTTTCCGGTGATGGGCGTCCTGGCGCTGCTGATGATAGGGCTTGCCATCCTTCTTGCAAGGTGGCAGACAAAACGGCTGATCAAGCCGATCAATGAACTTGACCTGGATCATCCCCTGGAGAATGACGTCTATCCGGAACTGGAGCCCCTTCTCATTGCGATGGACCGGCAGAATAAGGAGAAGGAGGCCGTGTCCAATATGAGGAAAGAGTTTTCTGCAAATGTTTCCCATGAGCTGAAGACGCCCCTCACCTCCATCTCCGGCTATGCGGAGATCATGAAGAATGGGATGGTCCGGCCGGCGGATATCCCTGTTTTCTCGGAGAGAATATACAAGGAAGCACGGCGGTTGATCACCCTGGTGGAGGATATCATCAAGCTGTCCAAGCTGGACGAGGAGTCCGTGGAGCTCGAGAAACAGAAAGTCAATCTCTATGAGCTGACCAGGGAGGTTGTGAGCCGGCTCGCTCCCCAGGCGGCGCAGAAGAACATCCGCATGGAAGTTACCGGGGAACCGGTGATGTACAATGGGATACGCCAGATCCTGGACGAAATGGTCTACAATATTTGTGAGAATGCCATCAAATATAATAACGATAACGGACGAGTTTCCATATGGGTGGGGGATACGCTGGAAGGTGCGAAGATCTGCGTGTCGGATACTGGGATCGGGATCCCGAAAGAACATCAGGAGAGGATCTTCGAGCGCTTCTATCGGGTGGACAAGAGTCATTCCAAGGAACGGGGCGGTACCGGGCTGGGGCTGTCCATCGTCAAGCATGGTGCGATCCTGCACGGTGCGAAAGTCATCGTGGACAGCGAGCCGGGCAAGGGGACGCGGATGGAGATTCATTTTCCGAAGGAGGAAACCATCGGTCAGAAATGACCGGTGGTTTTTCTGTGCTTGTCAGAACCCTTTTCCTGTGCTAATATGTGTATAACACGGTGCGGAAAGGAGAAATCTATGCTGATAGAAGTTGATTTTAACAGTGATGAAGCCATTTATATCCAGCTCTGCAACCAGATCATCCTGGGGATCGCGACCTCGGTGATACAGGAAGGGGACTCCCTCCCCTCAGTGCGCCAGCTCGCGGATACGATCGGGGTGAACATGCACACAGTGAACAAAGCCTACAGTGTGCTCAAGCGGGAGGGATATATCAGTCTGGACAAGAGGAGAGGCGCCGTGATCGCGCTGGACATGGACAAGATGGAGCAGCTCGAAGAGATGAGACGCCAGCTCAGGATCGTGCTTGCGAGAGGGTGTTGTAAAAACGTGTCCCGGCAGGAGGTACATGACCTGGTGGACGAGATTTTTGACGATTATGAATGACCTGACAGGAGGATATTTTTTATTATGCAGATACCATACACGAAACAGGCGGAGGAAGCTATCCGCTATGCCGGCCGCATGGCAAGAGAAATGAAGCATCCGTATATCGGGACGGAACATCTTCTTCTCGGACTGAGACAGGAGTATACCGGGGTTGCCGGACAGGTGCTGGCGCAGAACGGCGTGGAGGAGGAGAAAATCCTTCATCTGATGGATGAACTCATCGCTCCGGGGAGCGATACGCTGGACGGAAAGAAACCGAAGGAGAGTCCGAGACTTGAGGATATCCTTGAGAACAGCGGAAAGGAGGCCCGCAGGCTGCATACTTCTGCGGTGGGGACGGAGCATCTCCTTCTGTCCATGATCCGGGACGTGGACTGTGTTGCAGCGCGGATCCTGATCACGCTGAACATCAACCTCCAGAAGATCTTCCAGGATATTATGTCCGCGGCGGGGATCGATCCCAAGGAATATCAGGAGGAACTTCAGGAGGAGGCGAAGGGCGTCCGCTCTATGACGGAGCAGTACTGCACGGATATGACGGCGCGGGCGGAGGAAGGGAAACTGGACCCCGTTGTCGGAAGAGAGGAAGAGATGTACCGCCTCATGCAGGTGCTGAGCCGCAGGACAAAGAACAATCCATGTCTTGTAGGGGAGCCCGGCGTGGGTAAGACGGCTATCATCGAGGGGCTGGCCCAGAGGATCGCGGCGGGCGTTGTGCCGGAGAAGATGAAAGGGAAACGGATCTATACCCTGGATCTTCCGGGGCTGATCGCAGGTTCCAAGTACCGCGGTGAGTTTGAGGAGAGGATGAAAGGGCTGATCTCCGAGGTGGAGTCGGCGGGGAACATTATCCTGTTCCTGGATGAGATCCACACCATGATCGGAGCCGGCGGCGCCGAGGGTGCCATCGATGCGTCCAGCATCCTGAAACCTTCCCTTGCCCGGGGAGAACTGCAGCTCATCGGAGCCACCACCATCGCGGAATACCGGAAATATATCGAGAAGGATGCGGCGCTGGAGCGCCGGTTCCAGCCGGTCTCTGTGGAGGAGCCCACAAAGGAGCAGTGCCGGGAGATCCTGCTGGGACTGAAAGAACGCTACGAGAAGCACCACAGGGTAGTGATCGGGGAAGAAGCGATGGAGGCGGCGGTCCAGATGTCAGAACGGTATATCACGGACCGGAACTTGCCGGATAAGGCCATTGATGTGCTGGACGAGGCGTGTTCGAAAGTAAGCCTCAGAGGGTACAAGGTGCCGGAGAACCTGACGGCTCTGGAGAATTCCTTCAAGGAACTGGGTAAACAGAAGGAGGAGAGCATCCGAAACGGAGACTTTACCGAGGCATCCCTGATCCAGAAGGAGCAGGACGAGGTGAAGAAAAAGCTGACGGCGCTCCGGAAGCGGTTTGAGAAGAAGAATGCCTCCCTTCATCCGGAAGTGACGGCGGAGGATATCGCAGAGGTAGTGTCCGCCTGGACGAAAGTGCCGGTGCAGAAGCTGGCGGAGAGCGACGCGGAGCGGCTGAAGAAACTGGAATCCGTGCTGCATAAGAGAGTGGTCGGCCAGGAGGAGGCGGTCAGCGCCGTCGCCCGCGCGGTGAAACGGGGACGTGTCGGACTGAAGGATCCGAAGAGACCCATTGGCTCCTTCCTGTTCCTGGGACCCACCGGCGTCGGAAAGACAGAACTTTCCAAGGCGCTGGCAGAGGCGCTGTTCGGCAACGAAGAGTCCATGATCCGGGTGGACATGTCGGAGTACATGGAGAAACACTCTGTTGCGAAGATGATCGGATCCCCTCCGGGATATGTTGGACATGAAGAGGGAGGTCAGCTCAGCGACCAGGTCAGGACCCATCCGTATTCCGTGGTCCTGTTCGACGAGATCGAGAAGGC
>DWUT01000220.1 GCA_019120615.1 Candidatus Mediterraneibacter norfolkensis
TTTAACAGGTGCCGTGTACCTTTGACAAGGTACACGGCACCTGTTAAATCTTTCACGATATCACATTGACCGCATCCCCAATATTCTTTACTCCGACCAGCCGTATCCCTTTGACATTCTGTACAGTCTTAAGGGCGACCTCCGGCAGGATACAGGTCTCGAAGCCCAGCTTTTTGGCTTCGTTAACGCGCTGTTCGGGCATATTGACTGCACGGACTTCACCGCTTAATCCCACCTCGCCGAAGACGATGGTCTTCCCATCGATGGACCGGTTCCGGTAACTGGACACCAGCGCGAGGACGATTCCCAGGTCGATGGCGGGTTCGTTCATCCGGATCCCGCCGGCGATATTGACATAGGCGTCGCAGCTCGACAGAGACAGGCCCAGCCGCTTCTCCAGGACCGCCATGAGTACGTTGACACGGTTGTAGTCCGTCCCGGTGGCAGTCCGGCGGGGCATACCGAAATTACTCCGACAGACCAGCGCCTGGATCTCGATCAGGATCGGCCTGGTTCCTTCGATCGAGCATGCCACCACAGAACCGGAGGCATTCTCCGGCCTTCCACTGAGCATATATTCCGACGGATTCTCCACTTCTGCCAGTCCGTCCTGGCGCATCTCGAACACTCCGATCTCATTTGTGGAACCAAAACGGTTCTTCACCGCGCGCAGGATCCGGTAGGAGGCATGCCGGTCCCCTTCAAAATACAGCACCGTATCCACCATATGCTCCAGCACACGCGGTCCGGCAACCGTTCCTTCTTTCGTCACATGTCCCACGATAAATATGGGGATCATCAGCCCTTTTGCGAGCTGCATGAAAACGTTCGTCGACTCCCGCACCTGAGACACACTGCCCGGTGCGGATCCTACATTCTCACTGTACATGGTCTGGATGGAATCAATGATCACCAGTTCCGGACGTTCCTTCTCGATCACGCCCCGGATGATCTCCAGATTCGTCTCGCAGAGCAAAAGAAGATTGGAAGTGAACTCTCCCATCCTGTTTGCCCGGAGCCGGATCTGAGTCTGAGATTCCTCTCCCGAAATGTAGAGGATCTTCTTCATCTGCGCCATCCTCTGGCAGACCTGCAGAAGCAGGGTGGACTTTCCGATCCCTGGGTCACCGCCCACCAGCACCAGAGAACCCGGCACGATTCCGCCGCCAAGTACCCGGTCCAGTTCCCGGATCCCGGTCTCGCAGCGGACGTCATCGTCCGCCGTGACCTGAGTCAGCGGGACAACCTTTGCCTCCCGTACCGAGCGCGCCGCCACCGTCGTCCCCTTTGTCACACCGGTGACCGCAGTCTCCTCCACAAATGTATTCCATTCCTTACACATGGGGCACTGGCCCAGCCATTTTGACTCCTCGTGCCCGCAGTTCTGACAGAAAAAAACTGTCTTCTTTCCTTTTGCCATTTCCTGTCCTTTCTCCACTCGGATGCCCGCTCGTGCGAGCACGGCGGCCGCCCTCCGGGCTTATCGCGCAAAAACGGGGCAGAATTTTATCCGCCCCATAACACTCTTTCTATCAGCATCCACTCATCCCGCAGTGTCTCATCAGCATTTGACAACCTTTACCTCTGCGCTCTGATCTGCGGAAAGTTCCACGCTGACGCTGAGTTTCCCGCTCAGGTTCGTAGACATGCGTCCCGCTGACGCCCCGTCAAGAAACACCTCATACTCACTCTCCGGCTCAAGTTCAAGAGTAAACTGGACATCTGACGGTGCCGAAACGGTAAACGCCACTTCTTTGTCTGTCTCTCTGAAATTCTCCACTGCGCTTCCCGGAACTGATTCATAAACGAACATTCCGTTCTTCTCCAGTTTTGTGATCTCGGAAAATGTCTTGACTTTGTAGAGATCTCCCTCAAACTCGTAGTTGTCTTTCTTTGTCTTGGATGCGAGAGTATAATCTCCGAAACTCAGTGTGCCGTCACTCTCTGCGCGCAATAATTCTTTCACTGCTGCCATCTTGATTTTCCTCCTAAGTATTCCACAAATTTCTTTGCTATCGTTATTATACGATGTGGGTTCTGACCTTTTGACCCTGGCATCATTATATACTAAAAAAACCGCATTTTCTATAGAATTATTTTTTCTCTTCCTCTGCTGCAGTTCACACCGCAGTCTTTCCCTTTGCTCCTGCGTCCGGGCTCTCACGGCGCTCCTCCGTGAAGAACCGGATCTCCTTGTGGGATACCCCTGCTTCCACATGGTCCCCGCGTCTGACCTCCCCATTAAGGATCGCCTCTGCAAGCTTATCTTCCAGTTCGGTCTGGAGCGCCCTCCTGAGAGGTCTCGCCCCGTATTTTGCGTCAGTTCCCTTCTCCGCGATCAGGTTCTTCGCCGACTCACGCAGCGTAAGATGGATGTCCATCTGATCTGCCAGACGTTTCGTAAAGCTGCGGCACAGCAGCGTAACGATTTTCTTCAGGTCCTTCTTCTCCAGTGAATGGAACACAATGATCTCATCGATCCGGTTCAGGAACTCCGGCCGGAAGATCATCTTCACTTCATCCATCACGTTCTGTTTCATCCGCTTGTAGTCTCCCGCAGGATCCTCCTTTGTAGCAAATCCCAGCTTCTTCGGCTCCACGATCGCCTTCGCCCCCGCATTGGAAGTCATAATGATCACCGTGTTGGAGAAATCCACCTTCCTCCCCTGGGAATCCGTGATATGACCGTCATCCAGCACCTGCAGGAAAGTATTAAACACATCCGGATGGGCCTTCTCAATTTCATCGAAAAGGATCACGGAGTA
>DWUT01000221.1 GCA_019120615.1 Candidatus Mediterraneibacter norfolkensis
AAATAAGTCGGCGTATTGTCATCTGCAATCTCCCGAATGATGTTCTCGATGGTCAGAAACAGCGGTTTGTACCAGGTGACGTCATGTCCATGTAGCAGACAGATGGTTTGCAGGCTGTCAAGCAGTACAGCACTGTTATTTACTGACGGTCTGGTCTCGTCAATTGCCACTTCCTGTATCATGGGATGAAGAGAAATCTGTCTTCCGGATTGTGTCTGTACAAAGCCTTTCTCAATCAGGTCATTGATCCTGTTCATGTTCGAAAGTTTCATCCAGTTTGCATACAGTCGTCCGCTGACTCCGCTGACGGGAACAAAAATCAGCCCCCGCATAATATCAAGTTCTTCCTCGGAGAGACGATACAGAGAAAACAACGTATGTATATGCTCATAATAGGTAGCTTTCCGACTTTGTCCGTCTTTTACGATATCAATAGTATCCGTTGCGCCAAGGGCAGATTTTTCAACCTGTAGCCGTGCCAGTAATTCCTGTGGTTCCAGGATACCTGTTTCCAACAGCCGTGCGGATAATTCTACCGCCAGTGTATGGCTGTGAACGGTCTGAATAATTTGTTTCAGGATAGACTGTTTCCTCTTTGCATCTGAGTAGAAATATCCCATTAGTGACAATAAAGCATCAGGATCAGATATTTCTCCAAGATTGAAAGACGCATAGTTATCAAAACGGCTTCGGGTAGTAAAAAGGATACGGCAGCGGTATTTTAACAGTATAGAGAAGAAGGCGTCTTTTCCGGCTGTAGTATTAAAGTTGTCTATGATAAGCAAAGTATCTTCTTTTAGCGACCGCAGGAAACGGTTGTGCTTGCGGAAACGGTCTTCTTCCGTGTCCTCCGGCAGATCATCCACAAAGTCCAGATCAATGATATCCTGCCGCAGATCACCGCTGTAGGTCAGATACAAAATATTTGTATAGTCTTTTCTGTAAGCTCTTGCATATGCTTTGGCAAGCTCGCTTTTCCCGATACCGGCAATCCCCTGCAGAAAAATGATCCGCTTTTCTGAAATTAATTCGTGAAGTGTGGAAAGCTCTTGATTCCTTCCGCAGAAATGAGCACACGCCTTGGGAACTTCTCCGTTATAAACAAAATCACTGATTACCGGAGACAGTGTTCCGGCAGCAAGCAGTTTTTTGGTGGCAGCGTTCCTTTTAACAAATGTCCGTTCCATTCCAAAGCAAAGAACAGACGCAAAAAAAGCAGCCTGTTCTTCAGAAGTATGACACGGGTAATCCTGAGTAAGCTGTTCTTTTTTCTGATCGGAAATAGTTCCATCCTGTATCAGGATCTTGTAGATTTCCTGTATTGCCATTGCGCTGTCACACATTAGCGGCAGAATATTTGTTTCTATATCATCAGCCAGACGGTTCCTGTTGTCTGTATGGAGATAATATCCGGAGATGCGGGGCTGATCCGGGCCTGTCCGTTAAACCAGCGGCAGACAAGACCGTTGTCAAAATCAAAGTCCTGTGAAGATTCCTCTTCAAGAAAACCTTCAAACAATTCATAAAGCAGATCAATCTGATTCATTCCTCTGTCATCGCCGATATATTTGCGAACCGTGGTAATGATTGAACTGAAATCGCAGCGTTCCATATATTTCCTCCTGATCCTGGTCAATTTATGCTCAAACTGTGTTCAATGAGCTTTTGCAAACTCCCTGATAAGATGTTATCACAAAGAAGTTTTAATGCGTTTCTTCTATATATTATAACATCAAATTTAATCTGATGATGCAGAAAAAGGAAACAGTCTCCGGAAGAATAGCGGACAACTTCTCGTTCATAAACTGAAATACCGGGGAGGTGCGTGGTATCGCAAGGAAAAGTGCTCCGATCCATGTGATCGTTCATTATCCGAAAACAGAAGAGGGCAGACATGAGCTGGCAGTCCGGGCGGCAGGCGTCCACGCTGATATGGTCGGTCAGTATATCAACAGGTTGAATTGCCCCTCTGAACAGAAAGTACAGTTGATTGATGAGATCATCCATTCAGCTGTCAAAGAAAAAACAGACTGACGATCTGGGTTCAAGATGGTCAGTCTGTCGAAGTATGGCTTCAATTATTCAAATGTTATTCTGATTTGATGCATTCTGGTTGGCTAAGAGCACTTCACGAAAATATTTTTCCCAGGTAAGCTTAAACATTCTTTTTTTATCTGATTCCCAGTTCCGGTAAGTATTTGGATCCACATGCAGCATTCTCGCAAAGGGTTTCTTCTTTAACCCCATTTTTTCCCGGCACTCTTTTAGCATTTTCCCCTGACCTTTATATAAGAAAAGATTGTATTCATCCAGAAGGTCTTCAACCGGGATATGATAGAAGTCTGCCAGCCTGTCCACCACTTCTTTCGGGTAGTAATCAACATATCCCACTTCATAATCTATATAGTGTCCTCTGGAGATTCCAATCTGTTCTGCACATGAGATAATTTTCATCTGAAAACTTTGTAAATACCTTCCAATGTGACTGCAATCCTTGCTGGGGGATTTCTCCCGGGAGTAAAACCGCATTGGCGATAGGATAGCATTTTCCACGCATTTGGCGGCATAAGTGGCCAGGCGGGAACCTTTGTCAGTTTTGAAGGTATTGATTGCTTTGATCAGGCCGATGGTTCCCAGGCTGATTAAGTCTTCCATATCGTAATCGGTCCCCTGATATTTTTTCACCACATGGGCTACCAGCCGCATGTTCCGCAGAACCAGCACATCCCTGGCTTCCTGATCACCTTCGCTGCAGCGCTTCAGATATTCCCTTTCTTCGCCGGCGGATAATGGTTTTGGAAAAGTTTTCAAAGAAAGCCACCTTCCGATTCCTTACTTTTAGTTTATGCGTTGCCTTTTCTTAAGTGCTTTTACAAAAATTTTCCGGCTGGTACTATTTTGCGGGAGAAATAGTTGAAAATAATTTTCTGTGAAGGATTGACATTCTT
>DWUT01000222.1 GCA_019120615.1 Candidatus Mediterraneibacter norfolkensis
TCCATATAACTTGGGAAAAACTATTCAATGGAATGATTTAATTGGAAAAACTGATATTAATACCAAAGATTTGGATATGTGTAAAATCGCAATAGATAAAGACTCTGTTAAATTAGTTTTGAATGAAAGAGACAGTATATTGCTTGGAGCATTGCCAAATTATAGAGATATATTCGATAGAAAATTAATATCAGATAGAATTATGTTTGGAGAAGATCGATATAAGGGGGCAAAAATTTTCGGGAACGATATCCCGTTAAAGGGGAGAGTGGAAGAAATATTAGAACCATTAGCCTTATTCTCCGAAAAAACAAAAGGAAAAGTAAAATACTTTAATGAAGATTTGTTGTCTTAAGTTTATTAAAGAGAATTATTACATTAACAACATATGTAAACTGTGTTAAAATGGCTATTTTACGCTAGTTCTACATAGAACACATTATCAAAAATAGATGTGCTTTGTGTGGTAAGCCCGTAAAATAGCCATTTTCACTCTTCAGGTAGTGCTGAAAATTATTTCGGGTCTTCATATGTCCTTTATCGGAATGGGCCTTTACGGGACACTCAGAAGGATCGGGGTTCCATTTGTGCCGGCAGGGATCCTGGGCGGGGCGATCCTCCTTCTCTATACCATGATGATCGGCGCCGGGGTATCGAGTATCCGTGCTCTGATCATGTTCCTGGTTCGGATCGGGGCTGAGATGACCGGGAGGGATTATGACCTGCCGACGAGTCTCGGACTGGCGGCAGCGGTGATCTGTGCCTGGCAGCCTCTTTTCATTAATGATGCAGGGTTCCTGCTCTCCTTCGGCGCGATCCTGGGGATATGGCTTCTCGGTCCGATCATCGGGGAACTGCTGAGATCTGACGGAAAATCATTGATAAATAAGTTCCTGAATAAGCTTTTGGAGAGTATGAGCACCAGCATCGCAGTCAGTGTGTTCCTGATGGGACCTCTGCTCTGCTTTTATTTTGAAGTTCCGCCGTATTCTATATTTCTGAATGTTCTCGTAATTCCGGCTATGCCGCTGGTCATGGGAGCCGGGCTTGCCGGTCTGACAACAGGACTTGTGTTTCCTTCGGCGGGCGGGCTTCTTCTCCAGGCATGCCGGGGCGTCCTCTGGATGTATGATGTCGTATGCACTGCGGCGGGCAGGATTCCGGGAAGCCGGATCATCACAGGGAAACCGGGACTGTTGTGGCTGATCGCATATTATGCTGTCATTGCCGCCCTCTGTTTTATTTTCTATAGAACGAAGGAGAAACACTGAAGAGAGAAAAAGGACGAACAGCAGAAAATTCCGGGATGCAGGAAAAAACAGGGAGGAGCCGTCCTTCGGCTCCCCGGTGCGGTGATGATCCTGTCTGCAATGGTCATGACAGCCATATGCAGGGCGGGATATACCTGCGAATCAGGGATCCGGGTCACAGTTCTGGATGTGGGGCAGGGGGATGGGATCTATATCAGAGGACCTTCCGGAGGAAATTACTTTGTGGACGGAGGAAGCAGCGATGTATCCGCGGTCGGGACATACCGGATCGAGCCCTGCCTGCTGAGCTGCGCCGTGGATACGCTGGACTATGTTTTCCTGACTCACGGAGACGAAGACCATGTTAATGGGATGGCGGAACTGCTGGAAGGGCAGGAACTGGGAATCCGGATCCGGAACCTTGTCCTGCCCCCGGAGGAATATCTGGATGAAAAACTCATGGAAATAGGCAGGACTGCCCTGCAAAACGGTACAAGGGTGGTGACCATGAAGGCAGGACAGTCTCTGGAGAATGAAAAAGATGATTTCTCGATCACCTGTCTTGCTCCGGAGAGCGGATCCGGGCTTGAACCGGGCAACGCAGCGTCTCTTGTGCTGGGCGTCCGCTATAAGGCTTTCGGGATGCTCCTTACCGGAGATTGTGAACTGGAAGGGGAGCAGATGCTCATGGGCAGCGGGCGGCTGGGAGAGTATCCGGTTCTGAGGACAGGACACCACGGGTCGAAGAACTCCAGCTCAGAGGAGTTCCTGCAGATCGTAAAACCGGCTGTCGCCCTGATCTCGGCGGGAACAGACAACCGGTACGGGCATCCCCACGAGGAGACACTGGAAAGGCTTTCAGATATCGGATGCGGAGTTTACACGACACAGGAGTGCGGTGCGGTCTCGCTGAGAAGCGACGGGGACAGCATCTGGATTGAAAGGTGTGAACTGTAATAAAAGCGAAAGTGAAAATAAACGCGGACTCTTGTCAAAACACAGGGATTTCCTATATAATAGAGAAGTTATGAAAAACTTGAACGAAGATCTTAAGACAGGACAATTTAAGCAGATCTATCTCCTCTATGGTGAGGAGGGATATCTGAAGCGTCAGTACCGGGACCGGTTCATTAAGGCGATGCTTCCGGACGGCGATACGATGAACTATGCTCACTATGAGGGGAAAAATATCAATGTCCGGGAAGTGATCGACCTGGCGGAGACGCTTCCCTTCTTTGCGGAGCGCCGTCTCATCGTGTTCGAGGATACCGGATTTTTCAAGAGTGCGGGAGCGGAACTGGCGGATTATATCAAGGATATGCCGGACACCACGTATTTCATCTTCGTGGAAAATGAGGTGGATAAGCGCAGCAAGCTGTACAAGGCGGTGAAGTCGAAAGGGTATATCGTGGAACTCTCGACTCAGGACGAGGGAACACTGAAACGCTGGGTCCAGGGGATCGTCCACCGTGAAAAGAAGCAGATCTCGGATTCGGTGATCCTGTATTTTCTGAACAAGGTGGGGACAGACATGGAAAATATCCAGCGGGAGCTGGAAAAAGTCTTCTGTTATGCCCTGGATCGGCAGGAGATCACCAGGGAGGATATCGACGCGGTCTGCGTGACCCAGATCACCAATCACATTTTTGATATGGTGAACGCGGTGGCGGACAAGAACCAGCGAAAAGCCCTGGACCTGTACTATGATCTTCTTGCGCTGAAGGAGCCGCCCATGCGTATCCTTTTCCTGATGATCAGGCAGTACCGGATCCTGTTCCAGGTGAAAGGGCTTCTGGGCCAGGGATACGGGAGGAAAGAGATCGCCTCGAAGGCGGGGCTGCATCCCTTTGCTGCGGGCAAATATATGGAACAGGCAAAGCGGTTCCGGATGTCTGAACTGCGGGCTGTCATGGAGGACGGAGCCGATATCGAGCAGAGAGTAAAAACCGGGCTTTTAACGGATAATCTTGCCGTGGAGCTTTTTATCGTAAAGTATTCCGGAAAAGTGTGAAGAAAACCATAGATTTGGAGGAAGAAAAGTGTCAGTAATAGATCAGAAGAAAATAAGAAATTTTTGCATCATCGCGCATATTGACCATGGGAAGTCTACTCTGGCGGACCGGATCATTGAGATGACCGGACTTCTGACCAGCCGGGAGATGCAGGCCCAGGTGCTGGACAACATGGATCTGGAACGTGAGAGAGGGATCACGATCAAGGCGCAGGCTGTCAGGACGATCTATAAGGCGGACGACGGTGAAGAGTATATGTTCAACCTGATCGATACCCCGGGACATGT
>DWUT01000223.1 GCA_019120615.1 Candidatus Mediterraneibacter norfolkensis
GTATATCCCACGATATGCGAATATCGGGAAGGGTGCTGCGCGCCAGCGACGCGCGTTTAGCACCGACCGAAACGGAGTGTAGACGTGAGAGTGCGCAGCACGGAACAATCCGTAGGCATCGTAGTTGGGGGCTTTTGACCCCAACATCATAAAATAAACTGAGGATATAAAAATGATGGTGATTGGGAGACCTCCGGCGGATGAGCCGGGGGCATTCCTGAAAGGGAGGAAACGATGCAGAGAGCAAGTGGGATTCTGATGCCCGTATTTTCACTTCCGTCCAAATACGGGATCGGATGTTTTTCAAAAGAAGCCTATAAGTTTGTTGATAAACTGAAAAAAGCAGGGCAGAGCTACTGGCAGATTCTGCCCCTGGGACCGACCGGATATGGAGATTCTCCGTATCAGTCTTTTTCTACGTTTGCGGGGAATCCGTATTTTATCGATCTGAAGACACTGATCAAAGAGGGGCTCCTGACAAAGAAGGAGTGCAAGGCATGTGATTTCGGTGACAGGGCAGATGAGATCGATTACGAGAAGATATACCGCTCCCGTTTTAAGGTGCTGAAAAAGGCGTATGACAGGTTTGAGAAAAATGAAGAATATAACAGCTTTGTAAAGGAAAACAGTTACTGGCTGGAGGATTATGCCCTCTACATGGCGATCAAGGACAGCCATGACGGCGTGAGCTGGAAGGAGTGGGAAGCTCCGCTCCGTGACCGGGAGGAATCCGCTCTGGCAGAGGCGAGAGAGGAACTGGCGGAGGAGATCGATTTCTATCGTTTCCAGCAGTATGAATTTGACAGACAGTGGAAACAGCTCCACGCATACGCGAACGCGCAGGGAGTAAAGATCATCGGAGATATCCCGATCTATGTGGCTTTTGACAGCGCGGATACGTGGGCGTCTCCGGAACTCTTCCAGTTCGATGAGGAAAATAACCCGACCGGAGTGGCTGGGTGCCCGCCGGATGCATTTTCCGCCACCGGACAGCTCTGGGGCAATCCACTCTATAACTGGGAGTATCACAAGGAGACTGGATATCAGTGGTGGATCCGCCGCATCGACTACTGCCTGAAACTGTATGATGTGGTGAGGATCGACCACTTCCGCGGATTTGATGAGTACTATGCGATCCCTTATGGCGATGAGACCGCAGTGAACGGCAAGTGGATGCCGGGACCGGGAATGGATCTGTTCCATGCGATCGAGGCTTCCCTCGGAAGACCGGAGATCATCGCGGAGGATCTGGGATTCCTGACTCCGAGCGTGCTGAAACTGTTAAAAGACAGCGGATTCCCGGGTATGAAGGTGCTCCAGTTCGCGTTTGACGCCAGAGAATCCTCCAACTATCTGCCCCATACTTACCCCACAAACTGTGTGGTTTACACAGGGACTCACGACAATGATACGACAAGAGGCTGGTACCACGAAGTCGGAAAAGAGGCGCGGGACTTTGCAAAGGAATATATGTGCAAACCGAGACTGGATGAAGATTCTCTCGTACATGACTTTATCGCCATGGCGATGAGCAGCGTGGCAGACCTGTGCGTGATCCCGATGCAGGATTACCTGAATCTGGGAAGTGAGGCAAGGATCAACACCCCGTCCACTCTGGGCGGCAACTGGGTCTGGAGGATGAAGAGGAAAGACTTCTCGGACGAAGTTGTGGAAGAGATCGCAAGAGTGACGAGACTGTACGGCAGGATGCCGGAGGGGGAAGAAGAAAATATGGGGATAGAGAAATAAAATTGAAAAAGTGATCACGCACAGGGCGTTATGGCTGAAATCGGTTATAACGCCCTGAATTTTATTTCCGCAGACAATGAGTCAATCGAACATGCTTGCATTTGAGGCTTTGGCTTACAAGATATTTCTTGACACGCAGAAGAAAGTATGATACAAATAAATCGTAAGTAGTAAGTAATAAGTAGAAAGTAGTAAGCGAGTATAAAAAATGATGGAGGTGTCACAATGAAAGATTTGTCTGTTACACAGCAATACCTGCTCTGTGTTTTAGGAAAAAGGGGAAAATTTGCAACATTTGAGATTGAGAAGGTGATGTGCCTTACAACTGCCGGACTTCTGGAATTGCTGCTTGACGGGATCGTGGAGCTGGATGATAAGAAGCTGTCAGTGAAGAGTGCTCTTCCGAGCGAAAAAGGTTATCTCTCTTCAATCTATAACTTTATCGTACAGAAGCAGCCTGTAAAGTTCCAGAAAGTGATCGAGTATTATTCTGTGACGTTTACGGACAGAAACATCAAAGAACTTCTTACCGCTGTGGGAGAATCTCTGGTTCAGGAGGGATGCGCGGTAAGAGAAAATGGAGGGATACTCGGCGGTAAGACTGT
Source organism: Candidatus Mediterraneibacter norfolkensis (assembly GCA_019120615.1). Taxonomy (GTDB): domain Bacteria; phylum Bacillota; class Clostridia; order Lachnospirales; family Lachnospiraceae; genus Mediterraneibacter; species Mediterraneibacter norfolkensis. The sequence continues at coordinate 2,355 of DWUT01000223.1, forward strand.
GTATATTCCGGATGAGAAAGAACTTGATGGAGTGGTACAGAATATCCGGGCAGAGCTTCTGGAAGAGGGCGAACTCTCCGAGGATATCGTGGCTTTGACAGCACTTCTCGAAAAGAGCAGGGATCTTATGAGGTATTTCTCCGCTTATGAAAAAAAGTCGATCAGAAGCAGGCTGAAAGAAATCAAAGAGAGTCCGCAGAACGAGATGATACAGAAGGTGTCGGAGTATATCGATACGCTCTTTATAATATTTATCGTGGCGGCGACCTGATGAAAGAGGGAAAGGCTTATGTCCAGACAGAGAAGCATGGAGGCAATCCTCGCCTCCGAATATGTGACAATAGGGGAACTGGTGCGTCTGACAGGGGCCAGATACAGTACCCTGAAATTTTATACCGAAGAGGGATTCCTGCCTTTCGAACAGGCAGAGGAGAAACTGACGCGCAGATATCCCAGAGAGAAAACGGTGGAACGGATCGCCTACATCCGTTCCCTGCGGGATGAGGGAAAGACTATCCCACAGATCCGTGAAATCTTTCAGGAAGATATTCACGGATCAAACCGGTAACCGTATCCAATGACTGTCCGGACAGGATCATGTCCATCTGTAAAAGGTCTCAGGCGGCGTCGGATCTGGAATACTGTATTTTCCACAGGGTGGAGACAGTTGTTCGCGGGTTCCTGCCAGACGGTCTCGTAGATCTCTTCTTTGGTAAAGACAGTACCGGGAGAGGAAAAGAGCAGATACAGGACGTCGAACTCTTTTGCGGACAGCTCGATTTTTTCGTCCCCCACAGAGACAGTCCGGGAACCCGGATCCATAGAAAGACGGGGATGAGGCTCTGTGATTCCCCAGAATTTCCGCGCAGCGATGCTGTCCCGCCTGATCTGATCCAGCAGCAGTGACAGCGTATCGAATTTCTGCGTATGCCGGAGAAACTGATATAACTGTACTGTCATTGGAAGACCGTAGATTTCTCTATTGAAATCCAGGATCAGTGTTTCGTTAAAATAATCTCCGGCTCCGGAGAGTGTGGGTCGGGGACCGATGTGGGTGATACTAAAGCAGGTCTGCCCGTCCACAGATACTTTTGAGAGATAGACTCCCGGTTCCGGGAGTCTTTTTCTGCCTGGCTCCAGGCTGGATGACGTTACGGCTGGAGCCGGACCGGATGCCGTCAGGTTTGGATCCAGGCTGGACACTGAGTCGTACAGGCTCAGATTTGCAGTGGGAGTCCCCACATGTTTTCCAATCCCCACCCCGCGCGTTACAGTTCCGGAGATGCAGTACAGGGGATGGTATTTCTTCATTTGATCTTTACTCATAATTCGTTCCTTATATAATTCTGTTCAACGAGAGGAGAAACAGGATACAGGTGAGAATGACAGCGCATGCGAGCAGAGCGGGGCCCCGCGACCTGCTTTTTCTGCTTCCATTGGACGGAGAGAGATATCCGCTTTTTCTGAGGGCGGTGACAACCGGTTTATACAGGAGAAATGTGATTCCTGCGTTCAGGCCGCCCTTGAGCAGGTTATAAGGCAGGAATGCCGGAAGCAGCAGTTTTGCGACAGCTTCCCGGGGATAGCCCATATAAAGCGGCGTGACGGAGTAATTCCATATCATCATGACAGCGGTCATGACCACGTATCCGGATACGAGCCCTGTCACTGCGCCGGACAAAGTGCGTTTTCTCTTATAGACTGCGGATGCGGTACATGCAAAGGAACAGGTGGAGACAATGTTCATGACGCATCCGATGATCCCGGTATCGCTGAGGGTCATCATTTCCGTGACAGCGACAATAACAGACACGATCAGCGAGGTCATGGGTCCCCAGATCAGTCCGCCCAGAGTGACGATGACGTCGGACGGATCGTATTTCAGGAACAGGACGACAGGGATCCTGCCGACTGCCGTCACGATATAGGCGATGGCGCATAACATGGCAATGGTCGTGATTTTCTGTGTTTTGCTCTTCATATGTAACCTCACTCTGAAAACAGTTTCATGCTGTATCAAGCATACTGCCCGCCGTATCTGTTTTCAATATTTTGCCATGGTTTCGGAAGTGATTCGGAAACGGACTGTTCACGCTTTCTCCCTGCCGTAATCCTGACAGAGGCGGATGAAAGCGTTCATATTCTCCGTGAGGAATTTATTTTTGTGAAAGATGATGTTAAGGTTCCGGTCCAGAGGATGGTCGAGCCGGAGCTGCTGTACAGTTCCCTGTTCAATCTCTTTCTTTACAAGAAGATAGGGGAGCACTGCAACTCCGAGACCTTCGGATACTGCCCGGACGATCGCCTGTGTGCTGGCGCTTTCCCAGAGGGGACGGACAGAGAGATGAGCCAGGGAGAAACAGGCGTCAAGGATCTCTCTTCCGGCGCTTCCCCGCTCTCTCATAAGGAAAGGATATTCTGCCATCTGTGAGAGAGTTGCCTTTTTAAGGCGGGTCAGCGGATGTCCCGGGGATGCGATGGCACAGAGGGAATCCTCCATAAAGGGGATGCATTTCAGGTCGGGATCCTCCGGCGTATTTTCGATCAGCCCGATATCGATGCTGCTGTCAAGGATGCTCTGCTCGATATAAGCAGACTGTCTTACCGATACTTCCACGCGGAGATCCGGATAGAGCGGCTGGTAACGCCGGATGAGAGAAGGCAGGATATGGGTCCCGATGGTGATGCTGGCGCCTACCCGGAGTGTCCCCAGCGTATCCCAGTTCCGGATTTTCTGTTCCATTTCGTCAAAGAGGGAGACAATGTGGAGTGCGTATTCGTAAAACTGTTTCCCGCATTCTGTGGGATAGATCCTCCTGCCGATGCGTTCAAACAGCCGGACGCCGTAGTAGTCCTCAAGTTCTTTCACAGAGAGACTCACAGACGGCTGGGCCAGGTGGAGTTCTTCTGCGGCTCTTGTGATGCTGCTGTGACGGAACACACAGACGTAGATTTTCATGTGGCGAAGTGTCATGGGATTTCCTCCTACATAATGAAAATATTATATATTTAATAGAATAATATTATTTTACTTATGAATCAATAAGAAATATACTTAATCGTGGAAAAAGGGTTACGAGTTCGGTCTGAACTGTAAGGAAAACGGAGGAGAAATATGGAAAATAAGAGAAAAGTGCTGGCAAAGATCTTCATTTCCACGCTGTACCTGAGTGCTTTTACTTTCGGCGGCGGTTATGTGATCGTGACGTTGATGAAGAAGAAATTTGTTGATGAATATCACTGGATCGAGGAGGATGAGATGCTGGATCTGACTGCTATCGCACAGTCGGCTCCGGGCGCCATCGCCGTGAACGGAGCCATCGTGGTGGGCTATAAACTTGCGGGGATGGCGGGTGCGGTCACGGCGATCATCGCGACGATCATCCCGCCCTTTGTGATCATCTCCCTGGTCTCGGTCTTTTACAACGCGTTCCGGAATAACTATATCATCAGTCAGATGCTGGAAGGGATGCAGGCGGGAGTGGCGGCTGTCATCGCGGCCGTTGTATATGACATGGCGGCGGGGATCGTCCGGGGAAAGAGCGCTCCGTCTCTTGTGATCATGGGGACGTCTTTCATTGCAGTCTGTTTCTTTGATGTGAACGTGATCTATGTGGTCATCGTGTGCGGACTGATTGGGGCGGTGCGCACGCTGGCAGGAAAAAGGAGGGAGACGAAATGATCTATTTTCAGCTTTTCCTCAGCTTTCTTCAGATCGGACTTTTCAGCTTCGGAGGAGGATATGCGGCGATGCCGCTGATCCAGGGGCAGGTAGTGACAGGCCACGGGTGGCTTTCCATGTCAGAGTTTACGGATCTGATCACGATTTCACAGATGACCCCCGGGCCGATCGCCATCAATTCCGCTACGTTTGTGGGCATCAAGATCGCGGGGATACCTGGGGCGGCAGTGGCGACCCTTGGATGCATCCTTCCCTCCTGTATCATTGTCACCGTGATCGCAAAGTTGTATCTGAAATACAGAAACATGGACATCATGGACGGCGTGCTGAATTCCCTGAGACCGGCAGTGGTGGCGATGATCGCTGCCGCCGGGATCGATATCCTTGTCCCGGCGATCTGGGACAGTGCGTACAGGATCGCGCTTGCCAATACGGACTGGGTGATGGCGGGGATATTTGTCCTGTGTCTTGTCCTTCTTAAAAAGTTCCGGATGAACCCGATCTGGGTGATGCTCCTGGCCGGGGTGATGAAAGTGGCAGTGTCTTTTTGGCTATAAGCCGGCTTCCGTGTCCACCCTCTTTTATTCCGGAGCACGGCTGAATTTTTGACAAAAATCCTACAAAAAGCAAGAATTATAAAAATGCGAGCAATGAGTGGATAGACGCGGCGTTTTCTTTTCCATATGATGATGATACCAGGGTCAAATAGACAAAACTCCGACGCAAGCTTGCTTGTGAGAGGAGTTTTGACTAC
>DWUT01000020.1 GCA_019120615.1 Candidatus Mediterraneibacter norfolkensis
CTGATGAGGGTGAAGAGTAAGGAAATTGCGCAGGAGCTGATGGAGAGTGGGTTTATGGATAAAGCTTTTGGTTAATGCGACAACGTTACTGTTGATCCATAAGTATAATTGATTTAACGATAAAATTGAAATTTAATTTTGATGATGTTATAATAATGAAAATAAGTTAAAATGGTGATGTTCGTATGGAATATATTACAGAGATTTTAGGCATTTCAGTGATTCGCACAGAATGGCGGCAGCAAAGCAGGCTTCCTTTTTTCCTTAATGAAAAATATTATTTTGAACAGGTAAAACTCGGAAAAACAGTATGTCTGTTTTTACATCCACAGGAAGAATTGGATACTGTGAATTCACTAAAAAAGCATTTAAGACGTATTGGTGAAATCTGTGAATTACCAATGGTACTGGAAATGCCACGGCTTACCAGTCAGCGGCGAAAGACATTAATTGAGGCACGAATACCATTTGTTATACCTGGAAAACAGCTATATCTTCCCTTTCTGGGGACAATGCTCACAGAAAAGTGCGACGCAGAGTTAACGGGAGTGATGTTGGATAAATTACAGCCATCCGCTCAGCAACTGCTATTTGCTATGATACTTAGTGGGTGTGAGCCTATGTTACTATCACCTCTTTCCAAAAGGTTTGGGGTTACAGCTATGACGATAACTCGTGCAGCTGATCAATTGTGCAGAACCAATTTGATAAAAAAAGTTGGAACCGGCATCGGAGCAAAGAAAATGCTTGTAACAGAATGTACACCCAAAGAACTGTATCAGGAGATGCAGCCATATCTGATCCAACCGGTTCGAAAGACTGTATATATTTCTAAGGAGGAGGTACAGCCGGAAATGTTTTCTGCAGGACTTTCAGCACTTTCCGATATGAGTATGCTGAATCCGCCGACTATTCAAACTTGGGGTACACTGAAATTATCTTTAGAAAAAGATTCTTACACAAGCAGTCTATTGGATTCGGACAGACAATGTGCCCTGCAGATTTGGAAATATGATCCCCGAAATATCAGCCAGACGGAGATGGTCGATGTCTTATCACTGGCATTGAGTCTGGCAGAGGATGAAGATGAACGTACCCGGCAATGTCTGGAAGAATTAACAGAAAGGATATGGTAAGCACATGGTAACAGGATTAGAAAGTTTTCGGCGGTGGTTTGCGGAGTATACCGACCAGTATACAATTATTGGCGGAACCGCATGCGACCTTCTGATGAGCGAGGATGGTCTGGAGTTTCGGGCAACACGAGATATTGATATGGTTCTGATCGTGGAAAGCCTGACTCCGGAATTTGGACACAGATTTTGGGAGTATGTAAATGCGGCAGATTATGAACACAGGAATAAAAGCACAGGAGAACCGCAGTTTTACCGCTTTTCGAAGCCATCCAGCCAGGATTATCCCTATATGATTGAGTTATTCTCTGGGCGCGTCGATGCAATCGAACTTCCAGAAGATGCAGTCTTGACACCTCTTCCATTGGATGATGAGATATCCAGTTTATCAGCCATTTTGATGGATTCTGACTATTATCAGTTCCTTCAGGAAGGAAAAGTCGTGCTGAATGATATACCGATTCTAGATGCTGGCTATCTGATCCCCTTCAAAGCGAAAGCGTGGCTGGATCTGACAGAACGAAAGGAACAAGGAGAGCATGTTGACAGTAAAAATATCCGTAAACACAAAAACGATGTATTCCGTTTGAGTATTTTATTGACGCCTGACACCAAGGTGATACCACCATCTTCAATTCAAAGGGATTTAGAGACATTCTTTTCAGCTATGGAGAAGGAAACGGTTGATCTGAAATCGTTTGGTATACGAAGCCAGGGGCTGAAAGAGATTATTCAGAAAATGAAATTGATTTATGGGCTGATAAAATAATCATACTTCCCAGGCATACTCCACCATGCAAACTAAGCATTTGCCTATGGACTCCTCCAGTTATACAATAACAATAAATTCAGACAAAAAAGAAATTGCATTTCAAACAGGAGGCATTACACATGGATACAGAGAAAATGAAACAGGACTTAGGCGGCGGAAACGTATTTGAGGTCGGCGAGCCGAACACAGCATTCGCCCAGTATTTCATCGGACAGAGCTATCTGAAGATGCTTACTACAGAGAGAGTTGGAATAGGCAACGTGACTTTTGAGCCGGGTTGCCGGAATAACTGGCATATTCATCACAAAGGCGGCCAGATCCTCCTTGTAACAGGCGGACACGGCTGGTATCAGGAGTGGGGAAAACCCGCACAGGAGCTGAAAGCCGGAGACGTGGTGAACATTCCGCCGGAAGTAAAGCACTGGCACGGGGCAGCAGCGGACAGCTGGTTCCAGCATCTCGCCATCGAGGTTCCGGCAGAAGGAGCATCCAACGAATGGCTTGAGGCTGTATCAGACGAAGAATACGGAAAATTAAAATAGCATGCGATATATCAGAGGGGAGATTCCCCTCTGAATCAGCTTTTAGAGAGAAAGGATGATCAGTCATGACAGAATCAGCAGAAAAATATTTTAACAGATTATATCCGGACGGAGAATTCAAACTTGCGTCTACAGACCCGGAGTTCGCGGATTTTTTCGCTAACTTCTCCTGCGATGAAGTGGTAAATCAGGACGATCTGGACGACCGTACCCGGATGATGGCGATCCTTGCCACGCTTCTCGGATGCCAGGGAGTGGATGAGTTCAGGGAGATCCTTCCGGGAGCTTTGAACCTGGGCGTGACGCCGGTCGAGGTAAAAGAGATAGTCTATCAGGCGTGCGCTTATCTGGGAATCGGCAGAGTACGCCCGTTCTTTGACGTGGTAAATGAAGTGCTGGCAGAAAAGGGAATCGCTCTTCCTCTGGAAGGCCAGGCGACCACGACAATCGAGAACCGTGTGGAAAAAGGAGAGCAGGTACAGGTCGATATCTTCGGTGAGGGAATGAAAGGCTTTGCCGCATCCGGTCCGGAGGAGAGCCGTCATATCAACCGGTGGCTGTCCGGCAACTGTTTTGGAGATTACTATACCAGGACAGGGCTTGACTACAGTCAGAGAGAGATGATCACGTTCTGCTTCCTGGCGGCACAGGGAGGCTGTGAGCCCCAGCTCACTTCCCATGCGGCGGGAAATATGAAAGTGGGGAACGACAAGGCGTTCCTGATCAAGATCGTTTCTCAGTGCCTGCCCTATATCGGATATCCAAGGAGCCTGAACGCCCTCAGATGCGTCAATGATGCAGCGGCACAGCAGGCGTAATATCCGGAGATAGCGAACAGCAGAAAATGAAATTTACAGCCTTCCTCTACAGGTTCGGAATGGATCTGCAGAGGAAGGTTTTTATTGTTATAAATATGTAAAGAAAAGATATATATTAGTATTTCTCTCTGGATATTGAGCGGACAATAATGGTATAATGATTACACAGAGTGCAATCCAGACCGATAAAACCGGTCTGCCCCGCTTTGCGGGGATTATACCTGGCAAGCCACAACTTGAAAAGTAAATGCCGCTCCGCGGCGCTTCTTTTTCTGCGCATGTGGTATAATTCTTTAGGAAAGTATCAGATTCAGAGCGAGAAA
>DWUT01000224.1 GCA_019120615.1 Candidatus Mediterraneibacter norfolkensis
CGGAATAAAAAGCTTTTACTGATTTGAGTATAAAGCTTTTTAAAAAATATGTAAATGTTCAAAGGGGATATTTTGCGCATTTTTAGAAAAATCGGATAGTAAATACGTGTAACAGTCGGGAAGGAATGAGAGCATGTATCCAAAAGGCGATATAGGTGTATTCATGAAACAACCCTGGAGACCGGGGCTTCTGGTCTTGACATCCCCGTTTACGTGTGCTAATCTTTCTAAAGACTGAAATAAATTACTTCAGGTGAAACGCGACGACGAAGAGAGTAGTCCGCCGGATATTTTACAGAGAAATCCCATAAGATCCTTTGATTGGCAGTCCTGATCATCAGGAAAACCGGAAGGGACGGATCTGATGCTGAGAGGGATGGATGGAAAGCAGATGAAAATGGCTTCTGAGCAGCGCACCGAACTGTGAGAAACACCTCGCCAAGTGTCCGGGTGTACGTTCGCACTAAGCTCGTGAAAAAACCTCGCTAAGTGCTCACAGTAAGGCTGCGATGGGTCCGCCCATTATAGCGGACGGGTGTTGTCAGGCACCTGCTGAGGTGCTTTCTGCGAGGAAAGCGCGAAGAGAAGTGGTAACACGGAATGCTCCGTCTTCTTGAACAGGTTTCTGTTCGGGAAGGCGGTTTTTTGCGCGATAAGACCGGAGGGCGGCTGCATGGATGGGCAAGCTTGCCTGAACAGACATGCGGACATCCGACGGGCAACGGACAGCGAACAGCTTTGCTGTGAGCTGCCCGAGGTATCGCGCTGATCGGATAGGAAGAAGGGACGTCCCTTATCCGATTTTAATCAAAGGAGGGTAATCATGTCAGAGAAACCAAAGTATTATATTTCAACAGCAATCGCTTACACATCAGGTAAACCGCACATTGGAAATACCTATGAGATCGTTCTTGCTGACGCGATCGCGCGCTACAAGAGAAGTCAGGGATATGATGTTTATTTTCAGACCGGAACTGACGAACATGGACAGAAGATCGAACTCAAGGCTGAGGAGGCAGGCATTTCTCCGAAGGAGTTCGTGGACAATGTATCCAAAGAGATCAAACGGATCTGGGATCTGATGGACACATCCTATGACAAGTTTATCCGCACAACAGACGCTGATCACGAGAAACAGGTACAGAAGATCTTTAAGAAGCTGTACGATCAGGGGGACATTTACAAAGGATATTATGAGGGAATGTACTGTACTCCCTGTGAGTCATTTTTCACAGAGTCACAGCTTGTCGACGGAAAATGTCCGGATTGCGGACGCGAGGTGCAGCCGGCGAAAGAAGAGGCATATTTCTTTAAAATGAGCAAATATGCGGACCGCCTGATCGAGCATATCAATACACATCCCGAGTTTATCCAGCCGGTATCCCGCAAGAATGAGATGATGAACAACTTCCTTCTCCCGGGACTGCAGGATCTGTGTGTATCCAGGACCTCATTCAAATGGGGAATCCCGGTAGATTTTGACGACAAACATGTTGTCTATGTATGGCTTGACGCGCTGACCAACTACATTACCGGGATCGGGTATGACTGTGACGGAAACAGTTCCGAGAAGTTTGAGAAATACTGGCCGGCGGATCTTCATCTGATTGGAAAGGATATCATCCGTTTCCATACGATTTACTGGCCGATCTTCCTGATGGCGCTGGGACTCCCACTGCCGAAGCAGGTGTTCGGACATCCGTGGCTCCTCCAGGGAGATGGCAAGATGAGCAAGTCCAGGGGAAATGTACTCTATGCCGATGAGCTGGTGGATTTCTTCGGAGTGGATGCAGTACGCTACTTCGTGCTGCATGAGATGCCTTTTGAAAATGACGGCGTGATCACATGGGAACTGATGGTGGAGAGACTGAATTCTGATCTTGCAAATACTCTCGGAAACCTTGTCAACCGTACTGTTTCCATGACAAATAAATACTTTGGCGGCACAGTTACAGACAAAGGTGTGGCAGAAGAAGTAGACGCTGACTTAAAGGCAGTGATCGAGAATACGCCGAAGGCAGTGGATGCGAAGATGGACGGGCTGCGGGTGGCGGACGCCATCACGGAAATCTTCAATCTGTTCAAACGCTGCAACAAATACATCGACGAGACAATGCCCTGGGCGCTTGCAAAAGACGAGGCAAAGAAAGACCGTCTGGAGACTGTACTGTGGAACCTGATCCAGGGAATCTCCGCAGGCGCAAGACTTCTCGAGTCTTTCATGCCTTCCACAAGCAAAAAGATCCTGGATCAGCTTGGAAATGGTCATGTCACAGACAATCCGGAGATCCTGTTCCAGAGACTTGATCTGGAGGAAGTGATGAAGAAAGTGGAAGAACTTCATCCCCATACAGAGGAAGCAGCAGAAGAGACGAAAGAAGAAAATGTGATCGATATCGAGGCGAAGCCGGAGATCACTTTCGAGCAGTTCGGAGCGATGCAGTTCCAGGTGGGAGAGATCATCGCATGTGAGGCAGTGAAAAAATCAAAGAAACTTCTCTGTTCTCAGGTTAAGATCGGAAGCCAGGTAAAACAGATCGTATCCGGCATTAAGTCACAATATACGCCGGAAGAGATGGTCGGAAAGAAAGTCGTGGTGCTTGTAAACCTGAAACCGGCAAAACTCGCCGGAGTTCTCTCTGAGGGAATGCTTCTCTGCGCAGAGGACGCTGACGGCAATCTTTCCCTGGTCGTACCGGAGAAGGAGATGCCTGCGGGAGCAGAGATCTGCTGATTATCTCACCGGAGAAAGAGTTGAATAGGTTCTGGCCCGCAAAAGTACAGGCAGAACGATAAACGGGGACGAAGCAAGAATCAATATCTTGCTCCGTCCCCGATTTTTTGCACAATAAGGCCGGAATCTGTCATTTCAGAAGAGATTCACAGGTGAACCATTTCCGGCATCCCCGCATGAGGAACCAGGCAGCTGCGCCGCACGCCAGCGCCAGAATCAGGAGCAGCCATCCGCTCACCAGCAGAACGCCGGAGAACTGCCCCACGATGAGGAGGATCAGAGGAAGTATCAGAAAAACAGCTTTCTGCTGAGATTCTTCCATGGTCTGAGCCTTTGCGGATCCTCTTACGATGAGAGTGATGGCGATCAGGGAGACCGCAGGCGAGAGCAGGAACAGCATGATAAGCCAGTTCAGCGACGGAACCGTGAGGGCGCCGAACAGTATGAACAGCTCCGTTTCCATGAATGCGAGCATTACCGCAAAGGACAGGAGTGAGACCATCATGCTCATGAGAAAAGATGCCATGATCTTGGCGTAAAAGATCCGACCAAGCGGCAGAGGGCAGTAGAGCAGTGTTTCCAGTGTATGTTTTTCCTTTTCCCCGACAAATGAACCCGCCGCCATGACAGAGGAGGTCATGATCGGGATAATGAGAAAGAAGACGGGCAGGATATTGTTCAGGATGATCTGAATCAGAGCCTGTTCTGCGCCGCCGTCCAGTGCGGAGACGGGAAGCAGGGACAGCAGTGCGTCAAGATCGCCTGCCTCTTCCGGGACAAAGCGCACGGTCACGACAAAGATGGTCGGCAGCACTACGATCATGATCAGCGGGACCAGCAGGATGGGAAGGAACAACTGTCGGTTGGAGGTTACGGATCGGATATCTTTTCGGATAATGGCATATATTGCAGATTTCACTTTAAACCCTCCTTTCCGGCTGTCAGTGAGAAATAGATGTCTTCCAGAGACGGAAGACAGGCGGAAACATGAAAGATTTTTCCACCTTCGGAAACGATTTGATGTACCAACCCGGGGATTTCTTCTTCTGATGCGACTTCCGTTTCCAGCCAGACTGTGCCGGTTTCTTTACTGGTCTCTTTGTCAGATCCCTCTCTGTACGATCCTCTGTTTTCCTCTTGGCTGTTATCCAGGATCTCAGCGCTGTCTTTCGCGTCAGAACCGGAACGTCTGAGACCCAGGCGCGAGATCATATCCGGAGAAATATGGCCGGCTCTGATCTTTACCGTGAATCGGGGCGAGACTGTCCGGCGAAGTTCATCAAGCGTTCCGGAAGCGAGCAGAGAGCCCTTCTCGATCAGCCCGTACCGGGTGCAGATCTCCTGGGCATACCGGAGCTGGTGAGTGCAGAGAAAGACAGTGACATTTTCCTTCAAAGCGAGATTCCGGATCAGCCGGTTCACGTTCTGGGCACTTTCGGGATCCAGTCCGGAAGTGGGCTCATCGAGAAAAAGGACTTTGGGCCGATGGATCAGGGCACGGGCAAGGGAAAGCCTCTGCCGCATACCCGTGGAGTAGGCGCTGAGCCTGCGATCCGCAGCTTCTTCCAGACCGAGCTGGCGGAGAAGATCAAGTCCTCTGCTTTGGGCACAGTTCCTATCCAGTCCGAAAAGAGATCCGTAGAAAAGAAGATTTTCCAATCCGGTGAGATTATCATACATCTGAGCGTGTTCGGTGACGACGCCTGAAATGGCGTGGATCTTTTCTGGTTCCGCTGACGGGTCGATGCCCATCACTTCGCAGTTCCCTTCCGAGGGAAAGAGCATTCCGGTCAGAAGTTTTACTGTACTTGTCTTGCCGGCGCCGTTGGGGCCGAGAAAACCGAATACTTCACCCTGCCTCAGAGAGAGGGAAAGGCTGCTGACTGCTCTGTTTCCGCCGGGATAGATTTTTGTGATGCTGTTTATGACAATGGATTTCATTCTGTACTGCCTCCTTGTTGTGAACCGGGGTCTGTAAGTTTTGACAGCTCCAAAGTCAGGGCACAGAACCGGGGATTATCTTTCAGAGAAAGAAAGGCCGGGTTTTCCGTAACCGAACTGACGATATCCTGCCGGATGGCTGCATTGTTTCTTGGCGGAGCCCCTCCGAGGTCCAGACAGTGGCTCAGCCAGTCATCAAGCTGATCGAAATATCTGTCTCCATGGAGATGGAGGGGATAGATATTTCCACATGCGCAGCGTACATATTTTTCGAGGACATCCAGAGCGGAGGTGTTATCGTTCTGGATCAGAAATCCATATGCGCATTTCAGACAGGTGGACAGAAAGACACCGGGATTAAGCTGCTCTACCTGAAAGACGTCCGCAAGTATACAGATTCGTTTCCATGTTTCCCGGAAAGTATCAGGCCTGTCTGTGCACAGATCCAGATAGGAACTCATCTGGCTTAAGAGACTGAGAAAATTCTGGTAGATTCCTGCCTGAAGCACCGATACTGCTTTCTCAGGCCGGCCTTTCATCTGCCAGGCCGATGCGATCAGTGGCTCGGAAGGAAGATACGTGTAAGGCTCGTGTGCGAGAAGATCCAGTGCTTCGTCAGGATGACAGAGAGCAATAAGGCAGTACGCCTCCAGGGACAGTGCCTGTTTCGCCAGCAATACATCATTACTCTCAGTCCTCACCCGGGTCAGAAACTCTTTTGCTTCCTGGAGAATGCTGGTCCGCTCTTCCGAAGTTTCACAAAGGCCGCAGTGGTTGATCATAAGTGAGCTGATCTGGAAGAGCAGCGGGAAACAGGAGTAGTATTCCTTTGCTGTTTTCCTGCATTTTTCCATTACTTCACGAAATGGTCTGTGGGTAAATGCTTCGGCTGTTTCGCGGTGAAAACGCCGGATCTCATCCTGCGTCATCTCGGGCCGGAAACCGATCAGCTCATCTACGCTGATGTTAAAGTATGCGGCGAGACAGGGCAGAAGTGTGAGGTCCGGAAGACTCTGGCCAGTCTCCCATTTGGAGACAGACGCTTTGGTCACCCCCACAAACTCTGCGAGCTGCTCCTGTGTTATCCCTTTTTCTCTCCGTTTTTCAGAAATCGTGTGTGCAAGAGTGATCTTTCCCATTCTTCTCACCTCCTGGACTTATTATATCGATTGACAAAATCAACTGTAAAGGGAGCTGTGGTTAATTTTTCTGCGGAAAATCAACTGTCAGGAAACTTCTGCACTCACAGTGTTCATAGATTAGAAAATCAGATAAAAAAAAGGGCTGTCATCTAACAGCCCTTTTTCGATTTCGAAAATATCTCAAGATGTAATATGCGATAAACGCCAGCGCGCTGACGATCCATGTCACCGGGTAGCTGAAGATGATCGCCGGGATCGTGGGGGAGATCTTCATTACAACTGCGAGCCAGATGATGCGGAAGACGCAGACGCCCGCCAGAGTGATGACCATCGGTACGATCACATCGCCCATACCACGGAGCGCTCCCGCAAGGATCTCGATGAAAACATACACGATATACCAGGGGATGATCAATACCAGCATATCACATCCGATCCGGATGACGTCTCCATCTGAGGTAAACAGACGGAAGAGAGGGACTCTTGCCACGATCAGGAAAAGGACCAGCACTCCGGATACAGCCAGATCCATCAGCAGGCATACCCAGGTGCTGCGGCGTACCCGGTCCATCTTTCCCGCGCCGAAGTTCTGCCCCACAAAGGTGGTGATGGAGATTCCGAAGGCAGTGCTGACCATCCAGAAGATGGAGTCCAGCTTGCCGTAGGCTGACCATGCTGCGGTGGTGTCTGTTCCGAAGGTGTTGATGGAGGCCATGATGGCGATATTGGTGATGGAGAAGAGCACGGACTCCAGTCCGGTAGGGATGCCCAGTTTGAGCTGCGTCTTCAGCACGGCGCTATGAAAACGGATTTCTCTCAGAGAGAGTCTCAGTATCTCCCGGGACCTCATCAGATCGCGGGTAACCAGCACTGCGCTTACTGCCTGTGCGATGAGAGTGGCTGCCGCAGCGCCCATGACACCCATGTGAAATACGATGACAAACAGGGAATCCAGCACGATATTGATGATACAGCAGACGATCAGATAGTATAGCGGATGTCTGGAATCTCCTGTAGCGCGCAGGATAGCGGATCCCATATTATAGACCAGGACGAAGATGATCCCGGCAAAATAGATCCGCAGGTAAAAAATGGAATCCTGCATGATATCCGCCGGCGTCTGCATGAGAGTGAGAAGCGCCGGGGCAGTCAGGATACCGATCAGAGTAAGCACGATCCCTCCGGCGACTGCCATGGCGTATGCATTGTGGAGTCCCTCGTTTGCCGCTTTGACATTCCTCGCTCCGAAGAACTGGGCAACAGTGACCGAGGCTCCGGAGGAGAGTCCGGTAAAGAATCCCACGACCAGAGATACGATCTGAGCAGAGGAGCCGCCTACGCTGGCAAGCGCCTCCTTTCCCACAAACTGTCCCACGATCACACTGTCTATGGTATTGTAGAGCTGCTGGAAAAAGGTGCCCAGCAGGATCGGGAAGAAGAACAGCAGAAGCTGTTTCCAGATCGT
>DWUT01000021.1 GCA_019120615.1 Candidatus Mediterraneibacter norfolkensis
CGCGCTGGTCGGGATCATCCTGATCCTTCTTGCGGCGGTGGGCGTGTTTGCGGCGGACCGGGTAGTCAGGCCCCTGCACAGGATCTCAACCGCGATCGAGAGCGTGACGGAAGGCTACACAGACGATGTGCTGCATGAGGATACTTTCACAGAGACCAGACAGATCAGCGAATCGTTTAATAAGATGCTCGGCAGGCTCAAACAGCTTGACGAGTCCAGGGAGGAATTTGTGTCAAATGTATCCCATGAGCTGAAGACACCTATGACTTCCATGAAAGTCCTGGCAGATTCTCTACTGGAGCAGGATAATGTCCCGGTGGAAATGTATCAGGAATTCATGGGCGATATCGCAAAGGAGATCGACCGGGAGAATCAGATCATCACGGATCTTCTCTCTCTCGTGAAGATGGACAAGACCGGGCAGAATATCAATATCCAGTCCGTCAACATCAATGATTTGCTTGAGCAGATACTGAAACGTCTCAAGCCTATTGCCGATAAAAAGAATGTAGAGATCGTAATGGAGAGTTTCCGGCCTGTTTCTGCGGAGATTGATGAGACAAAGTTTTCCCTGGCTATCTCAAATCTGGTGGAAAATGCGGTCAAGTATAACCATGACAACGGCTGGGTCCATGTCTCGTTGAACGCGGACCATAAATATTTTTATATCAAGGTGGAAGACTCGGGGATCGGGATCCCGGAGGCGGAACAGGCGCATATTTTTGAGAGGTTTTACCGTGTGGACAAGTCCCATTCGAGAGAGATCGGCGGTACCGGACTTGGACTCGCCATCGCGCGAAATGCAGTGCTCATGCACCGGGGATCTATCAGAGTCTACAGCACAGAGGGAGAGGGGACCACATTTACAGTCAGGATCCCGCTCACCTATGTGGCGTCATAGGAAGGAATGGATGAAATGAAGAGAATCCGAAAAATATGTCCGCTTGTCTGCATCTGTGTCATGCTTATTCTTACGGCATGTTCCGGTCGGACCGATGTGGGGGACGGTGAGTCATATATTTACTGTCTGAATACAGACAGGACCGACCTGGTCAAGATCTCCTATGAGATTGACCAGGAGGATACGCTGGAAGCTGCGGAAAGTGTCCTGGAAGAGCTGAAAAAGCCGGCGGAAGAGATCGAATATACCGCGGCGATTCCGGATAATGTGGAAGTGAACGGATGCAGCCTGAAAGGGAGCATCCTTTCCGTGGATTTCGACAGTGCATATCTGCAGATCGAGAAGCTGGAGGAAAAGCTTGTGAGAGCGGCGGTGGTCCAGTCCCTTCTCCGGATCGAGGGGATAGACGGGATCATGTTCACAGTAGATTCTGAGCCACTCAGGGACAGTGATGGGAATATCATCGGTCTGATGAACAAGGATGACTTTGTGGAGAATACAGGATCCTCACCCAGTTCGTATCAGACGGATACTCTCCACCTTTATTTTGCAAACAAGGCTGGGGACGGACTTGTGGAGCAGGAGATGGACGTCCGGTACAGCAGCAATGTTTCCAAAGAGAAGCTGATCGTGGAAAAACTGATCCAGGGACCCTCGGGAACGGAGGCATATCCGACGATCAATCCGAATACGAATCTTCTGAGCGTGACGACAAAAGACGGGATATGCTATGTCAATTTTGACAGTACATTTCTGACGGCGGCGTATGATGTGTATCCGGAGATCACAGTCTACTCGATCGTCAATTCACTCGTTGAGGGCACGGATGCAGTGAGGGTGCAGATCACCATCAACGGGGAGACAAACGCAAGCTATATGGAGACTGTGGATCTGTCCCAGCCTCTGCAGGAAGACATGGATTGGGTCGAAGCAGCAGAAGATGAAGAATGATAAAACGGCCTTTATGCACGGCGTGTATCTTGTTCCTGGCCGTGCAGGCGGCAAGAGTGTGTATATTTCAGAGTGCGGGGGATCTGAAGCCCTCCGCTCTGGAATCTGTGGTGTCTGAAGGGACGCCGGTCACTCTTACCGGAACAGTCAGCAGGATCGAAGAAAAAGAAAAAGTCACGGCAGTCCGTCTTGACGATAATGCCGTATCTGCCCTCGGGCAGCAAATCAGTGAACCGAAACTTCTGGTTTATATCAATCCTGATGAGATCGAGACAAAAGTGAATATGGGAAATGTGATACAGGTGGAGGGAGAAGTCTCTCTTTTTGACCGGGCGCGCAATCCCGGGACTTTTGATCAGAAAGCCTACTATCAGAGGCAGGGGGTGCATGTACTCGTCTGGGCGGAAAAGGTCACGGTAAGATCAGCTGATACAGACGAGATAAAAGAGTTCCTGGCACGACTCCGTACCCGCTGGAAAGAGATGCTCACGGAATACCTGGGAGAATATTACGGAAACACCATGAGCGCGATCCTGCTGGGAGAGAAGAGCGGACTGGATGAGGAGATGAAGAAACTGTATCAGAAAAACGGGATCGGTCATCTTCTGGCCATAAATTGTACTAAGCTAAATCCGTGTGTTTTATGTTGATACTGTATGAAAAAATACAAAAGAAGAACATGGTTAACAAAAATATATAAAAGTGTGTTTTGTGTTAAATGCATGCGATTCTAGTTTTCAGGGTTAGGGTTATTGATTAATAAGGAGATTGTGATATAATTATTTTGTGGTGAAATTTGAGAACAGGTAATAGCTATACTATTTGAAAAGTAGTATTAGTTATTGCTTGTTTTTTTGAGTTTTATATAAAGAGAGCTTTGAAAGCAACTATACTTTTTTTATTGTAGAGTCAACTAACGATAGATAATATCATGAAGTTTTGGCTTAAATTTATAGTATTAAAGTTAGTATCTATTATTAGGAAAATTAGTGGATTGCTTAAATGCTGAAATCGCTTTATATAAAAACAGAAAATGGATATTAATGGTAAAATGCTGTTTTTATATGGTATATTACTATAAAAGGATAATACTCAATTATCC
>DWUT01000225.1 GCA_019120615.1 Candidatus Mediterraneibacter norfolkensis
CCCATAGTGGAACAATGGAGGTCCCTTGTCGAGCATTATGCAGAAGAATATGGAATACCGGAATATGTCGACCTCATACTTGCGATGATCATGCAGGAGTCAGGAGGAAATGCCGAGCAGACCCCTGATATCATGCAGTGTTCGGAAAGTGCCGGGATGTCGCCTAACGCGATCGATGATCCGGAGGTGAGCATCCGCCAGGGTGTGAAATATCTGGCATCACTGGTCCGGTCCGGTGAAGCCGCCGGGGTTGACAGGGAGACTGTGATCCAGTCCTATAACTTCGGCGGAGGATATATATCATTTATAGCCGAAAATGGCGGGAAGCATTCGGAGGAGCTGGCAAGGCAGTATTCCGCTTCTATGGCATCCAGATATGGATGGAGCAGTTATGGGGATGTGAAGTATGTGGAGCATGTATATTCGCATATGAATTTTGACTCTGCTGCAGCTGGAGAAGGATATGAAGCAATGTATGCCATTATGAAAGAATATGAAAATGTTCCTTATCATTTTGGCGGGGAAACAAAAGCAGGGATCGACTGCTCTGCCATGTCGAAAAAAATATACCAGGCTGCCGGAATCACAATTCCCCGGAATGCGCAGGCCCAGTATAATGCCTGTAAACATATACCGGAAAGCGAAGCCAGACCAGGGGATTTGATCTTTTTTACCGGAACGTACAATGCAGGAGCGTATATTACCCACGTCGGTGTATACACAGGTAACAATCAATTTTTCCATGCAGGCGGTACCAAATGCCAGTTTTCGGATTTTACAGGGTATTATAGAGAACATTTTGTCAGTTTCGGACGGATGTAGTGATATAAAAGGAGGAAATTATGAGTAAAAAGCGATTGTTTTTCGTGTTTGTAGCGATAGTTTTCGTGCTTTTGGCAATCCCGGCTTCCCTTATGATCAATGCAGTGATGGAGCCGGAAGAGAATCAGGAACAAAATCCAGTAAAGGAAGAGCAGGAGATCCTGTCACCGGGTGAGACAATACAGCAGTTTGCAGAGGTGATCTACACATATGATACCAGTGAGCGTCCGTTTTATGAGGGGGCAGAAGAGTATATGACTCCGGAAGCTTATGAGGTATTAGTGCCGATGCAGGATCCGGAGGCAACCGATGGGGCGCCGATAAAAATGACATCAAAGTTGGACAGCGTTACCTGCTATTACAAAGTCTCAGACAGCCCGCAGGTGGAAGCCATAGCTGATGTTGAGTATTCCCTGTCCGAAATGGGAGATTTCCGAAACCATCAGTTCCTCAAACTCGTATTGACATACACAGATGGATGGAAAATATCGGAGTGCACGGTCCTGGCTACGATCGAGCAGTAGGAGGCATGGTTATGGCGGATAACAGGGAAAAACTTTACATCCTGTGCGGGCTTGCAGGAAAGGGCGAGGACGATATCAGGAATGCTCTGACTGAAAAAGCGGAGGAAGCCGGGTATGAAGCGGTATGTGTAAGCCGTTACCGGAAAGCTGGGATAAGACAGTATATCGCAGAACATCCGGAATTTAGGATTGTGCTCCTTCAGGAATCCATGCAGAGCAGTTATCCATATACAGCGGAAGAACTTGCAGAACTGATGGATGACTATAACCTGAATATTATTGTTTCGTTGAGCAAGTCACACAGGGCCAACCAGTATATGAAGATACTGTATACGGCGGGGATCTTGAACGCGTTGTATGAGGAGGATGCCACAGCAGCAAACATCATGAATCTGATCCTGTATCCAAGAACGAGGAAGATCTGCAGGGAATATTATCAGATCACAACTGCAGCAGACATCCTGGATACCCTGGAAGTGGTAGACGAACAAAAAATGCAGGGTTTCCTGGAATACATTGAAGAATCTGACTCGGATGATGAAGTGATTCAGAAATACCGGTACGTTGCAAAATCGATAAAAATAATAGAAAATATATATCTGGCACGTCATTTATCTGAACATGTAAAAGCTATCTTGGCGACGGAAGATGAGTTCCAGAAATATCTTTCTCTCCATCAAAAGAAACGGTGGAGACCTTTCGGGAAAAGGAAAGTCCACAGTCGAGAGCGGCCGCTTCCGGAACACGGGAAACCGCAGGCACGGACAGTACAGCAGGAGATGCGGAGCAATCGGGAGGAATTGCAAAAGGAAGACAGGAACAATGTCGAGGAGATGGTGGATGAGGATATTTCTGATCTTCTCGGTTTTGGATCCGAAGAACGAGTCTTTGATACCCAGGAATTTTACCCAGAAGTATTATCTGAACAAGAGAAACAGACAGATGAGACTAAACCGAAAAAACAGAGAAAAACAGGAAAACAGAGTGCTTTAATTAAGGCTGCGGCAGTATTTGGCGTAATGATCTTTCTAGCAGGAGTCATTCTGTTTGGCTTTTTCCTGATTGCAGAGTATCAGGCTTCAAGGGAGGAAACACCGCCGGTCATATCACAGAATACCGGCACAGATGAGCCTGATATATCAGACCAGATAATGGTCAGCAGATCAGATGAGAGACCAGACGAAGAACAGGATGATCCTGAGATAAAGGAGACGGAAGATGAAGATCATTTGGCAGAGGAGGAAACCCGGGG
>DWUT01000226.1 GCA_019120615.1 Candidatus Mediterraneibacter norfolkensis
AATCAGTAGCAAGAGTATATCTTGTACCTGGAACAGGTAAGATCACAATAAATAAAAGAGACATCGACGAGTACCTTGGACTTGAGACTCTGAAGGTTATCGTTCGCCAGCCGCTCGTTGCGACAGGCACAACAGACAAGTTCGATGTAATCGTAAACGTACATGGCGGCGGTTACACAGGACAGGCTGGAGCAATCCGCCACGGTATCTCAAGAGCTCTTCTTGAGGCAGACGCTGACTACAGACCGGTGCTCAAGAGCGCAGGATTCCTGACTCGTGACCCGAGAATGAAAGAGCGTAAGAAATACGGACTCAAAGCAGCTCGTAGAGCTCCGCAGTTCTCCAAACGTTAATCTCGGTTACCCAAGAGATAATCAAAAGAGAATATCGAAATGCTTACAAACCCTGGAAACTCCTTATGTTTCCGGGGTTTTTCACTTCTCCGGAAACATTGTGGAATGTCGTGAAACGGAGTGAAATTTGCTCCGTTTGTAACGCATTTGCAACACGTTTGCAACAAAGTTATTCCTCTAATGTTCTGTTTATGGCATCAACAAGTATCTGTACATCCAGATGCGTATAAACCTTTTCAGTCAGGCTCATAGCTCCGGAGTGCCCTACTATTTTCTTGATAGTAGTGTCCTGAACGCCTGCCTCGGATAGCATGGATATGCATGTATGTCTGGTACAGTGAGGCGTCCGGTTAATTCCGATCTGCTCTGTAAGCGGTGTCCAGTAGCTGTCATAATAATTGCGGTACTTAAAAGGCTTACCATCCTCTGTATGCAGAAGATATTCACAGTCCGGACAGGATTCATACCAGCCTTTATAGAACGGAAGAAGTTTGTCCGCAATCGGAACCTTTCTGATGCCATTCTCTGTTTTACTTTCAATCACATCAAAGTATTGCTTATCCAGATGCACGTTTTCCTTTTTTAGGGAAAGAAATTCTGAAATACGTGTACCGTTGTAGAGAAGCATAAGGATGATCTGATAATATTTATCATCTTTCATCGTCCAGATTTTGGCGATTTCATCTTTTGTAAATTTATTCCTGCTGTGCTTATTCGGATTTCTGTCCTTGTACTGAACGATATCAACGAAAGAAGAATAATCTTTGTTGCAGATGTCATTTTTTAAAGCAAAATCATATAACTGATTAAACAGTATCTTTATTTTTTTCAGTGTCGGATAATTTTTCCCGCAGGTGTCGATGACCTGTTGGAGGTCTGCCAGTTTCAGGTCTTTAAAGACTCTGGAATAAAGAATGGTGCAGGCTTTGTATGATGCTGAATACCCTTTTACGTTGCTTTCTGATACAGTCGGATATTTCTTTTTAGACCATTCTTCATATACTTCCGAAAAAGTCATTTTTGCGGCTCTGGTATCATACGGATTATGATTGTAATCTGCCAGCATCTGCAGACCTTCTGCTTTGGTTGCGGTATATCCGATAATAATATAGTCAGCGACTTTCTTTTCCTTTACAGGATCAATATGATATCCGGTAGTCTTTCGAACCATATATGGTTTTCTTCTTTTTCCGGATAATTTTACTACGCTGCCATAACCATTTGGTAATTTCATAAAGTTAAGTCTCCTTTCTTTCGGCGAGACTTATTCTCCAAACTGTTTGTTTAAAATAGCATTTCTTCGTTTTATACGTTCCTCATCTGAAAGTTCTTCCTGCTCTTTCTCTGATAATGGGATAGTGGAATAGTAGGCTAATGTCTTATCTTTCCAGTCCTGATAGGATTTTGCAGTGTGCTGGTAAGAGGCATATTCTTCTCTGTTTTCGTTAAATTCTTCTAAAAACAGGCACATATCTGCGTTTTCTGATGCCGACATGTCTTTACCATTAAATGTAATAGAACACTCCCAGTTATTGTGCTCAGGCGGGCGTTTTACATCTATACGAAAGCCCAGCTCCTGAATTTGATCGAGCTCAAAGAAAAACTTCATAACATCTGACATATATGTCAGTGGTCTGCTATCGGTTTCGTATCCGATCAGATAGGTAGAAGTAGTATCGAGCAATCCGGCAAGTTCATTGATCATGGCAATAGATACTTCTATTTCACCACTTTCGTATTTCTGGATCGTGCGAAGTGATTTGCCAAGTGCATTTGCCAACTGCGTCTGATTCATGCCTTTTTGTTTCCTGGCAGTTCGGATTCTAAGTCCAATCTGTTTTGTGTCATATTTCATGATTGATTTCACCTCTCTTTCATCCATATTAACACACAGAAATACGAATTGCAAGTGCGTATTTATAAAAATATATCTTGACATATGTATTTCTAATGCATATAATGAAATGCAAACTAATAATTCATATTTTGAAAAATGGAGGTGATAGTATGAGGGTTAATGCATTAAAAATGCAGATTTTAATGGGAAAGAAAAACCTGACCATTAAAGAACTTGCGTATAAAAGCGCTGTGTCAAGACAGACCATATCCTGCATCAAAGCAGGAAAAAGCTGTTCTCCACAGGTGGCGTATAAGCTGTCACAGGCGCTTGATATCGATATGCAGGAATTATTGGAGTAGGAAACTATGAGGAATACAGCCAAGAGAAGGAGGTGATGTGAATGGAAAACAAATTGTATGTTGAACTCCCGCCCTTTACGGGAAGAAATGTTCCGATTAAGGAAATTGCACAGGCGATCGGCAAGGATCCGCATTATATCCGGCTCGGGATCCGGCAGGGAATTTTTAAATTCGGCGTTGCAATGAAGATGGAAAACTCAAATGAGTTCAGCTATTACTGCCCGGATCGGAAAGTCTGGGAAGAAACAGGGTATTTCCATGATGTAAGAAAAGAAAAAGCCCTTGCATAGTTTGGCAAGGACTAAATTCCGCAGAGTCAATGATATGCTCTGTCTCGCAAATAAAGTATAGCAAAGACTTCTGCGGAATACAATCGAAAATTTCAAAGAAGGAGGCTATACGTGAACATATTTCAGGAAATCAAGACATTTGTTTCGGCTGGTAAGGCGGCAGAACAGTATGGAATCAAGATCAACAGGAACAAAAGGGCATGTTGTCCGTTTCATGATGATCGGCATCCAAGTATGAAGATCGATCAGAACTATTTCTGTTTTGCCTGTGGAGCCAAAGGAGATGTGATAGATTTTACTGCCAGACTCTTTGGAAGCTCTCAGTTTGATGCAGCCAGAAAACTGATTGAAGACTTCGGACTTCCGATTAAATTGGAAAAGCACAAAAGCACTCAAAAGAAGTTCGGAAACAGGAAGCCTTCAATGGTACAAAGTCGGTATCATTTTTCGGTAAAAAGCAAGGTTACAACCTGGAAAAATCATGCCGTAAAGGTTTTGACTGACTATCTGTCATGGATTCGGTTCTGGAAACAGTTTTACGGGTCTGAGCCAGATCCTTTTGAGCAGGAACGCTTTCGGGAAGCACTGGATAATGAGAGGAAGATTAATGATTATCTGGATATTCTTCTGTCCGGTGATGGAGAGGAAATAGCGGAATTTTTCATTTACAAACGGAAGGAGGTGGAGAAGATTGAGCGGCGAATGGAAGAATATCAGCGAGGAGTCGTTGAAGAAATTAGAGCATATTGTAGAGCAGGAAATGCTGACACCGGAAGAGATCCGGGACAATCTGGAAGTGACGGAGAAAGGCAGGATCCGGCAGACTATCCAGAACTGCAAATATGTTCTGGAACATGATCCCTGTCTGCGGGGAGCTGTATGCAGGAATGAGATGACCTGTCAGATCGACATTAAGAAAAAGGTGCCATGGAAGCGAAGGGGCGTCCAGATGACAGATACGGATATGAACAACCTGTCCTTGTATTTGGAAAAGAATTACGGGCTGACAAGCGACCGGGTGATCGCCAAGGCGATAGATATTGTAGCCAACGATAACAGTTTCCATCCGATCATTGACCTGTTGGAAAGCCTGAAGTGGGACGGCAGGCCGAGGATTGCCGGGATGCTGACTCATTTCTTCGGGGCGGAGGATCCGGAATATTCCGGGGAGGTTATGAAGATGCACATGCTGGCGGCCATCAGCCGCCTGTATGAGCCCGGGAAAAAGTACGATATCATGCTCTGTCTTGTGGGCGGTCAGGGAACCGGAAAATCGACTTTCTTCAAATATCTGGCGATAAAAGATGAATGGTTCACTGATGACGTGAAGCGCTTGGACGATAAGAAGGTATATGAATATCTTCAGGGACACTGGATCGTGGAAATGTCAGAAATGAATGCGGTGGCGAATGCCAAAAGCATTGAGGAGACCAAATCTTTTCTGAGCAGACAGAAGGATACTTACCGGATTCCCTATGAGAGAAGGGCGGAAGATCGTTACCGCCAGTGTGTATTCTGCGGTACCTCCAACGATCTTGCCTTTCTGCCTTTTGACCGGACGGGAAATCGTCGGTTCGGGCCGGTAAAAGTCTGCCCGGAGAAAGCGGAGACTGCCATATACCGGGATGAGAAAGCCTCCAGAGAGTACATCATCCAGGCATGGGCGGAGGCTATGGAGATCTACCGCAGCGGTGGATTCCTCCTGACATTTTCTCCGGATATGGAAGGATATGTGAAATCTCTGCAAAAGGACTTCATGCCGGAAGACACCCAGACCGGGATGATCCAGGCATTTCTGGATCGTTGCGAAGAAGATTATGTATGTTCTACCATCATTTATCAGGAAGTTTTTCATCAGGAAGGGATGGTTCCAAAATGGCAGTCAAAAGAAATCGGAGATCTGATGGACAATGAGATCAAAGGCTGGGAGAAACACGGGACTCATCGGTTCCCCGGCGGGCTGGGAATCCAACGCTCCTGGAAATGGATCCATCCGAAAAAAGACAGGGACGGTTTTGTAAAAGTAGATGAAGATGCAAAGCTGCCCTTTGAGTAAAAGATAACTTTTAAAATGTTTTGCGACTTGTTTACAAAGATTCGTTTACAGAACACAGTGAAATCTGTAAACAGGAAGTCGTAAACAGGAGGAGAAAAACTTTGAAAGTTAAAATCTTCAGAAGAAGAAAAGCCCGGATACGGGCACAAAATATTAGGCGGGTACGCCGGGAAATCAGCCCTCGGCGATTGAGAGCGAAATACACCCATCGCACAGACCTGACAGTCTATGTTCTGTGTATTTCGCGACTGCATCGAGCTCTTCCCCTTAAGAAACTGCCCCTGGCAGTTCCTAAAGGGATCCTTCGGAAGCCCCTGCAGGGCGGATTGGCGCTGTAAACAGCGGGCTGATCTGACGTACTACCGCCGGAAAGGAGATTTATGGCAAATGGAAAGAATTGTTTTATTCAGACGGTCAAACTGCCACACGTCAGGGGCAGGGTACGTTATATTTCGGATCCCAAGAGACAGGAAAATCTGTATGCCACCTACAGCAATGTGGATCCGAAGTTCTGGCGATACCTGTCGAAAGAAAATCAGGCAGACTTTATCAGGAGTGGGACGAAAGGAAAATGTATCGAAGCCAGAGAGCTGATCATCATGCTGCCGCCCAGCCTGATCGGATACGATCATGATATATTGCTGAAATATTTCTCGGCGAAGTTTGTGGAAAAATATGGCGTGGCAGTGGCAAGTGCCCTTCATCACAATAAAAGGAAAACGAACCTCCATATCCATCTGATTTTTTCGGAAAGGCAGGCATTCGAAATGCCGGAAGAGAAGATCGCTTCGAGAAATATGTTCTACGATGAAAACGGGAAACATGTCCGGACGAAGAAAGAGATACTGGATGAGAGTGGAGGGGTTCGCCCCGGGTGTAAGATCATTAAAAAAGGGGGAGTCTATGAAAAACATTATTTTAAGCCGAAGAATCCTGAGTTCAAGTCGAAGAAATTCACAGAGGATATGAAATATTTTTATACGGAGATCATCAATGATCTGGTAAAGGATCCGACAGAGAAACTGAAGGTGTTTGATAAGAACAGCCCGTATCTTCCGACCAGAAAGATCGGGAAGATCAATCCAAAAGAAAAGGAAATCCGGATTGACAATTATCTCCGGCAGGAATGGAATAACATGGTGGACCGGGCTGTGGTGGAGGGCGTTACGGAAGAAGAACTTTTCATGACGAAGAAAACAGATATAGTTGAACCTGTTGCCGAATCTATCCGCAGCGAGGGCTGGAAACCGGATCTGTTCAGGAAGATCCTGCAGACAGCAATCGGGAAGCTGAGAGGTTTTATCCAGTATATCAAAGAAACCAGAAATGCGGAATTTGACGAAAATGGGAATCCGCTGCTCAGTCATGATCTGAGGATCGATGTGACACCGGAGCCTCTCCCGCCTATGGCCAGAGGAGAAAGACCAAGTTCAGAAAGACAGGAAGCGGAAGTCATGAAACTTGATAATATCCTGCGGAAGATGAAGAAAACGGAGCAAAGGATCTATGCCATTGAACAGGCGAAGATCAAACTGGAAAAGGAACTGAAGGAAGTGCAGAAGAAGTGGTTTCATGGAAAGGAAAAGAAGGAGTTGGAACAGAAAATTGCCGGGAAGCAGCGAGAGCTGAGTAAGTCAAAGGATACCTTAAGTCAGATACCACGGATGAATGGATATGAAAATGCACTGGAAGTGAAGAAAGCTTACAAAGCTGCAAAGAGAGAACTGGACAAGGTACGAAAACAGCAGAATGCATGGGATCAGGCAATGAAGCCGTCGGAGAAAATGTATCTGGTAATCCGAGCAAACAGACCGGAGCAGACAAAAAAGAGAAGTATTCATGAGCGTTTAGAAGAAAAGAAACGAGAAGCAGCACAGCAACAGAGGAAAGAGCGAAAACGAAGTTATAATAGAGATTGCCTTTAGAAAATCAGCCGGAACAGTCAATGATCAGAAGCTTGGAAAGGACATTGACAGTTCCGGCTGTAATTGCGTAATTTGGCGTAAATGATTAAAGTAATCCGGAAAAGAATTCGGCAATATCAGCATCAAAAATCTTGCTGAGTGCTACAAGTTCACTGACCTTTATATTCATCCGGTTGGTCTCCAGTTTGGCGTAAGTGCTTTTTGAGATTTCAATTCCCATAAGCTGTAAGTGAGCAACAACCTGCTCCTGTGTCATATTTGCATTTCGTCTTAGGCGTTGGATATTATGGCCGATATCCATGTCAGGTCTGATCTTCTGCATATCTGAACTACTCCTGAAAATTCGTAATAAAGAAATGTATCTTGATTGTATGTAGTATTCAGATTATAATGTTTCGTAATAACGAAAAGTTTCGCTATAAGGAAAGGATGGGGCAGAGAATGTACGTTGATAAAATATTTGAAAGGGCAACAATACGGGGAATAGCAGATTATCTTTTGTTTGGGCTGGGACCGGATGAAGATGACAGGAGCTATGAGGAGCGTCTGGATGAACCGTATATAAGGTTTGAGAAGGCAGTAGAAAAATATGATAAGAGTAAGACTTCGGAGCTGTTGGATCTGTGTAATGAAGTAAGCAGTGAGACGGCGAGTGTGTATATGGAGATTGGGCTACAGGCGGGGATATTGCTGATGGCGGATGTGGTGAAAAATATCAGCAGAGAGAAAAGTAAGGGTACAGTTGACTGATCTTGGGATGCTTCATTATGGTTATCATGGAATATCAGATATTTTGCTTGATATCGAATGTTTGTTCTGGTAAAATACAATCAGGCACTGCCAGAGAACGGTAGGCGGTTAGTCCTTCGACAGAGGGACTGAACCCT
>DWUT01000227.1 GCA_019120615.1 Candidatus Mediterraneibacter norfolkensis
GGTACAAACTTGCAAAACAGCTTTCCGTCGAGAACTATGA
Organism: Candidatus Mediterraneibacter norfolkensis; assembly: GCA_019120615.1. Taxonomy (GTDB): domain Bacteria; phylum Bacillota; class Clostridia; order Lachnospirales; family Lachnospiraceae; genus Mediterraneibacter; species Mediterraneibacter norfolkensis. Next base: position 41 of record DWUT01000227.1, read on the forward strand.
CGTAGTGATGATCGATAACAATGAGAAAAAGATGCGGTTTGCCGTGGACAGGTTGGATATCGCATGTGTGACAGGTGACGGGGCGAGCGCGGATGTGCAGAAGGAGGCGGATGTGCCTCATGCGGATCTTGTGATTGCATGTACGTCGGCTGACGAGTGCAATATGCTCAGCTGTCTTATTGCGAAAAAACTTGGGGCAAAGCATACGATCGCCCGTGTGAGAAATCCTGTGTATTTTAAACAGATCGGACTTCTCAAAGAGGATCTGCATTTGAGTATGGCGGTAAATCCAGAGCTGATCGTGGCAGATGAGATCAGCAGGCTGCTTCTGTTCCCGGATGCGAGCAAGATCGAGACATTTGTAAAGGGAAGAGTGGAACTGATTGAATTCCCGATCTTAAAGGGAAGCCGTCTTGTGGGGATGTCTCTTGCAGATATGTACAACAAATTTCAGATCAAGATCCTTGTCTGTGCGGCAGAACACTGCGATAATGTTATCATCCCGGACGGAGATTACGTGATCCGCGAAGGAGACAGATTACATATCGCTGCCTCACACAGAGAGGTGGAGCTGTTCTTTAAAGTGCTCGGCAGACATCGTGAAAAAATCCGGAAGGTCATTATCTGCGGCGGAGGAAGAGTAGCCTATTATCTTTCCGTTCAGCTCTGTTCTCTGGGGATGCAGGTGAAGATTATCGAGAAGGATGAGACAAGGTGTGAGGAACTGTGCGAACTCCTTCCGAAGGCCACGATCATCAACGGAGATGCGACAGATCACGATCTGCTCATCGAAGAAGGCGTGGATGAGGCTGACGCATTTGTTGCGCTGACCGGTATGGATGAGGAAAATATCATCACGGCGCTTTTTGCGAAGAGCCAGGGGATCGATAAGATCATAGCAAAGGTCAATGAAGACAGGCGGGCACGCATGGTGGAAGAATTCGGGATTGACAGTATTGTTTCCGCAAAGACGGCAACGGCGGATGCGATCCTGAGTTATGTGAGAGCAAGAAAGAATTCTCAGGCAAGCGCCAATATAGAGACCATGTATCAGCTTGTGGATGAGCAGGTGGAAGCTCTGGAATTTATCATCAAGTCAGAGACGCGGTATACGGGAATCCCACTGAAGGATCTGTCCCTGAAGTCAAACAACCTGATTGCATGTATCGCGAGAAAACATCAGATCATCATCCCAGGCGGAGATGATTATATGCAGGTGGGCGACAGTGTGATCGTTGTCACCATGGAGAAGGGAATAGAAGATTTGGAAGACATACTGATGTAGGTGCGGAACAATGAATAAGAAAATGATAGTTTACATTCTGGGGAAGATGCTCGGGGTGGAGGGAGCGGTCCTTCTGATCCCCGCCCTGGTATCACTTATATATGGTGAGAAGAGCGGAGTTTCCTTTCTGATCGTGGGGGCGGTGCTGGGGATCATTTTTCTGATCCTTGGAAGAAAGAGGCCGAAGAACACGAAGATCTACGGCAAGGAAGGCTTTGTGATCGTGGGGCTTGCATGGATCCTGTGGTCCCTTTTCGGGGCGCTGCCTTTTTATATCACCGGGAGTATCCCGAATTATATTGATGCGTTTTTTGAGACGGTATCCGGTTTTACTACGACGGGATCTACGATTCTTCAGGATATTGAGAGCCTTCCGATGGGGATTAATTTCTGGCGATGCCTCACTCACTGGATTGGAGGAATGGGAGTGCTTGTCTTTGTTATGATGATTACTTCCCTTGACGATGATAACTCCATGCCCCTGATGAGGGCGGAGATGCCGGGACCGGAAGCGGATAAACTGGTGCCCAAGGCGAGAGAGACGGCTAAGATCCTTTACGGCATGTATTTTGCTCTGACGGCAGTGGAGGTGATCCTCCTTATGTTCGGTGGGATGAATCTGTACGATGCCCTGGTTCATTCATTCAGTACTGCCGGGACAGGAGGATTTTCAAACAGGAATGCAAGCGTAAGTTTCTATGACAGTGCGTATATAGACGGTGTGATCACCGTGTTTATGATCTTGTTCGGAGTCAACTTCAACCTGTATTTCCTGCTCCTGATGAAGGACTGGAAGAGTGTTCTGAAAAATGAAGAACTGAGGGCATATCTGGGAGTCATCGCGGCTTCTGTCGCGGTGATCACCATAAATATCCTGAACATATACGGAAACGTACTCCACGCATTTCGCTACGCATCGTTTCAGGTCGCGTCGGTGATTACAACGACAGGTTTCTATACGGCAGATTATGAACTCTGGCCGGAACTGTCGAAAACGGTCCTGCTGGCGATTATGTTCATCGGCGCCTGTGCCGGATCCACCGGAGGCGGTATCAAAGTGTGCAGGTTTGTGGTGCTGTGCAAATCCATCCGTCAGGAGATTCGGAAGATCCTTCATCCCAATGCGGTGACGGTGATCAAGCTGAATGGGAAGAGAGTGGGAGCGGATACGCTCAGAGGCATCAATGTGTATTTTGCGGCATATATCTTTATCCTGATCGCATCCGTTCTGATCGTATCTGTAGATAATTTTGATTTTGCCACATCATTCAGCGGAGTTCTGACAACAATAAATAATGTGGGACCGGGAATCTCAAAGGTGGGACCGGTGGAGAACTTCCATATGTTCTCTCCCCTGTCAAAGATCGTCTTCTGTTTTGACATGCTGGTGGGACGTCTTGAAATCATCCCATATCTTCTGATGTTTTCACCGGATCTGTGGCGCAGAAGATTTTGAGAAAGGGAAAATGGATGAAAAAGTTAAAGACAAAACTGCTCATCGCAGTCCTGGTGATCCTTGTGCTGGGGATCTATTACTATACAGCGCTGCCGGCGATCAATATCCATGCTACGGAGTTTTGGGTGTTTCTCGTCATCCTGATCATTCTGGCTGCGCTGCTCTTTGTCCGCAAAAAGAATCTGGACAGGTACGAGCTGAAGGAGTCAAAAGGACTGAGAGTGATCCTGGGACTTCTGGCAGCAGTGGTCATCGTATATCTCGCGGGGACCCTGCTTTCGTCCCCGGTCGTCAACGCAAAAAAATATCAGCAGCTTATGACTGTGGAAAACGGAGAGTTTACGACAGATATCGAGGAGCTGTCCTTTGATCAGATCCCTCTCCTCGACCGTGATTCAGCAACCCTTCTGGGAAACAGGAAGATGGGGAGCATGGTTGATATGGTGTCACAGTTTGAGGTGGATGGACTTTACTCCCAGATCAATTATAATGACCGGCCGGTCCGTGTATCTCCTTTAAGATATGCCAGCCTGATCAAATGGTTTACCAATCAGAGCGAGGGAATACCCGCCTACATTATGATCGATATGGCGACGCAGGATACGGAGCTGGTAAAGCTGGATGACGGGATGAAATATACCGCCAGCGATCATTTTAACCGGAACATCTACCGGCATCTTAGATTTCGATATCCGACCTATATTTTTAACGACCTGAGCTTTGAGGTGGATGAGGAAGGAGTGCCCTACTGGATCTGTCCGGTAAGAAAGTACAATATCGGGCTCTTTGGCGGAGTTACTATCGGAAGAGTGGTGCTGTGTAATGCGATCACAGGCGAAACACAGGACTATGCCGTAGAGGATGCGCCCCAGTGGATCGACAGAGCTTATTCCGCGGATCTTCTTGTGCAGCTCTATGATTATTATGGGACGCTGAAACATGGATTCCTCAACAGTGTACTGGGCCAGAAGGACTGTCTGGAGACAACGGAAGGGTATAATTATCTGGCGATCGATGACGATGTCTGGGTCTATACGGGCGTGACGTCAGTGAGTGGTGATCAGTCCAATGTAGGATTTGTGCTCATGAACCAGAGAACAATGGAGACAAGGTTCTACGAGGTGGAAGGCGCCACAGAAGCTTCGGCCATGTCTTCAGCGGAAGGGCAGGTGCAGAATCTGCATTATACTGCCACGTTCCCGCTGCTTTTAAATATTTCCGGGGAACCAACGTATTTTATCGCTCTGAAAGACGATGCGGGACTTGTGAAGATGTACGCCATGGTCAATGTTCAGAAATATCAGATCGTTGCAACCGGAGATACGGTCAGCAAGTGTGAGGAAGCCTATACGGATCTGATGTATGAGAATGGTATAAAAGAGACCGCGGAGGATACGAGAGAGATCCGGACTGTTACAGCGCCGATCACGAAGATCGCGCAGGGGGTCATCGAAGGAAATTCTCATTATTATATCATGCTGGAGGGATCAGATGAGATCTTTGATATTCCGGTCGTGGATTTTATTGACATTATCCGGTTTGACGTCGGGGACGAAGTGACGATCGAATACAAAGAAGGAAATCAGAGCAACACGGTCCTGTCTCTGAACGGTGTCGGGAAATCCGAGAACGGCACCGGCGATGACGGTATGGAAGAGCAGTGACGTGTATCAGAAAAAAGAGAATAAAAACTTAAAAGCTGCCGGTTTCAGCAAAGAATGCTGAAACCGGCAGCTTTTTGTTAGGGCAGGGCCCTGTTTTCATCTAACTGATCACATTATAGTCAGAAGAATCTATATCCGGTATATCTTTCTTCTCAGCGCCGATGCTGAGGTAGAAATCAATATTGTTTTCATTGGAAATCTTGCTCAGTTTCTGGAGAAATGCCGGAAGGCTTTCCAGTGTGATATTAGCCTGTTTTAACACGCTGTCGATAAAGATCGTATCGATATCATGGTTGCCTGCCACCATGCCGTAAAGAAACCCGACGAATTCTTCGAGTGTAAGGATATCTGGATAATCAGCCATCCGGATCGCACGGATATTAAAGTCTACCGTGTATGTATCTTTGTGGCTCTTTTTGATAAATACTACGTTACCGTTGGAAGTTTTCACCTTCTCATTTGCAAGTTCGATCATTTGCTGTGTTTTTCCGCTGCCTCTTGGGCCTGTAATTAAGTTTACCATGGCGAATCTCTCCTTTATGTATGTATTGTTTGAGAATTCTCACCTCTCAAATATCTTAAATCCATTATACACTAAAGCAATGTGGGGAACAACTAAAAAAAGGATAAAAAACAAAAAATAAATTTTGAGAAATGTTATCAAAAACTGTATTGAAAAAAGTATCATGATATGATAGTATTTTTAGCAGTTGAAAATCATTCTCAAAATAAAAGGAGGGAGCAATGCCGGCAGAAGTATTGTCTTATTTCTTAAAAAACAGTGACGGACGGATACGCCTCGGGTTTCAGGTCGTACTTCAGTGCGCGCCGTTTCTGAAAGGGTTGAAAGTATCCTGTGTCATAACCGTGGATTCGCAGCTCTACACATCGCTGGGAGAACTCCTTGATGGTCTGGGCATAGAGTATCACCGGCTTTCAGAATCCGGGGGCAGATGCCTTGTCCTTTTTTACCGCCCGAAAGAACTGGAAGCATACCTGAACAGACCGGAGGTGCGATCTTTGATCCGTGAATATGGATACAGTTCCATGAATCTGGAGGAGATGCTGGAAAGACTGGCGCACAGGGTAGAGGAATGCGCGGAGCAGGGAATAGGATTCCCGCATGAGATCGGGGCTTTTCTCGGTTATCCGGCGGGAGACGTCATAGGCTTTATACGGAACAGGGGAAAAGGGGCTCTTATGACCGGGTACTGGAAGGTGTACGGCAATGTTCCGGCTGCGAAAATGATCTTCAATAGATATGACCGTGCAAAAGACTGCGCGGTGAATGAATTTCTGACCGGAAAGAGCATTCGGGAGATTGCTCAGTAGATGCGGGGCAGGACAGCGGGATAAAAGGACCGCAGAAAGAAACACCGGCAGAGGCCGGAATGAAAACGGAGGAGAATAAGATGAGTATATCAGTAGTTTACTGGAGCGGAACAGGAAACACTCAGGCAATGGCGGAGGCTGTCGCAGAAGGAATCCGGAAAGCGGGCGCTGATGCTGCGGTGATAGAAGTATCGGAAGCTGACGCCGGAGCACTTTCGGGGGAGGAGTCATTTGCCCTGGGCTGCCCGTCTATGGGCGCGGAGCAGCTGGAGGAGTCCGAAATGGAACCTTTCGTTGCGGAGCTGGAACCTCTGGTATCTGGAAAAAAGATCCTTCTTTTCGGATCCTACGGGTGGGGAGACGGAGAGTGGATGAGAGACTGGGCACAGCGCATGAAGGAAGCCGGAGCAGTGCTCGTCAGGGAAGAAGGGATTATCGCCAATGAGGCTCCTGACGAGGAGACGCTGGAAGAATGCCGCGCCGCGGGAAAAGAACTGGCGGAGAATCGTTGACAAAAACTCCCTCTGATGCATATCATAAGAGCAGCGGTAAAAAATGAACAATAAAAGAAGTCCCTTTCCAGTAAAAGCGGTCTGCAGCCATGCATACTGCTTCGAGGGGGGCATCAGAGGGAGAGAAAAGATGGATAAAAACATATTATTCGGGATCCTGATACCATTTGCAGGAACTGCCCTGGGGGCGGCAATGGTATTTTTTATGAAAAAGGAGATGAACCAGAAACTTCAGAAGCTTCTTCTGGGATTCGCGTCAGGAGTGATGATCGCGGCATCTGTATGGTCCCTGCTTATCCCGGCGATCGATATGTCGGAGGAGGCGGGAGGGATCGCATGGATCCCCGCGGCGGCAGGCTTTCTTCTGGGAATGGGCTTCCTGCTCATCCTTGACACACTGACGCCTCATCTTCATTTTACGGAAGAGAAGCCGGAGGGAATGCCCTCCCATTTAAAAAAAACAACCATGCTTGTCCTTGCAGTGACGCTCCATAATATCCCTGAGGGAATGGCAGTGGGCGTTAC
>DWUT01000228.1 GCA_019120615.1 Candidatus Mediterraneibacter norfolkensis
ATCCGCGTTTTCTGCAGCATCACTCGTCGTCTCTTCCGCTGCTGCAGAATCTGTTGTTTCAGCACTGTCTGTATTTCCCCCACAAGCTGTCAATCCAGCCAACATAGCCGCTGCCAACAATAGCGCTGTCATTTTTCTTACTTTACTCATAACCTTCCTCCTTAATGAAACATTTTACGAATCTGTAACTTGCAACCAAGTTAGAGCGAAATATTGTGCAAACGTTTGCTCGTTTTGTTTACGAATTTGATTATAAATTAAACCACAAACAATTGCAAGTCATTTTTTCAATATTGTATGTTTTAAATAATTTTTGTCTTACTTTTTTGTCTATTTTGTCCCAATTTCCATTTGTTTACATACTATTTCATTTTAATAATCCGCAATTTCTTCTAAAACAGCTCTTGACAGAATATTTTTCATTCTTTATAGTATAAAGCAAATAGGGCAAACATTTGCGCATTTGTGCAGTATTTGCCCTGTGCGAGCTCCGGTATACCCTTTCCGGTTGCCGGCACACCGGCTTTTCATTAAAACATTCATTTACTTTACATTGGGAGGAAAAAGGAAATGCAATTTGAAAAAATACTGAAAATCATCGAAACACACACTGCCGGAAGTCCTACCCGGCATATTGTCGGAGGCGCCCCGCAGATAAAAGGAACTACTATGGCAGAAAAAATGCAGTATCTGCACGATCATCACGACTGGATCAGAAAGGTCGTGATGCAAGAGCCCCGGGGACACGCCAGTATGTCCGGAGCACTCTACGTGCCACCCTGCAATCCGGAAGCGGATATGGGAATCCTATATTTTGACGCCTGCGACTATATGACTATGTGCGGCCACAGCACCATCGCCGTTTCCACTGTCCTGGTGGAAGCCGGAATGGTAGAAAAAAAAGAGCCTGTTACCACGGTGAAGCTTGATACTCCTGCTGGTCTCGTTACCGCTGAGGTCCGTGTGGAAAATGGAAATGTAAAGGAAGTCACCTTCGCAAATGTACCTTCATTCCTCTATGCCAGCCAGGAAATCGAGATCGAAGGCTATGGAAAGGTCCCCTGCGATGTAGCGTTCGGCGGCATGGCTTACGCCATTGTCCCTGCGGAAAAATTCGGCGTTTCTGTAGATCCCGCCAATATCCACACACTCATGGATCTGGCACACAAAGTATTCGATGTGGCGCAGCCCCAGATTGGCTTTGTACATCCGGAGCAGCCCTTTATGGACCGTATCCACAGCGTCATGTTTACCCAGCCGGGTACAGACGGCGCTGACAGCAAAGAGGTAGTTATCCTGATTCCCATAGAGGAAGGAAATTCCACCGCAGTGGACAGATCTCCCTGCGGAACCGGCACTTCTGCCCGTATTGCCGCAGAGCTGGGACATGGGAACATTCAGCTTGGCCAGTCCTTCACTCAGGAAAGCATCGTGGGAACCCGTTTTACAGGCCGCATCGACGAACGGCAGGATACCTGCGGCTATATCGGCGGCATACCGAAAATCACCGGTTCGGCTTATATCACTGCCCTCAGCGATTTTGTGGTTTCCAGCGGCGATCCTCTGAAAGATGGTTTTATTCTGATTTGATATTTGACGCAAAAGGGATATGACATTATGGGAAACAATTTAAAGGCGATAGCCGAGGAGCTTAATTTATCCATTTCCACAGTTTCAAGAGCCCTCAACAATACCGGCCGGGTTTCAGAAGAAACCCGGCGTATGGTCATGGATAGCGCAAGGAAACACAATTATACACCGAATCGTGTTGCTCAGTCCCTCAGGAAAAAAAGGACCAATATGGTAGGCCTTATTGTTCCTGACATCGGCGACTATTTTTCACAAGTCATCAAGGGCACGGAATCTGAGTTGTCCGCAAACGGATATTCCATGATTCTGGCGGATTCTCATGAGGACCCCATAAAAGAAGCTAATTATATCAAACTGATGTATCAGTCTCAGGTAGATGCTCTGATTCTTGCAACTGTATCTGATGATTTCCGCTGGACCAAAATCTATCAGGACAGCCGTATTCCTGTTATCTTTTTTGACAACGAGCCTGACAGTCTTCAGTGCAATAAAGTGGTTTTGAATAACATTAAAGCCACAGAAATTGCCGTCGATCATCTTGTGAGGCTCGGACATAAAGACATTGCGCTAATCTGCGGAAACGTAAAAGAGAGTACTGCCAAGTTCCGGCGTGATGGCTTTGTAGAAGCGATGAAAAAGCATAACCTGGAAGTGAATTCCAACTTGATTAAAGAAGGTCTCTACTATCTGGATGCAGGCTATTCATCCATGGAAGAACTGATATTGAACAAAAACGAAAATCCTTTTTCCGCAGTGATCGTCTCTACCTATATGCTTTCCTGCTCGGCTATCCATGCCATAAGAGATTACGGCCTCAGTTACCCAAAAGATTTTTCCTTTATTGGCTTCGATATTGAGGACTCCGACCGCCTCTTTTCCCCCAGCATTACCTCTGTGCTCCAGCCAGGAAAACAGATCGGAAAGCTTATGGTGCACCGGCTGCTTCAGTCCATTGAAAGCTATGACTCGCTATCCTCCGACGAGGAATTTTCTGTTTCCTTTGTGAATCCCGTTATCAAAATCGGGGAATCTACCGCCCTGTTTAAAAAGGAAAATAATTGAACGGAAACGAACCGGGATGGATGACAGGACAGTATACATATACACTGCTCTGCCACCCACCCCGGCTCGTTTTCTGTACAGACAACTGTTATTTACATCAAATGCTGCTTTTTAAACTTTTTTCTTTAAAATCCTTTTTCCTTCAGTTCCGCCACAATCTGCACATACGTCTCTACCACGTC
>DWUT01000229.1 GCA_019120615.1 Candidatus Mediterraneibacter norfolkensis
CATGATCGAGGCCGATCCTCCCGATGTAGTTGTGGCAGATATCAAGATGCCCCGCATGGACGGCATGGAACTTTCACGCTATCTGTTCGAAAACCACCGCGGCACACGCATCATCCTTCTGAGCGGCCACAGCGAATTTGAATATGCGCAGAAAGCACTGCAGTATCGCGTGACAGATTATATCCTGAAGCCGGTCACCCGGCAGAAGATAAAAGAACTGCAGACTCTTCTGACGAAGATCGACACAGAACTTGCCGCAAAGAAAGAAATCCGGCGTCTGACAGGGAGCGAAGCACTGAAAGACCGTCTGCTCTCCCTTCTGAGGCGTGGAGATGAAAAAGCCGTCTTCGAATTTCTGCATGAAGGAGTACTTGCTGAAGCACTCCTCCACGACACTGCTGGTACCCTGGGTTCTACGCTTTTAAACTATACCTTTGCTTATCAGAATGAAATCAGAAAAGACAAGTCCTCTATTGAAGACCTGAAAAAGCAGGGAATGGAAGACTACTGGAAACTCAGTTCACCTCCGGAGCGGATCTCTTATCTCTACACCCGCTGCCAGGAACTTATGTCCTTTGCCCGAAACAGAAAAAGCGAATATGAGCAGCCGATTGTTGCACACTGTATCCAGATGATCCAGGAATGTTTCTCTGATCCCGGCTTTAATATCTCTCAGCTTGCGGACCGGTCCAATCTTTCTCTGCCTTACCTGAGTACAGTCTTTAAACAGGCAATGGGGCAGACGATCAGCAGCTACCTCTCGCAGCAGCGCCTGCTCTGCGCCCAGAAACTGCTGCAGGATATTTCCATCCCCATCAAAGATGTCTGTGCCCGGTCCGGATATGAAGATCCTCACTATTTCGCCAGATCGTTTAAAAAACAGACCGGCATGACACCAAGCGAATACCGTAATCTCTACAGTTCCAGGGATCTGCATCCTGATCTTCCCGAAAAGGAGGCGAAGCCATGAGCATCACAAAACGCAGCTTCATGATCATATGTGTGATCATTTCCGGCATACTGCTAACACTGGATGTGGTCACCTACGGTCTCTTTCGATATTCTATTACTGAACAGATACTGACCTCCTACGATACGCTGGTGGACGCCAACAACTCCCTTTGCCGTCTTTTCACGCAGGAGCTGGACCAGCTCACTTATATGTATACTTCGGATGAAGAGCTGGGCGATCTTCTCTCCATGCCCGTAGGCAATGACCGTCTGGAGGACCTTCAGACAAAATCCAGGCTCTACAGCCGGATGGCCTATATCCTGAATTCCCAGAGTGCACTGTCTAACAAGGGATTTTCTTCTGTACTTTATATCAATCCAGAGCTCCCGGTAAGCACTCTCTTCAGTTCTGCCGCAACTGTCCAGCGCGTCAGCCGTCTTTTCAGCGCAGAGATTGTTCTTGACGAAGACTGGTACAACCATGCTCTTGACCAGGTTTCCCGCCAGTATATCTTTGTAGATGAAGAAGAAGGGGTCCTCTGTTTTGCCAAAAAGCTCCAGAACAGTCATTATTCCGGCCCCCGCCTGGCTGACGGAGTCGGAGTGCTCCTCTGCCGCGTGCCCGCAAACCGTATCCCGCAGATTTTTTCTTTTCATCCTCTTACAACCCACAGCGGATTTGCGCTTTTCAGCCGGGACGGGGCGCTTTTATATCAGTCGGACACACTCCCCGATCTGTCGGATGCCGCTGAACAGTTTCTGGGCGATACGTCCCACCAGGAACTGGGCCTGAACGGCAGTCCTTATATTTACAGTTCGGCGGAACTCGACTGGGGACTCCATCTACTCTTCCTTACGCCGTACAGTGACATTACAGAACAGCTCCATACGATCATGGTCCCCTATCTGTTCTGCTCACTCTTTTTCCTCGCCATCGGCGCACTGTCCTCTCTTCTGCTCTCAAGGGGCATTACCCGGCCGGTGGTCCAGCTGACCCGGAAGATCGAAAGCATCGAGGACATACGAAGCGTAGATCTCGAAACATTTTCAGGTTCAGGTCCACCGGAGATCCGTCGGCTGAACGCCAGTTTCGCTGACCTGATCCGCCGTGTCAACCGTCTGAACGAACAGATCCAGAAGTCTGCAGAGCAAAGAAGGATCAGTGAACTGAAAGCGCTCCAGGCACAGATGAACCCGCACTTTGTCCTAAATGCCATGAACACCGTAAATTACATGGCGCTGATGCGCGAGCAGGATGATATTGCCGCCACGGTAGATTCTATCGCAAACCTGATGCGCTATAGTATCACAGATCCGGACCAGCTTGTCAGCATTCACACAGAGGTGGAAAATATCAGGGAGTATATCTCGATCTATACACTGCGTTTCCGGCAGGAAATACGCCTTGAGATCTCAGCGGACCGTCCGGATACGGAAATCTTCATCCCGAAGTTCACTCTGCAGCCTCTGGTGGAAAATTCAATCCGCCATGGGATCACGCGCCAGGATTCCGGTATCACCGTCTTCCTGCGGGCATGGGAAGAAGACGACAGGATCTGTGTACAGGTGACCGATACAGGAAGGGGTGCGGATCCCGACAAACTCAATGCCTATCTCCGGTACGAAGATGTGGATCTGAAAGTATCCCACGGCTTCGGTATCCGCAACGTAAACGAACGCATTCGTCTGCATTTCGGCGGTGAGAGCGGCCTTTCATTTTCTATTGATGAAAACGGCCGGCTTGCTGCTACACTTGTGATCTGCCAGGATAAAAAAAGTACACCTGATGAAAAGAAATGACACTTTCCAATATGACAGCCGGGCGGTATATTAGAGTAAACCGGATAAAAGAAAAGGAGCAGAAGATCATGGCAAAAGCACTTATCGTCAACGGTATACATAACTATACCTCACCGGAAGAATACATTCCTCCGAAATCAGAGACTGTCAGGGAGCATCTGGAATGGTTTATGGACCAGAAACTCGGTCTGATGATGCACTGGGCTCCCGGATGTCAGCTCGGCACTTATGAGAGCTGGCCTCTTTGCGACGGGGACTCCACCTGGAGCCAGGAAGACATGACATGGGATGATATCGAGACCTGTAAACAACAGTACAGGGATGCGAACCGGACATTTAACCCGGTCAAATTCGATCCTGCAGGATGGGCGCGCCTTGCTTCCGAATGCGGCTTCCGATATCTGCTCTTCACTACAAAACACCACGACGGATTCTGTATGTATGACACAGAAACAACCGACTACAAGATCACTGCAGAGAGTTGTCCGTTTCATACCCATAAGGATGCGGATATCGTTGGCGCGCTCTTCCGCGAATTCCACAGACAGGGCCTTGGTATCTCCGTCTACTTTTCCAAACCGGACTGGCACAGCGAATATTACTGGGCTCCTCAGTTTGGTCCCGCCCCTGACAGGAATGTAAATTACAGCATTGCGGAAAATCCCGATCTGTGGGAGAAATATGTACAGTTTACACATCAGCAGATCCGTGAACTCTGCACCGGATACGGCAAAGTCGACGTTCTCTGGCTGGACGGCGGCTGGGTGCGCCCCGACAATCTCGGACAGGATATCCGTCTCGGTGAGATCGTCGAAGAGATCCGCGCCACCTCACAGCCCCATCTGATCGTCTCTGACCGTACCTGCGGCGGAGAGTATGAAAACTTCATCACGCCGGAGAAGACCGTGCCTGAAACTGCTCTCAGCGTTCCCTGGGAAACATGTACGACCGTTGGCAAGAAGTTTTCTTTTCATTACACGGATACGTTTAAGAGCGGGCATCAGCTTGTGCTGCTTCTCCTTGACATAGTGAGCAAAGGCGGAAATCTTGCACTCAATATCGCTCCCCAGCCGGACGGCGCACTCCCAGCCCCTGCGGTGCGCTCTCTTCTCGATCTGGGCTCATGGCTCAGGATCTTCGGAGACGGTATATATGGGACGCGGATCTGCGCTCCGTATTTTGGAGAAAATCTGTTCTATACACAGAAAGAGGACAGACTATATGTCTTTTATGCTTACGGGAATACCCCCGTTCTTCCGGAACAGCTCCCGCTTCTCTCTGAACGGCCCGTAAAGGCCGTCACCTGTATGCGGACGGGCACTCCTCTGCGCTTCCGGCAGGAAGGGACTTCGGTCACTGTCTTTACGGAAAATCTGCCGACAGGAGGGGCATTCTACGCCGAGGGATTCTGTGCCGTTACCGAATAACAGCTGACTGCAGCTTTAATACCTTCCCGCTCTCCTGAGATCAGATCGCTGACTGTCTTATTTTCTGAGATAGTCAGCGATCTCTTTGATTCGCGGAGCGCATTTTTCAAAAAACATCCGGTATCCATCACAGAAATAATTCTTGTATAGTCCTGTCTTCTCATTCCGTATCCTGTGTCTGTGGCATCCGTTACGGCAGAGCCGGAACCACCGGCACTCCCTGCATTCTTCTTCGTGCTTTAATGACTCCCCTATAAAATGCTTTGCCGTTTCATTTTCAAAAAAATCCCCAATCCTGCTGCTGTTATAATTTCCCAGACAGTACTCGTCCATGGCATAAAAATCACATGGGTATGCCCTGCCGTCCGCTTCCGCTACACACTGCACGCTGCAGGTTCCTCTCTGTTCACAGGACTCCGGCGGAATGCCCGCCAGGATCCCGATATAGTTCTCGAACTGCCGGATATATGGCGCTTTCCCTCTCCTCCAGTCTTTCTCCCACAGGTGGAAAAGTTCTGTGAGGAACGTTCCGTAAGCTTCCGGCGTCAGGGAATACTCCCGGTTCCCCGGCTCATCTCCCGCCGGATCAAGACATGCGATATACTGCTGGTAATGCCAGCCGTTTTTCTTATATTCCCTGTATATCTCTTCCGCATGCTCGGCGGCCTGACGCGTCACAACGGTAAGGATATTGTACGCCACACCATACCTGTCAAGCAGATCCACCGCCTTCCTGACCCGCGCATACGTCGGTCCTCCCGCCGCATCATGACGGTATCTGTCATGCAGTTCTTCGGTTCCATCCACCGATACACCGATCAGGAAATCATGTTCCTTAAAGAATCGGCACCACTCCCCGTCGATGGCAAATCCGTTCGTCTGCAGTGTATTTATCACCCGGATCCCTCTCCTGTTAAACCGCTCTTCGAGCCTGATCACCTCCCGGAAGAAGTCCAGTCCCCGCAGAGTCGGCTCGCCTCCCTGAAACGCAAAGCAGATTTCATCTCCTGCCTGTCTCATTGCTTTTTTGATCAGATTTTTCACCGTATCCATGGACATCATGCCCCGGACTCCCTCCTCGCGTTTGTCCATCTCGTCACAGTAAAAACAGTAACTGCACCTCATATTGCACAAACCTGAAGCAGGCTTGATCAGTATCGTATGAAGTATCATGATCTCACCTCCGGTCTCATCATAAGCCCCACAACCAGTCCCACGACCGCCGGAACTGCCCATCCGAATCCCTGTGCAGAAAGCGGAAGGATCCTCCCGGACACATCCGCCAGCCATCCCACCGGCGCCAACGCCTGTATCTGGTCGGGAAGCGCTCTTAAGAAGTCAAAAAACGCACCTGCCGCAGTGAATCCCAGCGTCCAGCGAAGGACCACCGGACTGCCACCGAACCATTTTCCTGTCAGCGTCAGCAGGATCAGCACGATCGCCACCGGATAGAGAAACATCAGCACCGGCAGGGACCAGGCGATGATCGCATCCAGCCCCAGGTTGGCGATCAGGAAAGAAACGATACAGAAGATCACCGCCCAGACAGAGTAGGAAGGTCCTTTCGGGAACATCTTTGCAAATGTCTCCCCGCAGCTTGTGATCAGTCCCACCGCGGTCTTCAGACATGCTACTGTGACCGTGACCGCAAGGATGGCCGCACCCACACTGCCAAAGTAATGATCCGCGATATTCGCCAGCGCTTCCCCGCCATTGGCTGACGCCGGAAATAACCCCCTGCTCTGGGCGCCCACAACCGTGACCAGGATATAGATCAGCGCCATCAGGATGGAACTCAAGATCCCCGCTTTCACCGTACTCTCCGCCACATCCTCCGGCTTCTCCACTCCAAGAGAGCGGATCACATCCACTACGATGATCCCAAATGCCAGCCCCGCCAGCGCGTCCATCGTGTTATATCCCTCCAGAAGTCCTGTAAAGAATGCACTTTCCGCGTAAACGCCGGAGGGCGCTGCCGCATCGATCCCGCCCATTGGTGAGATCAGCGCCCTCACCACCAGGATTCCCAGGAAGCACAGAAACAGGGGATTCAGAACCTTTCCCACCCAGGTCAGGATCTCTCCCGGCCGGAGGGAAAAGAAAAGGACCGCTGCAAAAAACAGAAAAGAAAACACGGCAAGCCCCACGGTCTGCCCGGTTCCCGGGAGGATCCTCTCGATTCCCACAGTATAGGACACTGTAGCGCATCTGGGAATTGCGAAAAAAGGACCGATGGTCAGGTACAGCGCGCAGGTAAAAAACAGACCGAACTTTCTCCCCGCACGGCTGCTCAGCTCCAGGAGCCCGTCCTCCCGGCTGATCCCCAGCGCCGCCACGCCGAGAAGCGGCAGCCCGACTCCTGTCACCAGGAATCCTGCTGCCGCCTGCCACATGCTGCTGCCCGCAAGCTGTCCCATGGACGCGGGAAAGATCAGATTTCCCGCCCCGAAGAACAGGCCGAACAGCATGCTCGCCACAAATATAAGTTCCCTGAATGTCAGTTTTTTCATGATATGCTGTCCCCCTCAGACTTCTGAAATATCGTCCCATACTCATCTAATCAGTGCAGTCATATCAGTATTATACTTTATAATCCTTTTAAAATAAAGGCTGCTGTTTGTTCACATGCTTCAAACAACTATTTCTTCATATGCTCTCGAACTCGTGATCACCCGTCCCGGTGTAATACAGCTTCTGAGAACAGTCAGTGCGGCTTCATGCTCCTCTGTCCCCGATGTGGAGCCGCATAGGTCTTCTATAACCGCGCAGTCCACAAGGTCGTTATAGCAGTCAAGGGCACTGTTTAAGACACAGCAGCCTGTATTAACACCGGCAAAATATATTTTTCTGATCTCATGTTCGCGGACAAATGTTTTCAGCTCCGCATTCCAGCAGCTATACTTGTCCTTGTCAAATACTCTCATCATGCAGCCACGAAGCGCAGGTACGGTCTCCGCTTCTTCCGATCCCTCCATACAGCTTTTCCATTCCTCAAACATATAACACGCCGTGTGCTTATGATTTACATAGCGCGTTCCCGCTGTGATTACATTCGCATTGACACGGCTATGAAACTCGAGTATTTTCCCCACAAGCCCTGCAGTAAAATTGTTAATAAAACCATTCTGCATGTCTATAATCAGCAAAAGAATCTTTCCCATATTTCAGCCTCCGAAATCACTATGGTCTGGAAACAGTATTTCCTATATGAAGCTGCTTTACCCGGGAATATATCTGAATTCTAATCTTTCAAAAAACTTTTCGTCCCCGTCGGCAGTTCCAGCACTGCCCGGAACTGGTCACAGTCGATCCGGATATCAAACTCGCCGCCCAGCGCTTTCGTATAGGTGCTGACAATCGCCAGTCCCAGTCCGTTCCCCTCACTGGTCCTTGCCTTATCTCCCCGGGCGAAACGCTCCACGATATCCTCCTTTGTAAAATCCATATAGTATCCGGCTGTGTTGGTCATCTCCAGACAGATCTTCCTTGTGCTTCCAGCGTCGGAGCATCCCACTGCCAGTCCCCCCGCACTTTTAATATACGTCTTCACAAACACCCTGGTTCCCTTCGCGGAGTATTTCAGAGCATTTTCCAGAAGGTTCTGACAGATCCGGTAGCAGTACATATTGTCAGAGACGAGTTCCGTGCTTTCCTCCGTCTTCTGTGTGATGAACTCCAGGCCGCTCTCCTTCATCCGGTCGTCCATGTCCGCGAAAATCTGGTCGATCAGACGGTTCATCTCGAAAGTTTCCATCTTCAGCTCCACATTTCCGCTGCTTGCCTTTGCAAGAGAGAACAGGCTGTTTATCATCTCTCCCAGTTTCCCCGCCCGCTCTGACAGGACATCCACGTAGTCCTTCATCACGTCGCTGAGTTCTTCCTTCTTCATCAGCTCGATATAGCCGACCATAGAAGTGAGCGGCGTCTTCAGGTCGTGGGATACATTGGTGATCAGGTCGATCCGGAGCTGGTCGCTCCTTGAGACTTTCTCCAGGCTCTTCCGCTCGATCTCCCGCGCTTCCTCGATCCTCTGACGGATGACCTCTTCCTTCGCTTCCTCCGCCTTCTCAAGGACCAGATCCAGTTTTTCTCCCCAGAACCGATGCACTGTCCACTCCGCCACCATGGTCTGGAGCAGAGCTGTCAGCATGAGTATATATCCCGACACATAAGACATATAATAGAAATATCCAAAGATCAGAATGAGCATATACATTGCTGTGATCAGAAATGCTCCTGCTCCCGCCTGCAGGACTCTCCGGTCCATCTTCCCGGCCGCTGCTTCCCACTCTTCATATCCTTTTTCCCCTTCCGGCATCCATTCTCCGAATCTTGTCTGGAGCGTCTGTCTCAAAAGGAGGACAACTCCCGGACTGAACAGAAGATTTCCCAGAACTCCCGTCAGGATCCCCAGTTCATCCCCTATCTCATCCCGGAAAACGAGCAGCATTAAAAAGCAGGAGCCCCCCAGTACCATGAGCACTGCTCCGGCAAGCGCCGCCAGGTCACGATTCCGTTCAAGAATCACAGCCCATTTACTCCTGTCATCTGTATTTTTCCATTTTGTAGCCAATTCCCCACACCACCTTTACGTATCTTGGTTTCTTTGTATCGATCTCGATCTTTTCCCGGATGTGCCGGATATGCACCATGACCGTGTTCTCCACAGCGAAGTTTGCCGACACTTCCCACACTTTCTCATAAATCTGCTCCGCGGAGAATACCTGTCCCAGGTTCTCCATGAGCAGAAGGAGGATCTTGTACTCCGTGGCGGTCAGACGCACCTCCTCGCCCTCGGCGATGGCGATCCGCTGTTTCTTATCCAGCACCAGGCCGCCGTTGACGATCCGGTCCTCATCCTCTTTCGGTGCCCCGCCGCCCCAGGTGTGATACCGCCTCAGATGAGCCTTCACCCGGGCAGTGAGCTCCGACGGATTGTAGGGCTTCTCCACATAGTCGTCGGCTCCCAGCATCAGTCCTGACACCTTGTCGCTCTCTTCCGTCTTTGCCGACAGGATGATCACCGGAATCCGGTATTTCTCCCGCAGCTTCATGAGCGCGGACAGACCGTTCATCTTCGGCATCATCACATCCAGAAGGATCAGGTCGATCCGCTTCTCCTCCAGCGCTTTTAATGCTTCCATCCCGTCGTAAGCCTTTACCGTATTGTACCCCTCGTACTTCAGCAGTTCACTGATGGAATAGACGATCTCTTTGTTGTCATCCACCACCAGGATCGTTTCCTGTTCCATGCATCTCCCCCGTTTCTTCTTTTTATGTTCATATAAAATATAATAGACAGGGCTTAAAAAAACCTCAACGCAATTCTTAAAAAATTCTTATCATTCCGACACAGTCCGCTTGTTATTTCAGGACAAGTACGTTAAACTAATCTGTAACAGCAGCAAAACTTCTGAGAGGAGTGTGTCAGCAAAATGACTGAGAATATGGATAAGAAAAAAATTCCGATCGGGATTGAAAATTTTGAAAAAATTCGGAAAGATGATTTCTATTACATCGATAAGACCGGTCTGCTCCGGGAACTTCTGAATAACTGGGGAGAAGTAAATCTTTTTACCCGTCCGAGACGTTTTGGAAAATCTCTGAATATGAGCATGCTGAAAAGTTTCTTAGAACTTGGAAGCGATGCCGGGCTGTTTGAAGGTCTTGAAATCTCAGAAGAAACGGAATTGTGCCGTGAGTATCAGGGGCAGTTTCCAGTTGTCTCTGTTTCGCTGAAAGATGTGGAGGCAGATGATTTTATCTCCGCCAGATCCAGAATGTGTTCGATCATCGGGAACGAGGCGCTCCGCTTTGGATTTCTGGCGCAGAGCGAAGCGCTCTCCGACACGGAAAAAAGAAGATACAGTGGGCTGATCCATACGGATGATCAAGGAGAGTTCCTGATGTCAGAGGAAATACTCACAGGCAGTCTCCTGACCCTGTCCGCTCTTCTCCATAAACATTATGGCAAAAAAGTGATCGTTCTGATCGATGAATATGATGTGCCTCTGGCAAAGGCAAACGAGAACGGTTATTATGATCAAATGGTCTCCCTGATCCGCAGCATGTTCAGCCGGGTTCTCAAGACAAACAGCAGTCTGTATTTTGCGGTCATGACCGGTTGCCTCCGCGTGGCAAAGGAAAGTATCTTTACAGGACTCAACAACATCAAAGTCCTCTCTGTCACTGACGTCCGGTTTGACGAATATTTCGGTTTTACTGACAGCGAAGTGCGGGAACTCTTAGATTATTACGAGCTGTCCCGCCACTATGAGACAATCCGGGAATGGTATGACGGATATCATTTCGGGGGCATTGACGTTTACTGCCCGTGGGATGTAATCTGCTACTGTGACAAACTGCGTGCAGATGACCGTGCCCTCCCGGAAGACTACTGGAAAAACACAAGCAGTAATGATGTGATCCGACATTTTCTTGAACAGGCGCGGGGTATGACAAAAAGAGAAATTGAAGACCTGATATCCGGAGGTACAGTGACAAAAGTCATAAATCAGGAACTGACATACAAGGATCTGTATTCTTCCATTGATAATATGTGGAGTGTTCTGTTTACTACAGGCTATCTGACACAGCGAGGCAGACCGGACGGGAAAAATCTGACCCTTGCCATCCCGAACAGGGAGATACAGGATATCTTTACAGAACAGATCAGTTCATGGTTTCTTGAGACCGCCCGCAGAGACGGAAGTACACTCAGCGCGTTCTGCCGAGCATTTCAGGAAGGCGACGCCGCAGAGGTGGAGAATCGTTTCAATGAATATCTGAGAAAGACCATCAGTGTACGCGATACAGCTGCGCGAAGAGAACAGAAAGAGAATTTTTATCACGGACTGCTTCTCGGGCTCCTCGGCTTTAAAGATTCCTGGTATGTCTTGTCCAACCGTGAATCCGGGACAGGGTACAGTGATATTCTTATAGAAATTGATGAACAGAAGCTGGGAATCGTAATCGAAGTCAAATATTCTGAAAAAGAGGATCTCAGCAGGGGATGTGATTCTGCGCTTGAGCAGATCCGCGAACGTGACTATACCTCCATGCTTGAGGACGACGGGATGAAGTCGATCCTGGAATACGGGATCGCCTGTCACGGAAAGAAATGCATGGTAAAGGTCCGGGACTCCCGGTAACCAGTCCTTACAGAAATGAAAAGAAAGCAGAAAAGGCAGCGCACTGATCCTCACTTCAGTCCGCTGCCTTTTTTCAGTCACGCCTGTGCCTTCACATCCTTCTTCTTAAGCCACAGCACTGCCGCCCCGGCAAACACTGCGAAGAACACCGCCACGCTCCCCAGGAACGGGACCGGGTTCCCTCCCAGAATATCCTCCGACTTATTCGAATTCATCCCTGCCATCATAAGGGAGTAGGGCCAATAAAGTTCCCATCCTTTATTTATGAAGAGAAATCCAATGATGCTCCCTGCCAGCGCAATACCTATGGGCACGGCAAAGCTCCGGATGACCATGGACAGCAAAAGCTGCAGCGTCCCGATCGCCGCGGCGGCAAGAGTTCCCCGGAGCATCCACAGCACCGTATCCAGCGGCGCCACACCCGGGAGCCCGCAGAGTTTTCCACAGACAATATACAGGAGAAAGACCCAGACCTGGGTAAACAGTGTGACCCGGAAGATTACCGCCAGCTTTCCCAGAAATACGTCCCGCACCGGAACCGGCGCCGTCATCAGCACATTCCAGTTGCTGTTCAGATGCTCCAGCCGCCACAGGTAGGAGCAGTAGAGAGCGATCAGAGGCGCGTAGAACAGCCAGGAGTAAAACAGGGTAAACTGAGTCCAGAGAGAGTACCACTCCTCCGTCAGCAGCCCCACGTTGTTCAGATAGTTGGCGGTTCCCATGACCGCCGGGATGATGGGGATAAAAATGCAGGCGCACCAGATAATAGAATGTTTCAGTTTCATATTTTCCGCCTTGATACATCGAAGCAACATCTCTTACACTTCCTTTCTTAAAAAAATCCATTTTCCAATCAGGTAGATCACCGCTCCGGCAATGAGGAATCCGATGAAAGATACCGCCGGAAGCGGCTGGTAATACAGATATATCGCCTCGTCCGTCGTTCTCTGCCAGTCCACTCCCGCTACGGAGAAGATCCCGAAGTATCCCCACAGCACCAGGCGGTTCACCGCCGCCGGAAAGAACATGGAGAACAGTCCCAGGAATCCTCCCGCGATCCCCACGATCAGCGGCAGGATCTGATTGTCGCTGATCAGAGAGAGCACATGCTGGATACTCAGGATCACAGCTCCCACCGCTGTCATGGCGATGAAATGCTCCGCAAACATGTCCGGACGGATCCGTTCCGTAAATCCCATCACCTTTCCCAGAAGGATCAGTCCCAGCGTCTCCCCCGCGCTGAAGACAATAAGGTATTTCAGTTCAAACAGATATTTTATGTCGTAAAATCTCCCCGGTTTTTCCAGTGTGTAAAGCAGCTTCAGCGTGTTTCCCTTGATCTCCATGTCACAGAGCCGGCTTGCCACCACCGAGAGCATCACCGGCATGAAAATAGCATTCATCGTGGACATACTGTAGAGAAAATACTGGTATCCTGTCGCCAGGTCCATGTCATCAAAGTTTCGCACCGATGCCAGAGTCCACAGAAGGAGCAGCGCCAGAAAACTGACCGGCACAAGCCAGACATACCGGGTACGCAGTTTTCTCTGCTCCGCAAGGAAAAGATGCTGCCGCGATACCGCCTGCTTCCGTGCATCCTGTTCCTGCGTTTCCCTCCTCTGTGCCGCCGGTCTCATGCCGCTCTTTTTTCCCTCTTTTCCACTCATAATCCTGCTCATAAGCTCACCTTCTTTCCGGTCAGCTTCAGGAAGATGTCTTCCAGACTCATCTGCTGTTCTTCCAGCCGGAGCAGTCCGATATCATGATCGGAGAGGATCCGTCCGCACCGGAGGACCTTCGCATCCTCCACCGAATCCAGGAGCAGCTCTCCGCTCTCCGTATTCTGTCTCACTGGAAGCTCCGCCCGGGCCAGGATGCGGTACGCCCTCCCGTCGTCTGTGGTACGGATCCGGATCCTGGTCCGGCTGTGCTGATGGAGGCTTGCCAGGGAGTCCTGGAAAAGGAGTTCGCCCTGATTGATGATCCCCACATGAGTCGCCATCTGATCAATCTCACTCAGAAGATGGCTGGACACAAGGACTGTCATGCCGAACCGTTCCGGCAGAGAACAGATCAGCTCTCTCATCTCCTGGATTCCCGCCGGATCCAGCCCGTTGGTAGGCTCATCCAGAAGGAGCAGCCTGGGACGTCCCAGAAGCGCTGCCGCGAGCCCCAGCCTCTGCTTCATCCCGAGGGAATAATTTTTCACTTTTTTATCCTGCTGATTCTCCATCCGCACGGTTTTCAGGACCGAGTCGATCTCCGACTCCGGGATTCCTTTCAGGGTGCAGATAATCTGGAGATTTTCCCGCCCACTCAAGTGTCCGTAGTGTGCCGGGGACTCGATCAGGGAACCGGTATGTTTCAGTATCTTCAGCCGGTTTTTCTCCTCCAGCGGAGCTCCGAATATCCGGATCTCCCCGTCGGTGGGCTTCGCAAGTCCTAAAAGCATCTTCATGGTCGTGGATTTTCCCGCGCCATTTGGTCCCAGGAAGCCGTAGATGCTTCCCGCAGGAACGCACAGATCCAGGTTTTTCACCACATACTTCTTTCCGTATCTCTTCGTCAGAGAATCTGTTGTTATGATATGTTCCATGGTATTGTCTCTCCTTTCATCGCCGCGGCGGGATGCTAAAGACAGCTGACTGAATTTCTGCCGCGCTCGTCTCCGCCTTTGTCCGGCTTCTCCTACAGTGTAGAGGTCACCGCTTATCCGGCGATGAAGGTCACCTTATTTTTACCTTAATTCCAGCAAAATCCGGTCCCCTCTCATCTTATCCGTGCTATACTCTGAACAGAAAACTATCCGGAAGGAGACGATATCAATGAACCTGTACGACAGCAGGATCCTGCTCGTAGATGACAATATAGAACTTGCGGACATGGTCCGGGATATGCTGAGGAGGAACGGCTACGCCCATGTTTCCTGCGCCCACACCTGTGAAGAGGCGATGCGCGTGTTCCGAGGAGAGTCGCCCCAGCTCGTGATCCTGGACATCATGCTCCCCGACGGGGACGGCTTCACCCTGTTCCGGAGGATCCGGGATATCTCCGATGTACCGATCCTGTTTCTCTCAGCAAAGGACGAGGACAATGACCGTCTCTTCGGTCTGGGTCTTGGAGCCGACGATTATATCACCAAACCGTTCCTCTCCCAGGAGCTGCTCCTGCGGGTAAATGCAGTGCTGAAGCGGACCTATTTTCCCTCCACCCGGATGCCCTACTCTTCCGGTGGAAATGTCCCAGGGGGATCCGTGAACCGGTCCGGCGATCCTCACTTCCCGGATTCCGGCTTCAGTCCATCCGCTCCCGGGGAGCCGGATGTCCTCATACTTGGAGAGCACCGCATCTCCTTCGCGGAGGCGTCTGTGACTTTCCGTGGAAAGACCACATCCTTCACCGCAAAAGAACTCCAGCTCCTGAGAAAACTGGCACAGAACCGGGGAAACATCGTCACCTTTGACGCTCTCTGCATGGCTGTGTGGGGAGATTCCTACTACGGTTACGAGAACACACTGATGGTACATATCCGTCATATCCGGGAGAAAATCGAGGATGATCCCTCATCCCCGAAATGGCTTCTGACTGCCCGGGGACTGGGATATCGTCTGAAGAAAGATGAGAAGAACGATGAAAAGCCTGTTTAAGATCATAAGGCGCTACATTTCCAGCACCATACTGCTTGTTGTCTTTGTCGTGGTGCTCAACATCCTTGCACTGTCTTATGTAGCGCTGCAGTACGAGGAAGGACTCAATAAGATGGAAGGAACCTCTTCTACTTCCGTGTCCCGGCAGATGGAGGATATTGCGTCCCAGCTCACAGAAACACCGGAAGGATGGCAGATCTCTGAGCAGGGCATCGACATCCTGAACGAGAATCAATATATCTGGGGAATGCTTCTGGATGAAAACGGAGATGCAGTCTGGGAATGGCAGCTCCCGGATGAGTTTCCCCGCTCTTATTCTCTGGCGGACGTAGCGTCCTTCAGCCGATGGTATCTGAAAGATTATCCGGTGCGGGTATGGGAATACGGGAAAGGGCTCCTTGTACTGGGGCAGGATCCGGGCCGTTTTTTCCGGGTCATCCTGGTCTTCAACAACGTCTATCTGGACGCGCTCTACCAGTACATCGTTATATTTGTTGCGCTGAATTCGATCCTGATCTTCGGCCTGACGCTCTGGTTCGGTTATCGCTTTTACCGCTCCCTCCGCCCCCTCGCCCGGGGCGTCGACGCCCTTGCCGAGAGCCGTCCTGTCCTGCTGTCGGAAAAAGGGATAACGGAAGAACTTGCCCGGAAACTGAACCAGACCTCCCGTATACTGGAACGCCAGTCCGAAAAGCTTCGGCAGCGTGACAATGCCCGTACGGAGTGGATCTCCGGCGTCTCCCACGACATCCGCACGCCCCTCGCCCTGATCACCGGATACGCTGAGGCGCTGGCCGCAGAAGAAACACTCTCTCCGGAAAATCATCAGCGCGCAGAGAGTATCCGCAGGCAGAGCCTGATCATCCGGCAACTCATCTCAGACCTGAACCTGACTTCCAAGCTGGAGTACAATGCCCAGCCTCTCCACATGGAGGAATACAGTCCGGCCGTTCTCCTCCGCGAGATCGCGGCGGATTATTATAATGAAGGGCTACAGGAATGTTATGAGATCGATGTAAAGATTTCGGATGAGGCGGAACAGATCCGCCTGACCGGAGACACCGGCCTGATGAAACGTGCACTGAGAAATGTGATCGGCAACAGCATCCGGCATAATCCAGACGGCTGCCGGATCAGTGCCTGTCTTCTTTCAGACACGGGAAAAGTGATCTGGCGCTTCTCCGATTCCGGCCCCGGGATCCCGAAAGCAGTCGTGGATGTGCTCCAGGGGCGGGCGGAGGAAAACAGCAGCCTGCACATCATGGGGCTTCGTATCGTTGTCCAGATCATCTCAGCACATGGAGGACGGATCCGGTTTCCGCGGAACGGGGACGGGGCTTACGGGGTGGAATTTATCCTGCCTGAATAGAGCGGAGGGGAGATAATTTTTCTCCCCTCCCTGTGCCGGTCCGCTTTTTTGTTCTCACCGCCCTCATCCATGAATCATATTATAAATTTTTTTCGCTTCATTTCTTTGATCTGCCGCATTCATTATGGCTCCCCCTGTAATGACTATATCCGGTTTTTCCGCTATGATTTCCGGCAACATTTCATATCCGATACCCCCGGATATAGCCGTTTGCGCTCTGTTGACGGTTCCCTTTATTTTTCTTAGACTTTCCAGCGGAGCGCCCACACTGTCCCTTAAATCATATGATGTATGTACGCCAATATACCTCGCGCCCAGTTCGTCGATTTCTCTGCTCCTTGTTTCAACATCGGAAACACAGATCATATCCACAAATGTTTCTTTTCCGTATTCCTCCGCGGCCCGGACCCCCCCCCGGATTGTTTCGTTTGCAGCAACGCCCAACACCGTCACGATATCCGCCCCTGCATTAAATATCATCTGTGCAAGAGGCTGTCCGCCGTCCATCAGTTTCACATCTGACAGCAATATCAAATCCGGATATTGTTCTTTTAGCGTTTTGATCGCTCTGACCCCTTCACTGATCATCAGTCCCGTTCCCAATTCCGCGATATCCACATATGGATATACATTTGCAAGCGTACTGAGCGCCGTTTCGATGTCATTGCAGTCTAATGCTATTTGAAGTCTCATTTCAGTCCCTCCGTTATTCAATTACTTCTAAGCTGCTATATCCTTTTCAAAATTAAAGTTAAATTGCATTCATCCTCTCTGCTTTCAGTAAATAACTTATATACTTTTTCTTATATATTTCTGAAAACTCTCTTTGAGGATAAACCGTCTTTTTGATCAGAACATTTTTTTTGACAGCTTCTTCATATCCTGAGTATATGCTGCATGCTATTCCGGACATCATAGCCACTCCTCTTACCCCGGTTTCTTCATCTTCCACAATTTCTACAGGAAACTGTAATATATCTGCAAACAGCTGGGTCCATACAGACGAACGGCTCACACCGCCTGACAATCTTACTTTATCCGGCAGTTCTCTGTTTTTCAAAAGCCTCTCTATATGCCATTTATGAGTAAAGACTATGCCCTCATATGCTGCACGCAGCATTTCTTTTCTGCCGTCTGACGGGGACAGTTCCGCCCACATTCCTCTGCTTCTGCTATTCAGTGCAGATCCATACAGAAAAGGCATAAAGAGCACACTACTACTGTCAGGACTCTGCTGCTGCACGATCAGATCCGCCTGCTTATAGATGTCTTCCCCGGACTTTCTCGCTTCTTCAGGATACAGCACCCCAAGCACCCATTCCAGTAACCCTGCCGAAGTGTTGGATCCCTCTTCAATGTAATAATAACCCGGAATACAGTAATACGAATTCATCAGAACACTGTGATCACAGACCGGCTTCTTTGAGATATAGGCATTGATTCCACATGTTCCCGCAATAATAGCCAGTTCCTTTTCGCCTATGATCCCCATACCCAACGCGCTCGCATC
Organism: Candidatus Mediterraneibacter norfolkensis; assembly: GCA_019120615.1. Lineage (GTDB taxonomy): Bacteria > Bacillota > Clostridia > Lachnospirales > Lachnospiraceae > Mediterraneibacter > Mediterraneibacter norfolkensis. The sequence goes on from DWUT01000229.1 coordinate 17,856, forward strand.
TACATCAAACATTCCTGCCATGACTTTTATTCCTGGCCTGCACCCTAATTCCTGTGCCGCTTCACAAGTCAATTCTCCGCAGATTTCATCAGAATTCTTCAGGGGAGGCAGCTTTTCCATTATTTCTTCTATCCCCAATAATTTGAATATTTCGGGTTCATACATTCCGGTATTCAGGTTCATATAACTGTTTCCGGACTGATTACAGTAATCGGCGGAAGCCTGTCCCGTCATGCGGTATACGAGGAAATCCTTCATCGAAAAAACCCAGTGTATGTTATCATAGTTTGTCCTTTCATTCTGTTTTAACCAGGCAAGGATAGAAACCGGATGCGAGGCAAAAAGTCCTTGATATGTATAATCAAATATTTTGTCTGCAACCCCGGATTCTTTCCATCTCTTTACAATCTCCCACGCTCTTCCGTCAGCCGATGTAATGGCCGGCCGGACAGGCTTCCCCTCTTTGTCAACTATGTATAATCCTTTTCCCTGTCCCGCAACACCCATGCACTCTATTTTTGATATATCAATTCCGCTTTCTCTGATGAGTCTCTTCACACATCTGCAGTTAGCCTTCCATAATTTTTCAGGATCGAGTTCTACACGCCCATCCCGGGTTACTGTTTTTATACTGGGTTCCTTTTCCAGCTTAATCTGCCTGCCACACTCGTCATACAGGGCCGCTTTTATATAAGACCCTCCATTATCAATCCCTATATAGTATTTACTCATTGTTACCTCTTAGCCCTTTCCGTATCATTCTGGAAGCAAGTCCATCTGTTCAAAAAATTTTTTAAATTCAAGCATTGCCTGCTCAGGCTCATATTCGTATGGAGCAAAGACCTCACAGCCAAAGTGTCCCTTATATCCCGCTTCATCCAGGACTTCCAGAGCATGCTTTAGATCAAGCACCCCATCCATGGGCAAACGATGCTCATATCTTCCGGGTGTCAGCTCTGCACAATTATGAAAATGTACATGACAGATTCTGTCTATGCCCAGTTTTTCCACCGCTCCTTCTACCGTTTCATTGATGTAAAACAGACAGGACAGATCGATCATGCCTGTTAACGCCCGGGAGCCAACCTCGTCAATCATTTTTATCTGTTTTTCTGTCGATGTAAGTATTGACGAACATCGTGGGGCTGATTCCAGAAGAAGCTGCACCCCATATGTCTCTGCTATTCCGGCAAGATAAGACATCGTTTCAACTCTGCGCTTCCATCCCTCATCCTGATTTTCGTCAAAATGTACCCACCCCGGGAAAAACAGACAATATGGAGTTTCAAACTCATTTGCTGCCTGGAGCGCCCTGACATAATGGTCGATCGAACGCGTTTTGGCATGGATATTCGTGGAAATCGCATTCACCGGATAGGAACAGTTTTCCGGGCAAAGATTGATCACATGAAGATTATGTTCTTTTAGCATCCGGGCTGTTGTTTTTATATCCTGAGGCGTAATATCTCCAAGATAAAAGTGGGGATAAGCCGCATAGAATTCGATGTCATGCGCTCCTATTCTTTCGAGAGAATCCAAAGTATATTTTAAAGAATATTTATAGTATGGAAAATTTGTATAAGCCACCTGTCTTAAAGATAAATTTTTCATTTTCATCCTCCTTTGATTTCTTTACAGTCATCCTTTTACAGAACCTGCCACTCCATTTACAAATGATTTTTGCAAAAGGAGGAATATGATAATTGTAGGCAGAGTACAGCAGGTTACACACAGAAGGATCGCACCATAATCCATCCGGTATCCTGTCATCAGATATGCCAGCATTATAGGCATTGTAAACTCTTTATTATCAAGCAGCACAATATTAGGCCACAAATATGCATTCCATGCATTCATAAATGTAATAGTCAGCGCTGTTGCATAGGTAGGTTTCATTATCGGCATATACATTCTGAAAAAAATCTGTATCTCATTTAGCCCGTCTATCCTTGCAGACTGAATAATTTCCCTCGGAAAAGATCTTGAATTCTGCCGAAACAAAAAAATCAGAAACGGTGTGGAAATTGTCGGAAGAATGCAGGCGCCCATCGTATTCAACATGCCGACCTCCGAAAACATTCTATATAATGGAATTACGATAGAAATCATTGGCACCATCATACCAACAAGAACAATCTGCATAACTATGTCCTTTTTACGATCCCTGTATATCTCAAATCCATAGCCTGCCATAGAACATATGATAAGAGAAAGCAGCGAAAGGCAGGATGCGTTTCTGAAAGAATTCCAGAGGGCTCCGTAAAGATTATAATCGTTGACAACAGTCGACAGGTTATCAAGCAATGCTGTCCCGGGAATCAGTCTCCCACTCAGGATATCAACGGTAGTATTCGTAGCCGAAACCAGCATCCACATAATTGGGAACAGTGAAAAAAAGCACAGTATAATTAAAAAAATATATATGAACCCATGCTTTATCCGTCTACTCATCCGAATCCCCCACTTTCATTTGAAGTATTATAAGTACTGCTATGACAACCATAAGAGCAAAACCTATGGCGCATGCATATCCGAAATCAGGAACTGATTTGAATGCCACCTCATAAATGTATTCCGAAATCGAAATAGTGGCATTTCCAGGCCCTCCTGCGGTGAGATTATATGGTTCATCAAACAGCTGAAGGTTCCCGTTTGTAGCCATGATGATGGTCAAAAGTATCACAGGCCGCAACATAGGAATAGTAATATGTCTGAAAGCCTGTACTGATGAAGCGCCGTCTATCTGTGCCGCCTCATATAATGTGTTGTCAATATTCGTCAGCCCCGTTATATAAAAAATCATGTTATATCCTACCCAGCGCCAGATCAGAGAAAGAATCAGGACAAATTTAGCCCAAAAAGTATCTCCCAGAAAATTGATCGCCTGATCAATAACCCCCAGGTTCAGCAATAGCCCGTTCACTATTCCATTTGTTGCAAACATCAATTTAAATACAATCGCATATGCAACAAGACTCATTGTACAGGGCAAGAACAAAATCGTCCTGAATACCGGTTTAAACTTAATTTTGCTGTTGTTAAGTATTCCGGCCAGAAGCAACGCCATTCCCAGCATGATCGGAACCTGCCATACGGCAAAGATCAGCGTATTGATGACAGCTGTTTTCAGCTTTGGATCCGAGAGCATTCTATGATAGTTGGAAAGGCCGCTCCAGACCATACTGTTTGCATTTCCGCTTTGAAGAGACGTAAAAAAGGCCTGGAGGATCGGATAGAACATAAACACAATAATCAATATTACTGCAGGAGCAAGAAATGCCCATCCTGCCAGACTATGCCTTTGACCCAAAGTCATTTTTTTGCTATAAATCATAATATCCTTATATGATGTCTATAGAATCTTAAACACCACATTTCCTTTCTACTTTTAATCTGATATCGTGGTTCAATACATTCAGGCACTGCGGAAGGATGATCTGCATTAATTTATGTGCTCTCCTGTAGAAATGCGCCTGTTTTCAGGATCATCCGTTCCGCGTGAATATGCCGGAACCAGCTGTTTTCAGTATAATCCGGAACAGCTCCGCCGAAATCCTCTCATCTAAGTCATTCGCTCATTTCAAATTCGAGATTTTCCTGTGCCATCTGCATTTCCGTATCAATGTCTGATCCGTTCACCACATTGATAACTTCCGTAATAAGAGCATCCTGAGCGCTCATGTAATAAGGACTGGAATTAAGAGCCGGCCCTCCGTCAACACAGGCTGCGACATCCGCAAAAAATGTAGGACCATAAAACTCACTGTCTACATTCTCATAATATCCGCTTTCAAGCACCGGCTTATATGTTGTTACATATCCTGCAAACTCCGTGAGATACTCCCAATATTCCTGCGCGCCTTCCCCACAGAGTACATACGAAAGGAAATCAACAATCTCATCCGCATTTTCTCCGGCATTCTTAGTTACCACCCAGCTGGCTCCGCCGGAATTTGTCATATGTGTTGCCCCATCTATGTCCATTGCAGGTATGTCCGTTACCGCCCACACTCCCTTCTGGTCAGGAGCGTTGGAGATATTTCCATTAACCCACATACCGTTGACTACTCCGGCAACTGTCCCCTCATTCAAACACGAATTATACTCATCCCATGATGCCGCAATATACATCGTATTACTGTCCACAAGTTCTTTTGTAGTCTCCAGAACTGCCGCCATTATCTCATTGTCAAACGATGGATTCCCCTCTTCATCAAAAAACTGCCCTCCACTCGACGTATAAATCTGTTTTGGGATAGTGCGACTTGTTCGCAGGTGGTAAAAAGCCTGCGCACAGGCACGATTATTTCATAATCAGTCTGTGAACTGATAGTTCGATAGGTGGAATGAAGGGGTAACGCCCTGAAACGCCTAGCCTTGACAGACTAGCGTCGGTTGTAAAGACCGGGGTTAGAAGCTCTGTGACAAAGGTCGAGAGCAGCCGCAGGAGTTGCCAAAAACTTCCGAAAGCGCCCCAGAGGTGGGGTGTGCTGCCTATAGACCGAGGCTCTATAAAATATCTATGGTTAGAATGTTTGCTTTGGCGGGCAAACTGACGAATCTGCGAAGGTACGGTTCTAAAAGAAGACCATGTAGAAATGCATGGGTACGTTAAAGCGTAGCCAGTGTGGTTTAGTAGAAATTTTCCCTACGAACGACCATGATATGTTACAGGCATATGCAAGCTGGCAGGACTATAGCAGAGACCTAAGGGTATACATGCAGAGATAGAACTATTGGAACAAGGAAAGGTATCAGGTCTCCATATGGAGATTTTCTGGCGAAGAACTATAAGCAGATTAACTGGTGCCGAAAGGTGGAGATCGAACCGCAGATCGCTTCTGTAACGGGAGCGGGAGGAATGGTCTCTAGTCGGTTGTGAATATCAGATATTATTCAGTCCAACATAAGGATTCGAGTAAGACCAAAAGGGTCACTTTCTATAGGAGGTGATGCCTTATGCCAAAGAAAAACAAAAGCCTATGTGTAGATGAACTACGACACGCTGAATACTACGGCATGCAGGACACATTTGATGAATTATATCAAAAAAGCATGAACGGCGAAAAATTTGAAGATCTTATGGATCTGATACTAAGCCGGGATAATATTCTGCTGGCGTACAGAAATATGAAAGCGAACAAAGGAAGCTATACAGCAGGAACAGACAACAGAAACATTACCGAAATCGGGCAAATGGCGCCCGATATGGTGGTGGAGAAAGTGAGGTTTATTGTCACAGGAAGTCAGCATGGTTACAGACCAAAACCCGTAAGGCGGAAGGATATCCCTAAGCCAAACGGAAAACTTCGCCCGTTAGGTATTCCATGTATTTGGGATCGGCTGATACAGCAATGTATCAAGCAGGTTTTAGAGCCCATATGTGAAGCGAAGTTCTATAATAACAGCTACGGATTTCGACCGAACCGATCAGTGGAACACGCAATCTCAAAGACTTATACAATGCTTCAGAGAATGAATCTGCACTATATAATTGAGTTTGATATAAAGGGATTCTTTGATAATGTGAACCACAGTAAACTGATGAAGCAAATCTGGACGCTGGGAATACAAGATAAACAGTTACTGTTCGTTATAAAGCGTATTCTGAAAGCACCCATAAGAATGCAGGACGGCTCTACAGTTATCCCGAACAAGGGAACGCCTCAAGGCGGAATCATTTCACCTTTGCTGGCAAATATAGTTCTGAACGAGCTGGACTGGTGGGTGGCGAGCCAATGGGAAGAAAATCCCCTGGCATTACAGGGAGCGAAATACAGAGTTATCAGAACATCAGAGATTCTGGACAAAAGCAAAGGTTACATTGCAATGAGAAGAACGAATCTCAAAGAAATGCACATCATAAGATACGCTGATGATTTTAGAATCTTCTGCAAAACAAAGGAAGACGCATTGAAAACAAAAGTAGCTGTGACGAAATGGATTGAGGAAAGGCTGAAACTCGAAGTATCTCCGGAGAAAACGAGAATTGTAAACACCCGAAAGCGGTGGTCGGAGTTTCTGGGCTTCAAGATCAAAGTTATTCCAAAACATCACAAGTATATAGTAAAATCGGCAATCTGTGACAAAAAGGCAAAAATTGAAGAAGAAAAGTTAGTGGAGCAGGCGAAAAATATAGCCCGTCCAAGAGATCAAATGACCTGTCTCAATGAGATACGGCTCTACAACTCTATGGTACTGGGAATTCAGAATTATTATCAGCTTGCAACCTGTATCAGTCTTGATTGCAGGGTATTCCACAGAAGAGTGATGACGGTACTGACGAATCGGCTGAACACCGAAAAAGGCTGTATGTTAAAACGTGAGGGCGGAACGATCACCCAAAGCGAAAAAGAACGGTTTGGAAAATCTAAAATGATCCGCTACGTTGCGGGAATTGATCAGATGATCTATCCCATAGCATACATAAAATATAAGGTGGCAATGCCGAAAAGAGTCAAGGTATGCAGTTATACATCAGAAGGCAGGGAACTGATTCATACGAGCTTAAGTCTGAACAAGACAGTGATGTATGAATTGAAAGACGACAGATCGAAGAACCACAGCATAGAACTTCTTGACAGCAGAATATCATTATTTTCTGCACAGAAGGGGAAATGTGCGATATGTGGAGAAGAATTCGTTTCTGCCAGAGATGTAGTCTGCTGGCTCAAAAAGCCAAAAGATCAAGGTGGTACTGAGCGATATAAAAATATGGCCCTTATTCATCGGAAATATCTCCCGTTATTACAGAACACATTCAATGATGATTTAAAAGCCTTAGCAAAAACACTTAAAGTAACTGCTAAAATGGCTTCCAAGATAAACAGTCTGCGAGAGCAGGCTGGCCTGACCAAGATAGGATAATGTTATATTTGGTGACTGAATAAATATCTGATGAAAACAATCGATGGGGCGCCGGATGCGGTGAAAGTCGCATGTCCGGTGCTAATCGGGGGAAAAGCTGGAGATTGTATCAAAGGCTTACCTATCGAAACAAGCAGGAAGTAGCATCGTCAAGGAGAAGATAATGCCCTGTTTTTTCATAGACATCTGCCCCTATTTCGATCACCCTGTCCCATGTAACATTAGACAGATCGTCAATCGTATACCCTGCCTCTTCCAGATAATCTGTTCTATACATCGCTATCGAGGCTCCGCTGTCCATTGGCAGCGCATAATATCTATCATCAATGGTATAAAGTGATCTTTTGGATTCCACCAAATCCTGCCATGGAATATCATAGTCCGTCAAATCTATCAGCATATCCGGATATGAATTGACAAACTGAGAGATAGCCGTATCTTCCATAAGCGTAAAATCAGGTAAGGAGTCATAATCTCCTGTTTCACCCATTGTCACCAGCTTATTTCTGGAGTCTTCATTCACAACTGTTACCACATCCAACTGAATATTGGCTCCTGTTGCCTCATTATACATATCAGCAGCCTCTTGTATGGCCTCTACGTTTGCATCCCATGCCCATACAGTATAGGTGTTCCCCTGCGGCTCATCTGATGTTTCCTCTTGTTTTTCGCTGCCCGAAGAGCATCCTGCCAGGCAAAGCACCATAGTTCCCGCCATTAATAATCCAACTAATCTTTTTTTCATTTTTTACCTCCTTACTTCATGAAACCGGCCCCATTTTCTACATAATAACAATCATAATTAGGTTTGTCAACATTATTTTTGTTAGAATATGACAATTTTTCATGTACTTTTTTTATTTTTTACTGTATAATACTTTAAAGCAACTCGCTTTACAGGCTCTTTTTGGGATCGGTTTCACAAAATGGTATCCATCGCCTTTATATTGCATAGTTATTGCGAATACGCTATTATATATTAAAAATCAAGGAGTTTTACAGTTATGAACATAAGAGATATTGCTGAGTTAGCCGGAGTGTCAAAATCTACTGTCTCAAGAGTGATCAATAATTCTGACAGTGTAGATTCTAAAACCCGAGAATTGGTTTTAAAAGTGATTCGGGAAAACAATTTTCTTCCTTCAGCAATGGCCAGAGGACTGTCAACGCAGGATACGAACATTATCGGAGTCGTTCTTCCCGAAGTCGACAACTCTTTTTTTGGACAGATCATTCAGGGAATAAATGATGCGTTGATCGACAGTCCTTATACAATGCTCTTATGCTGTACGGAAAATATCCCGGAACGTGAAATAAAAGCATTAAAAGCATTGCGGCAGCAGCGTGTCCGGGGAGTTTTGATCACCTCTTCTCACGACTTCTGTGAAGCGTCAACTGCCGCAGAAATTACAAATGCTCTGTCCAGCATAGACGCTCCGGTAGTACTGATCGACCGTGCTTTAAAAAACACTCCCTGGGACGGAGTGTATTCTGATAATGTTAACGGCGCATATTCGGCAACAGAGGCTCTGGCTAAAAGAGGTTTTAAAAAAATAAGCGCTTTTGTCAGCGATATGCAGCTCCCTATCGGGAAAGAACGGTTTGAAGGTTTCAGACTGGCCATGGAAAAAAGCGGGATTCCTCTTGACCCCTCTCAGCTATATTTGCAGGAGTTTCCTGCCTCCATGTCTGAAGTATATTCTTTTACCTGTGAGCTGATAGAAAATCAAAAACTTCCTGATGCAATTTTTCTCAGCAACGCCATTATTGCAAATGGATTTTATAAAGCACTTCTTGAAAAAGGAATTATGCCGGGACAAGCCATCCACTGCGTCGGTTTTAATTATTGCGAAGCTTTGGATATCCTGCACGTCCCCTATAGTTATCTGGAGCGAAATTCCATGCTGTTCGGACAAACGGCTACTGAGATACTGCTGCAGCTGTTCAAAACCGCTTCGCCTGTGCGCAAAGAATATATTATCCCTGCGATATTACACCTGGATGAAACTCTGCTCTCTATCACAAAACATCCACGATCCTAGATTGCGGCGGATTATTTAATATAACAAACGAGGATGACCGTCAGGCGGACATCCTCATTTCACTTTGACGTCAGTAAAGTGTTCTCAGCAGTATTTCTGACATGTTGTTTTTATATATTCTGCCAGTTCTTCCGGGCATGTAATATGGGGCGAATGGGACGACATCATCCACCGATAAGGGAATTTCCCCCGTTTTGCCACAGAAATGTTTGCGGCCACGCACCATGCTGCCGACCAGCATCCGACCGAGATATCTACATTTTTCATCTGTGCGAGTTCCTCGTCGGTGTACGTGACAAGGTCCACCGTTCCCAGATAATATTTCCCCCAGAATTTTGAATTTTCTTTTATTCTCTTTCTGCAGCCATCACTTAATTCCATCCATTTATCATAATCCGCTATGGAACCGATATCTCCCGGATCAAATCCATCGCAGTGCGCCGCATAGGTAGAGACCTGTTTAAAATACTGGATTCCCGCGTATGGAAGAGGCGTGTCCGCCTGCAGCGCCGCCTCATGGACCATGGCGTTCCTGCACAATTCCGGATGATACAGCGCTGTGGCAAGTACGGCCTGACCTCCTGAACTGCATCCGTAGAAAGATGCTTTCTCATATCCAAGTTCTGCCACAATGGCCGCCGCGTCATCTGCCAGGATTTTCGGCGTCACCGCATGGGGCTCGGGATCCATTGACCTGCTCCCTCCCCGGGGATCAAAAGAGAGGACTGTAAAATCATTTTTCAGATATTCTGAAACCCTGTCGTACGGTTCACAGTCATTGCTCCCGTCCGGTATTATGACAAGGAGCGGGCCGTTTCCCCTCATTTCACAGTAAAAATCCATTCCGTTCACATGTGTATAAAAGTTCTTTTTTTCCATAAGACTTCTCCTATTCTTTCTTCAATCCACGCTCTCTCTGTTCCAGTTCTTTCATAATCTTCGGGTAGTGTTTATCCAGATCATAAAAATAAAGGAATACTGCAATAATAATTAAGAGGATAACAGGAGTATACAAAAACAGTCCGTTTATCGCACTTACTGCAGAGGCAGGCTGTACCGCCAGCGTTCCGTCATAACCTGCCGCTCCCATAACCCAGCCAATAATTCCTGTGAGCAGTCCAACCGATAATTTATCTCCAAGTCCTTTCCCGCTCATCAGCACCCCCTGGGTCCTCACGCCAGTTTTCCAGTGTCCATATTCAACCGTATCTGAAGCCATCGAATTCCCAACTCCCATGATCATTGAATACCCGAATCCCCGGCAGGCAAGTCCTGCAAGCATTGCCGTAAAACTGCCGTTGCTTATGATTGAAATGAGCGCGCCTGCCATACCGATAATCACCGCCGCGACCAGAACCGGTTTCCTGGAAAATTTCTGCATTAATATTCCGGCAAGGAGAAAACCCGCGATGGGCGGAAGCAGGAACGCACTCAGCAGAGTTCCCACCAGAGACGGATCTCCCAGCACATACTGGGCATAATACGATGCCACAGAAGCCGTCCCTGTCTGTATTGCCGATCCTGCACAAAGCATGATCGTTACCATGATCCAATATTTATTGTGGATCACTGCTTTTAAGATGGTTTTTACATCTGGTCTCTCTCCATGCGTAATTTCCTCCATAATGACACGTTCCTTTGTGCATGCCACCATGATAACTTTAGTGATTATACTTACGATTCCTACGATTACCGCCAGTTTGATCCAGGCTACTCTGTCTCATCCCAGCATCCCTACCCATACCATGGTAAAATTCGATACAATATATGCGGTCAGACCTGCGCTGAGCCCTTTGCACGTATATAAAAGTGCACGGCCCTTCGCATTCCGCGTTATGTATGTAGGAAGAGTATTTTCCGATATATCACCGACTGTATAGCAGACAGAAACCATGATATTATAGGTAAGGAAAACATAAACATATGGCGCTATCCCTGTATTCCCCGGGACAGTAAACAGCAGCACGGTCATAATTGCATAAGGGATACAGATCCGAAGCGTCCAGGACCTGCATGCGCCTAATCTGCTTTTCGTTCTGTCAAGTATAAATCCAAAAATAACATCCGAAAATCCGTCAAATATTTTTGAAACCAGAATCAGTGTACTGCAGATTGCCACATTCAGTCCGACCACATCCGTATAGAAGTATAAAAGATATGTAGAGATCAGAATATATACGGTCAGGCCTGCCTCAGGTCCGATCAGCATTCCCACAACATCTGACGGAGAATATGTATTTGCGTTGTTTTCTTTTTTCATATTGTCACCTCACTAAACTTTACTATGGAGCCATTTAAAACTTTCATCGTATAATTTTCTGACCAATTCAGGCCGGTCTTCCCCTGGAAGATCGAGATTGATCTTCTCTCCCATTCCACTCAGCACATAGCAGAGATATTTATAACTCTCCCGAAACTGCTGCAGTTTTTCAGCGTCAGCAATCCACTCTTCATCCGGATTTAAAGGAAGAAACATGTCTTTTTCATAGATACAGTCAATCGATAATATCTTCCACGTTTCTTCTACTCTTCTGAGCCGATAGAGCAGCCTGACATACGATATCATATCACCTTCTGCTTTCTCTATCGTCTGCCTGCCCTGTATATGGGCTATTATTTCTGCAAGCGCCTTATCTTCATGGACCTGAACCACTGTATTATAGATCTTGTGTTTTGCCCCTGACATATTGCCGGACCTCTGGATAAAGTCTTCACAGTTTCCATCAAACCACGAAATCCTTACCCTTGCGCCCTGCAAAAAAAGTGCCTTCATTTCACTCCACAGACCATAATCCCGGCAATATCGTTCAAATTCAACCGTTTCCCGGATGATGAGCCTGTCTCTAAGGGACTCATTATTACAGGTATCCAGAGAAAACATTTAAATGCCACCTCCATGTTTCAGAATCGATTCTTTCTTTATTTTTCTATATGATATTATAGTAATTGCACAAAAACAAGTTATAATATCATCAGTTTTTGTTCATTATGCTACAGTTCTTCTGAAATCTGTACCATTTCCATAACTTTTCTTTCCCGTTATATTAAAAAACTGTATAAAAAAAGACGCTCCGGATATCTGGTTTATCTTCCAGAATCTGAAACGTCTTTTCTGTTATTTGGGAAGTTTTAGCTGAGCTGCTCTTAATCCTGCTATTTTTAAAGGCCCGTCAACTGTTATCCGTGTCAATATTTTTGCCATGTCTTCAACAGAATATGGGCAGTTTTTCTTCAGCCAGTACTGTACCACCCCCGTATGTGCCGCTATAATATAATGTATCAAAATATCACCGGGAATGCCCTCGTTTAAATTATATTCCCCTATCATTTCCTGATATGCCGCCACTCCCTGCTCAAAAAAATCCTCCGAAAACTCCGACCATTTTCCGCTGTTTATAAAAGAGTTGAAGAAAATACGATTTTTATAAAAATACTCAAAAAACTTCTGGTAATATTTTTCGCTTGTGAGTCTGTCCGGCATCCGCTCCTTTTCACAGGCTATAAACACTCCTTCCAGAAGTTCCTTTTTGATCTTTTCTACAAAATCCTCCTTATCCAGGTAATTACGGTAGAAGGTAGTTCTTGCCACTTCTGCTTTTTCCACAATATCTTTTACTGAAATTTCTGCAAAATCTTTCTCTTCGAGCAGTTCGGCAAACGCATTCATCAACAACCTCTTTGTCCGGATCACCCTGATATCATTCGTATTTCCCATAGTTTCCTCCCATCTGTTGTCTGATCTCGCAACTGCTCTCCTCAGCTTCTTTTCTTCCGGTATTCCTCTGCCACACGGATGCCCTCCGCCACACGGCATGCCTGCAGATAGTAAGCTTCCAGCGCTGTCTCCAGCACATTGGCCCGTTTTCCGGCAAGAAGGTCCGGACTCAGTCCGACTTTTCGGTGATACTCGATCAGACGTTCCCCCACCTTAATATAGTTTTCCTGAGTCTCCAGTTCCACGATGAGCTGAGGGTCCTCCCCGATAAAAAGCCTGTTCCCCTCCCGTTTCATCTTCACTTTCTTTTTTTCTTTCATTACCAGTATTTCTCCCGCTTCCATATCTTTTTCCCGTTCTGGAACATACTCAGATACTCTATCTTCTCCCTGATGGTCTGCGCGATCTCCTCCGCTCGCACCTCTGGTATCTCCGTATTCTGCAACAGAAGGCTTTCCGCCTCATCCGGGAAATCCGCAAGCAGTTCCAGATCCAGACTGATATTTTTTATATAACGCAGCAGCTCCGTCTCCTGTTTACAGAAAGAATTCACCTTTATATCCAGAAGATTTTCCCCGTGGGGAATCACATCCTGATCATAGAACAGGCTGTTTCCTGTATCAAAGATTGGAGCCATATCCGTAAATCTGTGTTGTTCCGGCTCCCAGAGAAATCCCCTATTATTCAGATGCCGGTCTGTATTTGAAAGGATAAAATCTGTCATGATCGTATATTCCAACTGACGGCGGACCTTTTCTTCTTCCAGTCCCATTGTGACCGCTCTTGATATCAGGGAATCATAAAGTGAACTTTCATTTGGGATCTTATAGTCCATCAAAAGCTGGTATGCCGAGACAAATTCCGTTGTCCCGGAAGTAAACAGCGGGCTCAGCGAACATGGATAGTCCTTCCCTTTGATCCTGATTTTTTCCAGACTGTAGGAAACATGGTTCTTCCAACCAAGCCTTTCATGCAGCCTGCCGGCGATCACTTCATTTACTGTCTGTTGACCGTAATAATTTGTATTCACTTTCAAAAGGCTGCGTTCTCCGTCTCTTATGACCCATTTCTTTTTCATATCTCCATTCACAGACGCTGATGGAGAAGCTTTCAGGAGTCTGCCCTCCCCCTCTTCATTTACTTCTGAATCTGTCAGAAGGTTCCCAAGATCTTCAGAAAAATCATTCTCAAAAAAATTCAGGTCTTCCCAGTACAGTTCTCTGTCAACCGGCTGCAGCCAGTAATGATCCGTAAGACTCAATCCATAAGAGTGAAGCAGAAGGGCCTGGCTTGTCTCCATACCGGTCCTGCTCAGGACCTGGCGCAGACCTTTTCTCGAATCCGGAATTGCCCGCAGGCTCCACCACCTTGAAAGACTGCTGCCGTCTCCACTGTATCCGACCGGCAGCTCCTCCGGCAGATAGACCTCCAGCACATATTCCAGTCTTCCTGTAAAGTTATCCATCTGTATCATCGCGATGTCTTTATTTTTATGCTTCAATACATAAAAAACTGACTGTATCTCCGGATCACTTCCGTTCCTCTTCTGCTGGACCATAGGATCTTTCATGAGAGCCTCCTCCTTTTCCCGTATTTTATCATGCCGGGATTTCAGTGTAAAGTACGCCGAAACTGATCGGCAACGGGCAGTTCATGTAAGCATGGCGTCCGCTTGCCGGGCTTATTGCACAAAAGCCGGAGCTGTGCTGATATGGTTCCTGTTCACACCGAACCTGATATCTGCACTTCTCCGGCATTTTCATCCATCCTATATTTTTACTCCAGCGCGGTCTGTTTCACCCGGTTCAGTCCCTTCGCCACCGCCGGGATACGGATGATGATCACAGTGATCACACCTTCCACCAACAGGTAGCTGTAGTTATACAGGATGGGATACAGACTGCTCAGCGCCTTCGGGAAGTTTTCCGGCATATAGTCCATCCAGTAGAGATAGCCTCCCAGCGCATGGAACGCGCCCCGGGCAATCACCGCGACGATATATCCTTTAATCAGACCGTTTTTGCTCTTTGCGAAAAATCCGGCCACACCCAGAGCGGCGAAAGCGAGGATATAGTCACAGCACACCTGGAAGAAGGAAAGGACATAAGGCTCCTGAATAAACTGAAGGATGCCGTACACCAGTCCCACGAGGACACCCGCCTTCGGGCCGTACCAGTTCCCCACGAGAACAATGAAAAGCATACTGCACAGCGTCACGCTTCCTCCCCAGGGCATATTGAAGATCTTGATGTAAGATGTGATGAACGCAAGCGCCAGTGCCATCGCGCAGAACACAAGCTGTTTGGTCCCCATCTTCTTTCTCTCCGAGACCTTTCCCGCAAAGACGAGCGCAGCGATAAAAAGCGCCACGCCGATCACGATACATACCGCATATCCAGCAGTCGTAAGACCGCCCTCTGCATTTACAAGAAAACTGAACATAATAAAACCCTCCTTATCTTCAAGACTGAAAACAAAAAGGGCTCAAAACACTGCACATTGAGAACGCATCCCTACGCTGGCATTACCCAGATCAGGTTGTGGGTCGAAGTTTACAACTTCCTCTCAGCCTGTAATACAAGCTCCCCTTGTCATCAATCTTATTCAATTTTTATGTCCTTTAGAAGGATACCGCGAAATATGTCGGATGTCAAGTTTCATCGGACGGGTTTTCTTTATCCGCCCTGCCCCACACCTGCATCGTGTATGCCTTGGGAGTCTGTCCCACATATTTCTTAAACGTGTCGCTGAAATATCTGTAGTGATGATATCCGACAAGTTCACTCACCTCATAAACTTTTCTTCCTTCTTTCAGGAATTCTTTTGCATGTTCTATCCTCAGGTTTGTCAGATATTTTACATAGGACATTCCCACCTCGCTCTTGAAAAGCACGCTGAGATAAGCCGGACTCATCTGCACCATGTCCGCCAGTTCATTCAGGCCGATATCTTCATTATAGTGCTGTTCGATATATGCAAGCAGTTCCAGGATCGTACCATGCCTGCTTCCGGTCTTTTCCGCTTCCAGGTATTTCCCGATGTCCGAAATGATCCGCTGAGAATAGTTCCGTATCTGTTCTCTTTCTGTACATTTTTCCATTTCATGGAACGAAACCAGTTCATTTCTGGGGATATCTTTCCGATTCTCCTGAAGGATATCACACAGCATGCAGAGATATTTATACACTTCCCGCCGCAGTTCCTGATCATCCGGATAGAGCAGTTCCAGTTCATCAAAGATTTCTTTTGCGGACCGGTAAAATTTCTCTACATTCTCATTCAGCATTCCATTGATCCCCTCTTCCAGGATCTTGCTGATCTTCTCCTGTCTCCTTCTGTTCTCCTCATATTCGTTCTTTTCCCGCCTTGCCCTGAAACAGTTTTTTTCCACCGTCTCAAGCACTGCGTTAAGCTTTTCCATACTGATCGGTTTGTCAATATATCCCATAACGCCAAGACGCAGCGCTTTCTGCGCATACTCAAATTCCGTATAACCGCTGATCACTACGAATGCCGTATCCGGACATACTTCCTTCGCCGCCTCTATCATAGACAGTCCATCCATTCCCGGGATCCTTATATCCGTGATCACAAGATCCGGTTTATATTTCTCGATGATATCCAGGCCATGGATCCCGTCGTAAGCCGAGCCCACCACTTCATAGTCGAGTTTCTGTCTTCCTATCATCGCCTTGATTCCCTCAACCACAATATACTCATCATCGATCACTACCAAACGGTACATTCTATATCCTCCCCGGTTTCTCCGGAACAACGATCCTCACCGTTGTTCCCTTTCCAACTTCACTTTTTATGGTAACTCCGTAATTTTCACCGTAATTGAGCCGGATCCTCTCCCTTACATTTTTTATCCCGTATCCGTTCTCCAGGCGGCTCATATCCGCAACGCCCACACCGTCGTCTGAGATCTCGATCACGATCTTCGTTCCCTCTTTGCGCGCTGTAATGCAGATTCTTCCCTTCCCCATCTTCGGTTCCAGTCCGTGGTACATGGCGTTCTCGACAAATGGCTGGAGGATAAACGAAATGATCCTGCACGACAGCACATCTCTCTTTGCATCCACATACAGAGTAAAACGGTCATTATACCTGATATTCTGCAGTTTCATATAATCTTCTACCCTGCGGATGGAATCCAGCACAGTCATATATTTTTCCCCGTTGTTCAGCGACAGTTTAAAGTTCTCCGACAGGGCAAGGATCATCTCCGCGATCTGATCATCCCCGTGTATGATCGCGAGACAGTAGATAGAATCCAGCGTATTATAGAGGAAATGAGGATTGATCTGAGACTGGAGAAGAAGGAGTTCCGCCTCACGTTCATTAAGTTTTGAAGCCATCAGTCTCTCGGAGAGTTCCAGATTCGTGTTTACCATTTCCTTGAACTTATTTCCGATCCGGCCTACTTCACTGTCGTCGAACTCTTCCGTAATATTTCTCTCACCTTCACCCACACTGCTGATCGTCCGCTCAAGCTGCTTCAGAGGATTCGTGATACTCCGGGAGATAAATTTTGCCAGGATGAAACAGAGCGCTCCGAGCACGACGCCCCAGGCTATCACGATATTGCGCAGGCTCTTGCTTGTAACATTGAGTTCATCTTTCTCCACAGCATTTACCATACTCCACCCGGTCAGTGAATTTTCTGTAGAAGAAAAGACATAATTCTTATTTTCCTCTTTTCCGGTAAACGCATTCAGAACATCCGTAATCTCATCGGAATCGCTGTCACTGAACACCAGCCAATCCCCATGATCGCGGTCCACGATCATATACATGCTGGTCTTATATCCCTCGTCCCCTTTGACGATCATATTCCGGAACATCTCTCTGCTCAGATTTACAACAAGGCATCCTATAGGCTCTCCGGAAGATGTGTCATTGAGAATCTTCGTAAAACAGACAATTCCATCCTGATCCCATCCCCCGAGCACACCACGTCCCCAGAAGACTTCCCGGCCCTGCGCCGCCTCGGTCTTTTCATACCACTCTTCTTCCTTAAAATCATGGTCACGGTAATAATAATAGAAACTGTAAGTTCCACTGCTTGTATTGCTCATCAGATAATAATGTCCATAAAAATCCATCAGGGCGATACTGTTGATGGATTTCTCCTGCCTTGTAACAGTCTCCAGCACGGTATCCAGCTTTCTCTGATCTGAAAGTAAAAATTCAATCCCGTTGTATTCCAGTTTTCCCCCCAGCAGTGTCCCCAGCTCCTTATTCTGCAGGATAGAACGGCTGTTGTCCACGATGGGCTGCATCACAAGATCCATGACCCTGCTGGAATTCTGCAGTGTGGTCTCATGGGACACCTGATAGTTTTTCTCCATGGAACTCTTATTCGTATAGTAGGCGATCAGCCCAAGGATCACCAGAGAAAAGATCGTAAAAGAGAGCATGGCCAGAAAGATCTGCTCCTGTATCGTATGTCTTTTCCACCACATTTTCTGACGCAGGAATCTCTCTTTCATCATCTGTTACGCCTCCCTCTCCGCCGATCCTCTCAGATCGGACTTTCTTTTATCCGCCGGCTCTGCGCTTCCCCTGCGCAGACGCATACCGACATTGTAACACAGCCCCTGTCTGTCCGCCACACAATCCGGCCGCCTCTGACCGCTGTTCCTCCTGCCGGCCGGCTCCGGCATCTATTTTCTTCCGGCACCATCCTTTTTTTGTGTAAGGCGCACTGCCATATACTCTCTTCCGGGAAGCTCCACACGGAATTTCCCTTTTGCCGTTCCACGGTCTTCAATGGTCATATTCCAGGTATCGATCACCTCCACCCGGAATTCTGTCGTGTCGTCAAAATAGAATTCCTTAAACGCCGGGCAGGTAAATCCATAATAGATCAGGTACCAGCTTTTCACCGCTCTTCTCCACTCGCTTTCCGGAACGCCGCACACACAGTCCCACTTCAGATCATAAGGTGCGATCCCATGCCCCGGCACTTTTGAGATGATATCATACAGGAAACCAAACCTTTTCCAGCTCTCTCCCCGCAGTTTCCCTCCGTGCGACCACCACAGCTCCTCCTCCGGATTGAGAAGGGTCTCGCCGTGACCTGCGTACCCGCCTCTTAAAAACGCCTCCCAGAATCTTCTGACCAGCTCCCGGCCACTGATATTTCCCCAGCCAAACTGCAGATTTCCTTCATAACAGATTTCGTCCAGGACTACAGGTTTTCTGTATATTTCCCTCCACTGCGCCACATTTTCCGCGCTCAGATAAGGGTCCTGCCTCTGGATGCTGCAGTGGGTGATCCAGGGCCTTCTGTAGTCGTAGAAACCATGGCAGTTATGAATGGATCGAAGGTGGCTGTATGGATCCTCCTCACAGATGATCTGTGCATATCGCTCCCAGTCCTTCAGCGTCTTATGTTCCATCAGGTCATATTCATTTGCCAGGGACCACCACACATTCCGGTATGCGGAAAACCTTGCCAGCACATATCTCCAGTACAGATCGTCCTCTTCTTTTGACATACAGGAAAAGCCCCACCGGTCATAGGGATGCATCACAATGATATCTGCCTCGATCCCCAGTTCCATCAGTTTCTGTATACAATCCTCAATATGCCGGAAGTGCTCCGGATTAAATCTTGTAAAGTCCCAGTGGTTTCCCTCGGATTTTTCATCATAATCATTGAAGTTGTCCGTGGTCAGCACACTGCAGTCCATGGGCGTCCCCTCGTATGGGAAACTCCTCGGGGCTGTCAGGTTATATGCATAATGTTTTGGGAAAATGCAGAAACGGATCTTATTAAACCGGGCTTTCTTCAGGTTTTCAAGTGTATCCCTGATCCGGCTGTCAGACTGCAGTTCCCACACATAGCAGGTTGTCCCCACAGAATAGTAGGGTGTGCCGTCCTCGTAGGCAAAATGATACGTATCCGCCACTCTGACCGGGCCGTGGTTCCCTGCCTCAGCCGGGAGCGTTTCAAAGGTCCCCTCCTCCGATATCCCGAAACTGGTCTCAACCCGGAACTTATATGTTCCTTCAAAAGAAGGCATGAAACGGAGCCGGTAGATTCCCTCTCCGTCATAAAAACCTTTGACTGTTTTTTCCTCACTCTTCCCGGAAAATGTACCCTTTATCCACTGTTCCGTGAACGGATTTCCACAGTCCGGTCCCTGAATGCTTATCTCCCACGCTCCCCATCGCTGTACTTTATCACTGTATTTTATCGCCTTCTGTTCCACTGTTCTTCTCCCTCCTCTGTCGTTTTCACAATGTGCCTGTGCAGAGAAAGCGGATCATACGACCCGCTTTGCTGTCCGTCCTGACGCAGGGCCTGTCATTCCCCGCTTTCAAGCACTCTGAAATATTTAAAATCAGCATAATTGCTCTGTGTATCCATATCATGGCAGTATATCCCGAAATGAGCCCCTGTAAATCCCACACAATGCTCATCCGTCAGGATCTGCGTATCTGCTTCTGCTGTCTTTTTATACTCCTGTCCGTCCCTGGACCAGGAAAACACCGCAGACTTTCCGTCCTCATCCGTCTCGATCCGCAGATGGATCAACTCTGTCCGTTCCGGTATTCCATCCGCGGAGACCAGCTCTTCTGACAGTACTTCCACCGCCCCGGATCTGCACTGCAGAAATCGGAGTACAGCTCTGTCCGTTTCGTCCCTTGTCAGAATGAAGAGGAAGAAGTTACTGGTATCATAAAAATATGCAGCTCCCGCGCCCTGCCGTTCCGACCGGGGCGTAAATTCCATGCCGCACTCCATCCCGCTCTTCCGGCGGGACTGTTTCACCGCCACAAGGCTGGTACGGAAACAGGAAGTAAGAAATTCATGTCCATACAGACGGAGCCACCCTTTCCGCTCAGTCAGGGATAGGATCTTCTCCGGAGGCACCCGCAGAGTAGAAAAGGGCCGGGCAAGGTGCGGTATGCCAACATCTGTCTCACACCATCTGATCTCATTGCTCTGCCTGATCTTATCAAACCGTTCCGGGTCATCTGCCTTCTCTATCCTGCTCTCTGACCGGACCGCATTGAGCCCCTCAGGGAATTCCGTTGTCATTCTCCCGTATCTTCCCCCGGCGCTCAGACGCAGCCAACCGTCTTCATTCCAGAACACTTTCTGAACGGCTGTCTCTCTTCCCAGAACGCAAAGCCCTCTGTCGTCCGGCCTCGCACAGAGGTGAAACAGATACCACTCCCCGTTCTGCGTCTGCACCAGGTCTGCATGTCCACACTTCTGCAGCGCGTCCGGATCTTCCCGGTCCGAAGTGAGGATCGGATTCTCCGGATCCTGCTCATAGCTGCCCCACAGGCTTCTCGAACGGCACATGACTTCACAGTGTTCGTAAGCTGTTCCTCCCTCCGCCATCATCAGGTAATACCAGTCTCCGATATGGTAAATATGAGGTCCTTCCGTAAACCCACGCCCGGTTCCGGCACATACATTTTTCGCCGGACCGACAAGTCTCTTGCTCTCTCTGTCAAATTCCTGCACCTGGATCCCTTTGAATCCGTTGATCATATTGACCAGATAGGACCTTCCGTCCGTATCGTGAAACAGGGACGGGTCGAAGCCGGTACTGTTCAGATATACCGGCTCCGACCACTCCCCCATAATATCATCTGTCCACACAACGTAATTGTGAGTATTAAAATACCCTGAGGTCCCCCTGGTCTTTACGTCTGTAAAAACCAGCCAGAACCGCTCTCCGTCCCAGGAGATATCCGGTGCCCACACACCGCAGGAATCCGGATTTCCTTCCATATGAAGCTGACTCTCCCGCACGAGAGGCGAAGGAATCTGCTCATAATGCTCCAGGTCTTCTGTCCGGTACAGCTTTACCCCGGGAAACCACTCAAAAGTGGACGTTGCCACATAATATACGTCTCCCACACGGACCACACTGGGATCCGGGCTGAATCCCCTCAGCACCGGATTCCGGATCATTTTATTCCTCTCCACTGTGCCATGGGCTCCTTTCCATCCAGTTCATCTCTCATATTCAAAGCAAGGATATTCCAGTTGATAAATCCGCCGTTCATGATCGGCTCCCCTGTAAACGGGTTATAATACTCGTGCAGACTTCCTGTCTTCTCCAGATCTGTGCCCAGAAGTTTCACTGTCCTCTCATACATCAGCTCCGCCTCTTTGCGGTACCCGTAATTCATCAGTCCCCGGAATACCACATAGTTTGCGATCAGCCAGATCGGTCCCAGCCAGTTTGACGGGTTGTTTGTCACAGAAAGGTCAAACATCTTCTCATCCTTCGCCAGTGTCGTTACTCCATAGTCTGAATTAAATGTAGCTTCGTCAAAGATGTGTTTCACCATCTCTGCCGCCTGTTCCTCTGTGGCGATCTTCGCGTACATGGGGATGAACCCTGACCAGACTCTCACCTTTATGGGAAGAGTTTTCCAGAATACTCCCAGTCCCTCGTGAAACCAGTCGAATTTCCGTGTCTTGATGTCCACATCCGCCGAGTAGAAAAACCGATCCCGCGGATCCCAGCACTCTTTCTGGATTGCCGCGACAAGTTTCTCTCTTTTCTCTCTGTAATGCTGAGCGCGTTCTTCTTTCCCGAACGCAGCGCAGATCTTCTCCATGGCTTCCAGTTCCACGCACATAAAGCTGTTCAGAAAAATGTTTGCCGTGGAGAACTTTGGTCTTCCGAATGTCGCCGGATCGTTATCCATTCCGATCATGATATCGTCGCACCAGACATAGAGACCGCAGTGTTCAAAGTAATAGTTCCTGTCATAGCACTCAAAATATTTCTCCAGATTGTCGAAATATCTTTCACACCATGAGTAATCATTTATGTATTCACTGATCAGCACGATCTGGCTGCACAGGAAGGGCTTATGCATGTTCATGAGCACGCCTTCCTTGTGCTTCATATTCAGATAAAGCTCAGGCCAGTCCGCCACTTCGATCATCATGGGAATATATCCGTCCTCAAGCTGATGATCCATAAAGTTGTGTATATTTCCCTTTGCATGTTCGATCAGGAGATTCTTTGTCTCCCCATCGTCATAGCGGTCCGCCAGATTCAGGAAACCGTAGACCGACCAGTAGGTATCCCAGTCCCATACGTTTCCGTCATACACAGCCCCCGGATCGATAAAGGGATACCGGATAAAACTTCTCGGCTGTTTCAGCACGTCACCCGTGTGATCCATCACAAATTTCTGCAGTTCATCTGCATAGCGCGTACATCTTTCTCTGTCCATCTCTTATCCTTTCACTGCGCCGGCAGTCATTCCTTCCATTACCTTCTTGTTCAGTCCCATGTATACAAGGAGCATCGGGAAAACGCTCATGGACACAGACGCAAAGATCGCGCCCCAGTTCTTGTTTCCAAACTCATCGGAGAAATACAGCAGTCCTGTCTGCACTGTCTTCAGGGAAGAATCACTGATAAACGTCATGGAAAACAGCAGGTCATTCCACTTGAAGAAGAACTGAAGTACAAGTACAGTAACGATCGCGTTCTTCATCAGAGGCACAACAATATGCCACATCATCTTATAGATACCGCAGCCGTCGATCACCGCCGCCTCCATGATATCATCCGGAAACGATCTCAAGTATCCCTGCACCAGGTAAATGGACAGCGACAGTCCGAACGCGATATACGTAATGATCAGACATATTCTTGTGTTGAGCAGTCCTGTTCTGTTATAAATCTGGAACAGCGGAATCAGACAGGTAGCGACCGGGATCATGATACCCAGGGAGAATATCTTCGCCACGGTATCTTTCATCTTCCATTTCATCTTTGTCACGGCAAAGCCCACTGTCGTTGCAAAGATCACGATAAACAGCAGAGAGACCACTGTACAGATCAAACTGTTCAGGAAATAGGTTGACATATTTCCTCTTGTCCAGGCATCCACATAGTTCTCAAAATAGAATCCCTCGTTCAGCGCATAGGCCGGATTGTCACTCCACTCGTGCTGCTGCTTCAGAGATGCGGTGAGCATCCAGAAAAGGGGGTAAACTTCAAGGACGCAGATAAGAAAGATGATGACGCCCTTGATACCGGATTTCACTTTTTTCATTCTGATCTCCTCCTAATATTTTTCTTTCACGTCGAACCGGTTGATCAGCATGGATCCCAGGATACAGATCAGGAAGATCACGATAGCAACAACACTTCCGTATCCGACATTATTGTAGGTAAACGATACGTCATACATGTACATGGACAGCGATTTTGTGGCTGATCCCGGGCCGCCTCCGGTCAATGCCAGTGAAGATTCGAACATCTTCACGGTTCCGGAGAAACTGAACACGAGACAGGTGATGACCATGGGTCTTAACAGCGGGAGCAGGATGTGGCGGAACAGACTGAAGCTTCCCGCGCCGTCGATGCGCGCCGCCTCCAGGATATCGTCCGGGATATCCAGCAGCGCTCCGTAGAAGATAACGGAATAAAATCCCATTGCAACCCAGACGTCCATCACACACAAAGCCCAGAGCGCCGTACTCTGCTGCCCGATCCACGCCTGTACCAGGTTGTCCAGTCCCACTGCACTGAGCAGTGAATTCAGAAGACCATAGTTCGGCTGGATCTCATAGATCTTCGCGAAAAGCTGTCCCACCGCAACAGTCGGGAGAACGACCGGGAAGAAGACCAGTGTACGCACGATCGTCTTGCAGCGGTTCAGCCAGAACTTGAACATCAGCGCCAGGAGCAGTCCCAGTCCCACCTGTCCGACCGTAACTGCCAGCACATATTTTACATTGACGACCAGTGAGTTCAGAAAGTTCTTGTCACTGAAAAGTTTTACATAGTTGTCCAGTCCCGTAAATTCCCACTGAAGTCCCGGGCTTCCGCTGTAGAGTGAATAGTACAGCGACCATACGACCGGAACGAGGACAAGGATCGCATAAAGGATGAGCGCAGGGACAACAAACAGCGCGATCGCTTTTTTATTTCCTAATACTTTATTCATATCATTTTGTCCTTTCTTCTATATCGGATGGATCTGCTATCTGATAAAAAGGAGAAGTGTTCGGGATCCAAATGGCTTCTCCGAACACTCCTCCTGCTTAAAAACCAGATGTTTTAGTTGCTCATGTCATAAGCATCCTGGATCGACTGCATATATTCC
>DWUT01000230.1 GCA_019120615.1 Candidatus Mediterraneibacter norfolkensis
TCTCACAAGCAAGCTTGCGTCGGAGTTTTGTCTATTTGACCCTAGTATCATCATCATATAATGTCTCTGCTCCCGCCTGTTTTTTCATCCATTTCCACATCTTCGCTCTGTCACTCCAGCTCATACATACCGGTATAAAGCTGATAATATCTGCCCTTCTGCCGAAGGAGTTCTTCATGGTTCCCCCGTTCCAGGATCTTTCCATGCTCAAGCACCATGATCGCCTTGGAATTTCTTACCGTGGACAGTCTGTGGGCGATCACGAAAACTGTCCTTCCCTCCATGATCGCATCCATTCCTTTCTCGATCAGCCGTTCTGTCCTGGTATCGATAGAAGATGTTGCCTCGTCAAGGATCAGCACCGGAGGATGCGCCACCGCCGCCCTGGCAATGGCAAGAAGCTGTCTCTGCCCCTGGGAAAGGTTGCTGCCGTCGCTGTGCAGCATGGTCTGATATCCGTCCGGCAGTCTCCGGATAAAGGAGTCCGCGTTCGCCAGTTTTGCCGCCTCCGCCACTTCTTCATCCGAGGCATTCAGGCGTCCGTAGCGAATATTATCGGCAATGGTGCCGGTAAAAAGATGGGTATCCTGAATAACCATGGCAAGGGAACGGCGCAGGTCATCCTTACGGATCCTTCTGATATCGATCCCGTCATACAGGATCCGGCCATCCTCTATTTCATAAAACCGGTTGATCAGATTGATGATGGTTGTCTTCCCGGCTCCTGTGGAACCTACAAAAGCGATCTTCTGTCCCGGCTTCGCATAGAGACTGATCCCATCCAGCACCTTTCTGCCGGGCACATACCCGAAGACCACGTTCTCGAACCGGACATCGCCCCGGAGAAGCGTAAGGCTTCCGTCCACCTCTTTCCACGCATAGTCTCCGCACCAGCCTGACAGGGAGGAAGTCCTTCTTTCTTCCAGTCCTCCGTCCGTTTTCCGATCCACCCGGACAAGCGTTACCGTTCCATCGTCAACCTCCGGTTCCTCATGCATCATCTCAAAGATCCGCTCCGCGCCTGCCAGCGCTGACAGGATAAAGTTCACCTGCTGAGTAAACTGGTTCAGGGGCATGGCGCTCTGACGGACATAGACCAGATAGGCAGCCAGGCTCCCCAGATCCATCATCCCCGCGATCGCGAGAAGGCCTCCGACACATGCGGACACGGCGTAGCATCCATAGGAAAGGGATACGATGCTCGGGATCATCATGGAAGAATAGGCAAGCGCTTTGGTGGACGCCACCCGGAGCGCTTCGTTTTTCTCCCGGAAGATCTTCATGTCCTCCTCTTCATGGTTAAAGATCTTCTCCACTTTCTGGCCCGCGGTCATCTCCTCGGTAAACCCGTTGATCTCCGCCAGATACTCCTGCTGCCGGTCATAGTATTCTTTGCTCCGTTTTCCATTCCATTTGATGAACACAAACATGATCAGAAGAAACACAATGACAATGAACGCCATTTTCACATTCAGTACGATCAGCATGACCACGGTCCCGGCCAGAGTCAGAGAGTTCTGGATCACCGAGGTAAAGCTGTTGTTCAGCGCTTCCTGCACCGTATCCACATCGTTGGTAAACCGGCTCATCAGCTCGCCGTGAGTATTGGAGTCAAAATATTTCAGAGGAAGAGTCTGCACATGGGCAAACAGGTCTCTTCGGATATCCCCGACAACTTTCTGGGAAGTCTTCACCATCAGACGGTTGTATCCGAAGGTGGAGAGAGCGCCGCACAGGTACATGATCCCCATCCCGGCAAGCGCCAGGATCAGCCCTTTTATATCGCCGGGAAGGATAAAGTCATTGATCACCGGCTTGAGCAGATAAGTCCCCGCCACACTGGCGCCGGTGCTGATCAGAACCAGCACTGCCACGAGCAGCAGAAGCCACTTGTGGTAACCCATGTACCGGAACAGCTCCCCAAGTGCTTTCGACGTATTTTTCGGCCGTTTATACCCGGTATATCTTGCCATTACAGATCAGCTCCTTCCTTCTGAGAATCATAGATTTCCTGATAGATCTTATTATCCGCCAGCAGTTCCTCATGGGTTCCGACCCCTCTGACCTTTCCGTCCTCAAGGACAATGATCTGATCCGCGTGGCGCACGGAGGAGATTCGCTGGGCAATGATGATCTTTGTCATATGAGGCAGCTTCTGTGCCAGTCTCTCCCGGATCCGCGCCTCTGTGGCCGTGTCCACAGCACTGGTGGAGTCGTCCAGGATCAGTACCTTCGGTTTCTTCAGGATTGCTCTGGCAATACAGAGCCTCTGCTTCTGTCCTCCGGAGACATTGACGCCGCCCTGTCCCATCTCCGTGTCATATCCCTTTTCCAGCCGGTCGATAAATTCATCTGCTCCCGCGATTCTGCATGCCTCCCCGATTTCCTCCTGGGTGGCGTCCTTATCGCCCCAGAGCAGGTTCTCCCGCAGTGTTCCGGAAAACAGAGTATTATTCTGCAGGACCATGGCAATGGAATCCCGCAGATGCTTCAGCGGATACTTCCGTACCGGCACCCCGTCAATCAGAAGCTCTCCTGACGTAATATCATAAAGCCTTGGGATAAGCTGCACCAGTGTAGTCTTCGCAGACCCGGTCTGTCCGACGATCCCCACGGTCTGTCCCGCACCGATATGAAGATTAATGTCCGAGAGGACATACTCTGCCGCGTCTTTCTTATATTTAAAGTATACATGACGGAATTCGATGTCGCCTCTTTTGACTTCAATATCCTCCGCCTCGTCCTCCCGGATATCGATCTCCTCGTCCATGATCTCGAGGATACGCTTTCCCGAAGCAAGGGAACGGGTCAGCATGAGAAAGATATTGGAGATCATCATCAGAGAATTCAGGATCTGAAGGACATAGCTCAGAAAGCCGGTCAGTTCCCCCACCTGCATTCCGCCGGTGTTGATCATCTTTCCACCGAACCAGAGGATACTCAGGATCGTCCCGTACATGACGAACTGCATGGCAGCCATGTTTGTCATCGCAAGCCGGAACGCCCGCTCGGACTGGGTCTGGAGATTCGTATTGACCTCATTAAACTTCCCGATCTCATACTCTCCCCTCACATAGGCCTTGACTACCCGCACCGCCGTCAGATTCTCCTGGATGATCCGGTTCACCAGGTCGATCGCCTCCTGCATCTTCGCGTAAAGAGGACGCACATTCGTGATGATGAGCCAGAGGCAGACAGCGAGTACGGGAAGAGCGACAAGGAAGACAAGCGCCAGTTCCCGGTTGAGCGAGAACGCCACTGCAGTGGCCGCCACCAGCATGACCGGCCCCCTGCAAGCCGGACGCATGCCGCTCGAAATACTGTTCTGAATATTGGTCACGTCGCTCGTCATTCTCGTCACAAGGGATGACTGCTGGAAATGATCCACATTCGCAAAAGAAAACTGCTGGAGTTTTGCGTACTCTGCCTCCCTCAGGTTTGCCCCGATCCCCTGTCCTGCGATCGCTGAAAACCGGGCGCTTCCGATTCCCAGCAGAAGGGCTGCCAGCGCCGCCAGGATCATGATCCCGCCCTGCCGGAAGATATAGGCCCGGTCCCCGGAAGCCACGCCGATATCTACGATATCAGCCATGATCAGCGGGATCACAAGCTCAAACAGTGATTCCGCCGTGATACACAGGGCTGCAAAAACAAGATATTTTCTGTACTGTCCCGAATAAGAAAAAATACGCTTTAACACGGATGAACCATCCCTCCTCTTCTTATCGCCGCCTGATCCGCGCCAGACAGTTGTATATACAACTATTGTATGCACAACAATTTGCCAATGTCAACTTTTCCGGCTGTAAATCTTTCAAAACTTTATTTCAGCAGCAGGATTGTACAATAAATCCGACAGAATGATACAAGTCTTTTTCTGAAAAAACTTCTATAATGTAGAACAGAATATATCGACAGAAGGAGGAATCATCATGATACAGAAATATGTATACGGCGCTCCCTTTTCCACAGACGCCGTGACCGCTGACGTTCCGAAGGGGACGGGTGCTTTCCCCTGCGGCACGGTCACAACGAACAAAGGATTCTGCTTTACCTATGTAATGGACGACGAAGACATCGTCTACGGACTGGGCGAGGCAAACCGGGGGATCAACAAAAGAAACTGGTGCTATGTCAGCGACTGCGCCGACGACCCGAATCACACAGAGGACAAACGCTCCCTGTATGCAGCGCATAATTTTATCATCATAGCAGGAAAAGAGAATTTCGGTCTTTTCTTTGACTATCCTTCCACCATCACCTTTGATATCGGTTACACAAAGATGGATACGCTGACCGTAAGCTGTGCGGACGCTGACCTGAATCTTTACGTCATCGATGGAGATTCTCCCTATGATATCGTAAAACAGTTCCGTCATATCATTGGCAGAAGCTACATTCCGCCGAAGTTCGCGTTCGGCTTCGGGCAGAGCCGCTGGGGCTACAAGACAAAGGAAGATTTCAGAAAAGTCGCAAAAGGATATCGCGAGAACCATATCCCGCTGGATATGATCTACATGGATATCGACTACATGGACTCCTACAAGGATTTCACACTGAACGATGATTTTAAAGATTTCGGCGGCTTTGTCAGCGAGATGAAAGCGGACCATATCCGCCTCGTTCCCATTATCGACGCGGGAGTAAAGATTGAAGAAGGCTACGATGTCTATGAAGAGGGCGTAAAAAACAACTACTTCTGCAAGAGAGCGGACGGAAGCGATTTTATGGGCGCTGTCTGGCCGGGGCCGTCCCATTTTCCGGATGTGCTCAACGCGGACGCGCGGAAATGGTTCGGAGACAAATACCGCTTCCTGACGGATCAGGGCATCGAAGGGTTCTGGAACGATATGAACGAACCCTCCATCTTCTACTCTGCAGAAGGGATCGAAGAAGCGAAAAAGACCGCCCAGTCCTTTATCGATGACAAGGAAGGGAAGGTGCTCATGTATCACGTGATGGGAGCACTGGGCAGTCTTTCCAACAGTCATGACGATTACAAGCGTTTCTATCACAATGTAGATGGAAAGAAAGTTGTCCACGAAAAAGTCCACAACCTGTTCGGCTACAACATGACAAGAGCAGCCGGGGAAGCTTTCGAGCGGATCGACCCGGAAAAACGTTTCCTTATGTTCTCCCGTTCTTCTTATATCGGAATGCACCGTTACGGCGGGATCTGGACCGGAGACAATAAATCCTGGTGGTCTCACATTCTTCTGAACCTGAAGATGATGCCGTCTCTGAACATGTGCGGTTTCCTTTACACCGGAGCTGATCTGGGCGGATTCGGAGAAGACACCACCCGCGACCTACTCTTGCGTTTCCTGGCGCTCGGGGTCTTCACTCCTCTCATGCGCGACCACTCCGCGCTGGGGACAAGAGAGCAGGAATGTTATCAGTTCGGAGATACTTCGGACTTCCGCCATGTGATCGGCGTGAGATACCGCCTCCTGCCCTACCTCTACAGCGAATACATGAAAGCAGCGCTGAGCGATGACATGTATTTCAAGCCACTGGCATTTGTGTGGCCGGAAGATAAAATGGCGCGTGGCATCGAGGATCAGCTTGTCCTCGGAAATGAGATCATGATCGCTCCGGTCTATACCCAGAACGCTGCCGGACGGTATGTTTACCTTCCAGAAGAGATGAAGTTCATCAAGTTCCTTCCGGACGGCTCGATCTCCGAGGAGATCATGGAGAAAGGCATCCACTGGATCGATGTCGCTCTCAACGAGATCCCTCTGTTCATCCGCTCCGGAAAATGCATCCCTGTGGCGGATGCAGCTGAATGCGTGGATGAAATAAACTATGATACGATCCGCCTCCTTGGATACGACGGTGCAGAGTATGCCCTCTACAATGACGACGGAGTACATAAGGACTATGACAATGAGAAAAATCTTTCCATACTGAAAAAACAGTCCTGATCCTGCCTGAAAAATTCTATTCTGCCTGAAATCTGCCGCCTGTGCCGGACAGAGCGATGCTCTGTTCCGCCGGGCGGCAGATTTTTCATTTTCCTACATTGACTTTTCCCCTTATCAACGATATACTCTCTATGATACTACACTTGTAATACTTGAAGGAGGACAATACAGATGAAAGCTCTGCCAAAGATTTCCGAGGCGGAATACGAAGTAATGAAGGTTGTATGGGAGAGTGCCCCGATCAGCACAAACGAGGTGACGGACCGTCTGACGGCGACCACAGACTGGAGCCCGAAGACGATCCAGACCATGTTGAAACGCCTGGTGACGAAAGGCGCGCTCTCTTATGTAAAAGAAGGAAGGGTCTTCGTGTACAGCCCTCTCGTGGAGGAGGGCGAGTACGTGGGACAGAAGAGCCGCTCTTTCCTGAGCAGATATTATGACGGAAAGCTGAGTTCTATGGTATCCGCATTTCTGGAACACGATGGACTGACGGACGCCGAGATCAGCGCACTCCGGGATATTCTTGATCAAAACGAGGGCCGAGGAGGAAAATGACATGTCCGGTTTTGGGATACGGTTTCTGATCAGTAATCTTTTTATTATGTTGTTTATCAGTATACTGATGCTCGCAAAGCGTCTTCTTCAGGGAAGGATCACGGAACAGGCTCAGTACGCCATGGATTTTTCTTTTCTCTCCCTGCTGATCATCCCCTTCCTTCCTCTTGAGAGTCCTGACTTTCTGAATCTCCTGGCTGGTCTGAGCAGCCGCTCCGGCGCAGTCGCCCCCGCAGCAGCAGAAAGGATTTCCCGGGCGGGAGCCTCCGCTTCCGATGAAAGCACATGGATCAGAGACTTTGCCGTCTCTGTGGACAGCCGGACTTCCTCGACGGCAGGGATGATCCTGATCGCAGTCTGGCTTCTGGGCGCGGCCGTCATGGGCCTCCTGGCGCTCCTGGCATACCGTCGGCTTCGCAGGATCGAACGCTCCTCTCTCCCTCTGGAGAACACAGACGCATGCAGGATCTTCCGACAGTGCTGCGGGGAGCTTGGGATCAATAAGACGCTTCCCGTATTCACCACACCATACCTGAAGTCTCCTGTCATGACAGGGCTCTTCCGTCCCAGGGTGCTCCTGCCGCTGCACGCAGCGCTCTGCTCCGACGGGCATACGCTTCGCTGCATCCTGCTCCATGAACTGAACCACTATGTACGCAAAGACGCCGCCGCAAATCTTCTCATGAACCTGGCGGGCATCGTATACTGGTTCAACCCTCTGGTCTGGCACGCTCTGCGCCAGATGAGAAACGACAGAGAGACAGCCTGCGATTCCGGCGTTCTGGCACTTCTGGACCGGAACGAGCGCACCGGATACGGACATATCCTTATCAACTTTGCAGAAAAACTCACCCTGTTCCCGTTTACCTCCGGCATCGGTGGTTCCATGAAACAGCTTGAGAAACGGATCCGCAGCATCGCGTCCTACCGCCCCGCATCCCCGACCGTCAGGATCCGCGGCGCGGCAGCCTGCATTCTTTCTGCAGCGCTGGTCGCCGCTTTCCTGCCCTTTCTCCCGTCTTTTGCGGAGACAGATGCTCATTATGACATTGAGACAGATGGAAAGACAGTCGAGCAGATCGATCTCTCTGGTCTCTTCGGCAGTTATGATGGCAGTTTTGTTCTCTACAACGCAGGTGCGGATATCTGGGAGATTTACAATGAAAAGGACGCCGGCACACGGGTGTCGCCGGATTCCACTTACAAGATCTACGACGCGCTCATGGCTCTGGAATCCGGGATCATTACACCGGACTCCTCTTCCATGACATGGGACGGGACGGAGTACGGCTTTAACGCGTGGAATTCCGACCAGGATCTGACCACTGCGATGCAGAACTCCGTAAACTGGTATTTTCAGTCACTGGACCGCCAGGCCGGCAGGGATACTGTTGCAGATTTCTATGACAGGATCGGATATGGAAACAGAGATACTTCGGGAGATATCAGCTCCTACTGGATGGAGTCGACGCTTAAGATCTCCCCTGTCGAGCAGGTCGAACTGCTGACAGAACTCTATTATAATGAATTTGGATTTTCTCAGGAAAATACAGACGCCGTCAAAGATTCCCTGAAGCTGTCGTCCGGGCAGACAGGTACTCTCTCCGGCAAGACCGGGACCGGCATGGTTGACGGGAAAAATGTAAACGGATGGTTTGTCGGATATGTCGAACAGGCCGAAAACGTATATTTCTTCGCAGTAAATATACAGGGCGAAGAAGGCGCCACCGGTTCGGCGGCATCCAACCTCGCCCTGTCTGTTCTCCGTTCATACGGCATATGGAATGAATAGAGCAAATAAAACAAATATAACATTATCTGTGTATCCTGCACATTCCGGCCGCTTCAATGCAAAGCGCGATCCCCGTCATGATCAGATACGCCGCTATGATGTAGTTCAGCACTACCGCTGATGCAAAGGGCAGTAAAATGAATATCACTGAAAGAATGATATTCAGCACGCCGCTTACAGTGATCATGCCGGTATTCTGTACTCCGAAATATTTCAGTCTGGACGCGAAGGAAACCTTCTGCGCTCCGCTGAATATAAGGAGGACTGCCAGCATAAACGTCAGGACGTTCACTGTCAGGATCAGGGGCATCGCCGCGACCAGGACGCCCATCAGGATATTGACGACCGCCATCACGATCAGCATCGGATCCTTAAAATAGTATGTGGTGGACACATAGCTGACAATATGGTAAATACCAATGATGATCAGCGCCGCTGCCGCCACATACTGGATCACCGCGAATACCTCCACCGGGAACGCAATGCACAGGATACCCGCCACGATCAGCAAAACTGCCACGAGAATACATGTATTTCTCATCTTCTTTATCTTTCTGTTCCAGTTCTCAAAAAATTCATTGATATAATCAAATCCCGAATCAAAAAACCACTTCATAATCATCGAGCTCCTTTCGTCTTTTTCTGCACTGACAATATAGCTCGATTTATCAGCACTGTAAAGTATAGAGTGCTAATTTATTTTTCCCGTGACACACTGGCGGGCAGCAGGCATGCAGGAGCGGTCAGATGCAAGACAAACAGTAACTGACGCGGTCATCGCCATGTCCTCAGATCAGTGCCAAGCTCCTCAGGATATAGAGCCATCCCGTCACAGTGAAGGCGCTGAACAGCGTAGTCAGCATGACCGTACTGGACGTGAGTACGCCTTCATGTCCCATATTTCTTGCCATCACATAGCAGCTCACCGTTGTCGCAGATCCAAGCATGATCAGGATCGCCACGAGCTGCTCTTCCCGGAATCCAAGCCATACAGCCACAGGAAGGAAGAGCGCCGCGAAGCCCACCAGCTTCATCACAGCGGCTGTGACCGCCGGCTTTGCCTTTCCGAACGCTTTCTTTATATCAAAGGAAGCTCCCATCGCCATCAGTCCCAGCGGTGTTGCCGTAGCACCGATATCCGATACCGTCTTTTCCAGGATAGAAGGCATGGGGAGCCGGAGGGCGGACCAGAGAAGCCCTGCCACGATCCCCAGTATGATCGGATTCGTCACGATTCCCTTCAGTGTGGAGATCCACACCTCCCTGTCCAGTTTCTTTCTCTCCGGCTTGAAGAAGGAGAGAACGACCACTGCCATGATATTATAGAGGGATACACTCCCGATGATCATAAGCGGCGCCATGCCTGCATCTCCGTATATATTCTGGATAAAGGCAATGCCGAGGAGCGCTGCGCTGCTCCGATAGGCCGCCTGGATGAACTCTCCCTGGACGGACCGGTCCTTCCAGAACAGAGACACCGCCGCCGCGATCCCGATACTCAGGAACGTAGCGCAGAAGCAGAACAGCACAAACTTCAGATCCCATACCGCGGAAAAATCCACGGTGGCAAGATCTTCAAACAAAAGTACCGGGAGTGGTACGAGAAATACAAATTTATTCATTTTCGACGCAAAGACTTCATCGATCCATCCGATCTTCCGGAAGAAAAGTCCCAGAAGCATCAGGAGGAAGATCGGCACTGTCGCATTCAGACTGAAGATCAGATTTTCCATATGATTCACCGTTCTTTCCATAATAATGTCGCCTACTATTCTGGTCTTTTTTCCTTTCCATGTCAAGTGACAGAAACGCTGTCTTTTACTTTCTTGACACTGTTCATCCCGCTGTTTACAATAAGATCAAAGAGATCGTCTGCGAAAAATATCCCGGACTCCCGTACTTTCTTTTCGCCCAGATGATGGAAGTCATCACCGGAACCCAGTGGGCAGAAAAAGTCTCGAAGAAAAGAGAGGCCGCGGACAATTTTGCCCGCGCCTCTCCTTTTTATGCTCTGTCACTTTATATTCTTATCATTTATCCTTTATCATCTGCCCCCGGCCTGTCTCCTGTCATCCGATTCCGCCCCAGGCGATCCCCAGGACAAAGCAGAGGACACACAGAGGGACGAAAATATAACGTCCGAACGGATAGAACCACTTCATCACCGGTTTCTCCGATCCCAGCTGTACAGCAGACAGGGCGGTATCTTTCTTCATGATCCAGAAAAACATGATCCCGGCTGTCAGCGCTCCCAGCGGCAGGATATAAATAGAAACCGTGTCCATCCACTGAGAAGTCCAGGGCTGGATCAACAGGGCAATGATCAGCCCCAGTCCATGTAC
Organism: Candidatus Mediterraneibacter norfolkensis; assembly: GCA_019120615.1. Taxonomy (GTDB): domain Bacteria; phylum Bacillota; class Clostridia; order Lachnospirales; family Lachnospiraceae; genus Mediterraneibacter; species Mediterraneibacter norfolkensis. The sequence continues at coordinate 10,620 of DWUT01000230.1, forward strand.
CAGTGCAGTCGCCGCCCAGCGCTTCATATGCATCTGTTCCTGAAGGAAGTTGATAGGAGTTTCAAACAGGTTGATCACCGATGAAAGCCCTGCAAACAGGATTCCCACATAGAAGAAAATGACGATAATCCTTGCCAGAGCGCCCATGCTGTTAAACACCGGCAGCACATAAATAAACATCAGGCCCGGGCCGCCGTTCCCCAGATCCGCGCCCGCAGAGGCCATCGCCGGGATGATGATGAACATGGACAGCAATGCGGCTGACGTATCCATGACCGCACAAATCACTGCAGAGCGGCGGATCTTTACCTTGTCATCCAGATAGGAGCCGTACACAACGGATCCCGATCCCGCAACCGACAGGGAAAAGAAGCACTGCCCGAATGCATAGACCCATACCTGGGGATCCAGCAGTCCTGCGGGATCCAGAGAAAAAATATACCGGTATCCGTCGCCGGTGCCCGGAATAAAGAGCATAAAGACCGCCAGGGTAATAAACAGCACATATAAGATCGGGATCATGATCTTACAGGATTTTTCGATACCTCCTGCAATTCCCATGATCATGATCAGGAATGAGACAACGATACCGACGATGATCCACAGGTTATTGGCGCCTCCGGTTTCGAGAGTCATCCGGACTGCCTGGATCAGATTATCCGCTTCCGGAGCGACCACGCTGAAGGTTCCTCCGATGGCATCCATATCCTGCCCCATCGCCGTCAGTTCGCCGGTAAAAGCCATCTTCACATAATAGAATACCCAGCCCATGATAACCGAGTAGCCGATGGCAAGGCACAGGGAGCCTATCACCGGGACAATCCCCAGACGCTCGCCGGCTTTCCCGCTCCTGCCGCCGTCCTTCATAGCCTTTCCGAATGCTCCGGAAGGGCCGGTGCCTGCCCAACGCCCCAGGGAAAGTTCCTCCATCATGCCGGACTGGCTGATAATGAATACAAAAATAAAATAAGGTATCAAAAAGGTCAGACCGCCATAGCGTGAAACCAGCATCGGAAACCGCCAGACATTTGCCATGCCGACACAGGATCCCACGGCAGCCATGATAAAGCCCCACTGGGATTTAAAACCATCCTGCTTCTGCATACTGCTTGTATTTTTCATATCAATCTCCGTTTTCGTATTATTCTCCCACGATGCAGACACGGATCAGGTTTGTCCGTCCCGGAATTCCCAGCGGGATACCGCCTGCGAATACGATCTCATCCCCGTCCTTCACAAGGCCGTGCGCCTTGGCCGCCTCGATCGCCCTCAGGCAGAGGATCTCTGAACTGTACTCTTCTTTTATATGCATGGGATAGATTCCCCAGGACATGTTCAGCTGTCTGCAGACCTTCTCCGAGCTGGAGCATCCTCCGATCTGGCATCCCGGACGATATTTTGAGATCATCCGCGCCGTGCATCCTGTCTTGCTGGCAGCAAGGATCGCGTTCGCCTTCAGGTCAATGGCTGTCATACATGTCGCATGTGAGATGGCATTAGTCACATCCGGATCTTCCGAACGCTCTGACTTCCGGAAAATATCATTATAATCGATGTTGTTTTCCATGCTGACCGCGATCCGCACCATCATCTTCAGCGCTTCCACCGGATATTTTCCTGCCGCGGTCTCTCCGGAAAGCATGATCGCGCTTGTCCCCTGATAGATCGCATTTGCCACGTCAGTAGCCTCAGCTCTTGTCGGTCTCGGATGTATCATCATGGAATCCAGCATCTGAGTAGCGGTGATGACCACTTTTCCCGCCTGATAAACCTTCTGGATGATCCTCTGCTGGATGATCGGCACGCGCTCAAGAGGAATCTCGACTCCCATGTCTCCTCTTGCAACCATGATGCCGTCCGCTTCCTCGATAATAGCGTCAATATTGTCCACGCCCTGCTGGTTCTCAATCTTCGCGATGATATTGATCGAGCTTCCGCCATTCTCGTCCAGCAGCTTTCTCATTTCCCGGATATCATCAGCAGTCCGGGTAAAGGACGCCGCCACAAAATCAAAATCTTCTTCAATTCCGAAAAGGAGATCATCTTTATCCTTCGGGCTGATGAACGGCATGTTCAGTTCCACTCCCGGCACATTGACGCCTTTGCGGTCCGAAATATCTCCACCATTGTCCACAATGCAGACGATATCCTTTCCCCGGATCTTTTCCACTTTCATTCCCACCAGTCCGTCATCGATCAGGATGGAATCTCCTTCTTTCACGTCCCGGTAGAGTTCTTTATAGGAGACTGTCACCTGCTCCTGTGTTCCCTCTATCTCGTCGTTCACCAGGGTAAACTCCTGTCCCTCCTGCAGCGTGATCTTGTGATCCTTAAAGCATCCGATCCGGATCTCCGGTCCCTTCGTATCCAGGAGCGCTGCGATCGGCCTGTCATATTGTTTCCTGAGAGCTTTCAGTTTCTCCAGACGCGCTTTCTGCTCCTCATGAGTTCCATGGGAAAAATTAAACCTGGCCACATCCATCCCTTCCCGGATCAGGGCTTCCAGAATCCCTTCCCGGTCAGTTGCAGGGCCAAGTGTACAGATGATCTTTGTTTTTCTCATAATCTTTTTCCTTTCCGGATAAATTCCTCCAAATAATCTCCGTGCAGTGGAATAGACCGAAAATATCGGTCCGGATTGCACTCTGTGTAATCATTGTACCAAGTCGCTGGCGCGACGGCTAGTGCAAGGCA
>DWUT01000231.1 GCA_019120615.1 Candidatus Mediterraneibacter norfolkensis
ATCATTTGTCTGAACAATTATCAATGATATCATCAATACGGAAATATAGTACAGAACAAGATGGAGGAATAGAATGGATTCAACCCCTTCTATTCCCCTTGTTCTACCTTAAATAATTCAAACTGACCGTAAAATAACAGAAAATTTTAAGGTTATTTTAAGATTGATCCATCTTTCGAGAAAGATTCCTGTTCTATATTAGTGCCATCAGGTAATAATAAAAATTGGAGGTTAGCTTATGAACGAAAAGGAAATCTTAAAAATAGAACATCTGCAGAAAGGTTACCGAAACCATCCAGTCCTCAAGGATGTCTCCTTCGCCCTGAAACAAGGACATATCCTTGGACTGATTGGAAAAAACGGTGCCGGAAAGACCACGCTGATGAAATCCATTCTCGGACTAAATACAGATTATACCGGACAGATCAGTTTCTTTGGAAAACCGCTAGGCTCTGGAGACAGTGCACTTCGAGAACAAACGGGTTCCCTTGTAGACGTGGTATTTTATGAGGACATGACCGCACGGCGTAACCTGAAGCTCCTCTCCTCTCTGAGCGGTCTCTCCCATGATATCTGTACAAAACAAATCAATGAACTTCTTGATTTTGTCGGTCTCTCATCTTCCGCTGATAAAAATGTACGAACCTTTTCCTTCGGCATGAAACAACGTCTAGCCCTGGCCCAGTCTCTGCTGACAAACCCAGATCTGCTGATCCTGGACGAACCATTTGTTGGATTGGATCCTGTAGGGATCGAAGACACAAAGCATCTGCTTCTGACACTCTGCCGGGAACAGAATACTTCCATCATTTTTTCCAGCCATCAGCTGAATGAAGTCTGCGACCTGGCTGACGATATCATCATACTCTCAGAAGGATTTATAAAAGTTTCAGACACCTACAAGAATCTGGAGAATTCAGGGGTTTCATTCATCGATCTGTTAAGATAGACCAGCTGTTATATGAAAGCACACCGCTTCCTTTTGTATAAATAATCAAAGAATAAAAAGAAAGAAGGATACATAATATGCAATTAGCAAATGTCGTAAAATCTGAACTATATAAAAACTTCTGTCGGAAAAGCACTTACATCCTGCTGATCCCGGTTCTCCTATCTTTTCTCATCACCCTGGGATTCCGCACGGGAACGGTAAGTTTAAGTATGATCGGAAACAGCAGCAAAACACTTTCCTGCATGGACTACCTGTTTATGAACTGGATGGTTCTGTCCTCCTTAGGCATCATCGGACTGCTTCTCCTACTCTTCTCTGCCCTTCAGTTTTCCGGTGAGATTGAGCGCGGTCAGATCAAATTTTTCCTGCTCCGCAGTCACAGCCGCGCAAGCGTACTATTTGGAAAGTATATCTCTACAGTTTTTGTCTCCGCGCTGTCCGCTGCCATTGTCCTTATATGCACTGTTCTATTCTATTATATAATGATCAGCAATTCGTCTCAGGGAAACGGATTATTCGCTGCCTCAGCAGGAGGGCTGACAACCAGCAGCGTTCTGGGATACATTGGACTGAGTCTTGTCACTTTCCTCCTGTGGATCGCCATCTCCTTCCTGCTCGGCTTGTACTTCGGACCATTTGTAACCTTTGTACTCTCAGCGGTTTTCCTCTACGGGGGAAACTATATTTCCACTCAGGATATGACGGTCTCCAGGCTCTTTCCCTCCTACTGGGGAAATCAGGTACTTCTCGGCAGTCAATCGTCAGATTATCTGCTCCCCGCGCTGGGCAGTGTGCTTCTAACGGTAGTTCTTACAGTTATTATTTTAATTTTTACCACGTGGAGGTTCAATAAAACAGATATCCGATAAGTTAGCTCAATTCAGAAAATACTGACAGAAAGTACCATATACAAGCGTATTAACCTAGCCCCAGCTGTTTTTAGTGCATCTATATCATAAAATAATCTATGAATGCATTCTTAAAATGAATACTTTCAACGAACATAGATGTCCGACTGAAGATCCAATCAATGTATATGATCATCTATGACCGCTAATTATCTGTTCCTCTGGTTAGGAGAGTTCCTGAATTAAGTCCAATAGAAATGACAAACTGCAGGCATAACGCCACTGGACAATATCATTCGGATAAATTACAATATTTCACAAACATATAATTAACGGAGAATTCAAAAAATGAAAGAACATATATTGATCGCTGACGATGAAAAAGAAATTCTAAGCCTCTTAAGACTTTATCTGGAAAACGCAGGCTATCGTGTTTCAGAGGCATTGGATGGAGAAGCCGCATATTCTTTGATCCAAAATGAAGAATTCGACCTCGCCATCTTGGACATCATGATGCCAAAACTGAATGGATATGCTTTAATCCGCCGTATCCGTGAACACAATAATCTTCCCATCATTATCCTTTCCGCCAAAAATGAGACCACCGACAAAATTATGGGTCTGGGACTGGGCGCTGACGACTACATCGCCAAGCCTTTCGAGGGTTTGGAGGTCATCGCACGGGTGGAGGCATGCTTACGGCGTTTCTCGCGCGCAAAGGCAGATATATCCTCTGGTCCTTCTATTCTGACCGTCCGGGATCTGTCTCTGGATACTGATGCCTGCGTCCTGATAAAGGACGGTATTTCCATCGAGCTTACTTCTATAGAATACCGAATCCTTAAGCTCTTCATGGAATCTCCTGGTAGGGTTTTTACCAAAAAGCAGATTTATGAAGCTGCCTGGGGCGAGGATTATGTCGTAGATGACAACAACATCATGGTCTATATCAGCAAGATCCGTGAGAAACTCGGAGAACGCAGCGGCACTTCCTATATCCGGACTATACGAGGATTGGGCTACAAACTGCTTCCCTGAACATACCACTACATCTCTATGAAATTTTCGGGCAAAAACATTTCATCAAAACAGAAGGATACCATTATGAATAGAATTTCTAAAAAGAAAACATTAAGTCGTTATATAATTAAAAAATATCTTTCTTTCCTCATTGTCATCCTGCTCCTCTTTTCCCTAATCCGTAATTTAAGCGCTCTGCTTTTCTTCGGTAGTGACAACCTGAACTTCTCCCGTATTCTCGATGCCAACGCGCTT
>DWUT01000232.1 GCA_019120615.1 Candidatus Mediterraneibacter norfolkensis
CGAAATAAATTTGGATAAGATTGATTTAAATTCAGTGCCGCCGGCAGACGAGCCGCAGAGACAGTATTATTTTATAGAGAGGGCGAAACGCGACCTTGCAAAGCTTTCCGCAAAGGCAGGACGTCCTCTCACATTCTGCGTTACCACCTTCGGCTGCCAGATGAATGCCAGGGATTCGGAGAAACTTGTCGGCATCCTGGAACAGGTAGGATATGTGGAGGAGCCGGAAGAGGAAAAAGCCGACTTCGTCATTTACAACACCTGTACGGTCCGTGAGAATGCAAACCAGAGAGTATATGGCCGTCTCGGTCAGCTTGGAAGGGCAAAAAAGAAGAATCCGTATATGATGATCGGGCTGTGCGGATGCATGATGCAGGAGCCCCATGTGGTAGAGAAACTGAAGAAGAGTTACCGCTTTGTAGATCTGATCTTCGGGACACACAACATCTATAAATTTGCGGAACTCCTTGCCACACGGCTTGAGTCGGACCGGATGGTCATCGATATCTGGAAAGACACGGACAAGATTGTGGAGGATCTGCCGGTGGAGCGGAAATATTCCTTCAAATCCGGCGTCAATATCATGTTCGGCTGCAACAACTTCTGCAGTTACTGTATCGTTCCCTATGTCCGCGGACGGGAGAGGAGCAGAGATCCGAAAGCGATCATCCGTGAGATCGAGCGCCTGGTGGCGGACGGAGTCGTGGAAGTCATGCTCCTGGGGCAGAATGTGAACTCCTACGGGAAGAATCTTGAGGAGCCCATGACGTTTGCCCAGCTTCTGAAAGAGATCGAGAAGATCGACGGGCTGGAGCGGATCCGCTTCATGACGTCCCACCCGAAGGATCTCTCTGATGAACTGATCGAAGTAATGGGAAATTCGAAAAAGATCTGTAAACATCTCCATCTTCCGGTCCAGTCGGGAAGCAGCCGTATCCTGCAGAAGATGAACCGGAGATATACAAAAGAACAGTATCTTGCCCTGGTGGACAAGATCCGCGCCGCAGTGCCGGATATCTCTCTGACAACGGATATCATTGTCGGGTTCCCGGGTGAGACGGAAGAAGACTTCCAGGAGACACTGGATGTGGTGAGAAAAGTCCGCTATGACAGCGCTTTCACCTTTATCTATTCTAAACGCAGCGGAACGCCTGCTGCCGTGATGGAAGACCAGGTGCCGGAAGAGGTGGTAAAAGACAGATTCAACCGCCTTCTGAAGGAAGTCCAGGATATCTCAGCGGAAGTCTGTGCTGTCCACGAGGGGACGATCCAGACCGCTCTAGTGGAGTGCCGCAACGATCACGACGAGCATCTGATGACCGGGCGCCTGAGCAACAACCTGTTGGTTCATTTCCCGGGGGATGAGTCCCTGATCGGGAAACTGGTAGATGTCAGCCTGGATGAGTGTCATGGCTTCTACTATATAGGAAAAATGGTCTGATATATGAGGAGAAGGGGCTGAGAGAGGAAAACTGGATAAACTGTAGCCGAGTAAAATGCGCAAGGGAGATGAGAGAAGTGCCTGAAAAGATCATGATCATAGAAGACGACCCGGTCATACGGACAGAGCTGGAGACGCTGCTCAGGGGCAACGGCTTCCTGCCCTGTGTGGTGACGGATTTTGAGAGGACGGTCTGTCAGGTAAAAGACGAGGATCCCCACCTGATCCTGCTGGATATCAAACTGCCTGGAAAGAGCGGATTTTATCTCTGCTCGGAAATCCGTAGTTTTTCCGATGTGCCGGTCATCTTTGTGACCAGCAGCAATACCGATATGGATGAACTGAACAGTATTATGCTTGGAGGAGACGCGTTTATCACTAAGCCCTACAACACGGCGATCCTGCTTGCGAAGATCCGTTCGCTGCTGAAGAGGGCATGGCCAGGGCGGCAGAATGAAGGGCTTTCCTGGCATGGCGCCGTTCTCCATCCGGAAGAGGGGACTCTGGAATATGATGACCGGAAGGTGGAACTTACAAAAAACGAGCAGAAGATCCTGTACTATCTCTTTACCCACGCCGGTGTGATCTGCTCCCGGGCGGATATCATAGATTATCTCTGGGACAGCAGGCTCTATGTGGACGACAATGCACTCAGCGTCAATATCAACCGGATCCGCGAGAAGCTCGCCGGCATCGGTCTGACAGATTTTATCCGGACGAAACACAGGCAGGGGTATCTCATATGAGTGGGAAACAATGGCTGAAAAACAGGATTCCTTTTCTCCTGACAAATCTTCTCTGCATGGCTGCCCTCTCTGTTTTTCCCTGCTCAGTGGAAGTACACGGGACACTATCGTTTTTATCCTGATCATCTGGACTCTGATCCTGTGTATCGGGTTATCCCTGTCTTTTATTTCCGCAAAGCGCCGTTATGATTGCCTGCTCAGAATGGCAGAAGAGCTGGAGGAACGGTATCTGATCCCGGAAGTGATGGAGAAACCGAAACAGGCGGAAGACCAGGTGTACTGGCAGATCTTAAAGATGTCGGAGCGGTCCATGCTGGAGCAGGTCGAAAACGGAAGACGGGAGAGAAAAGAGTACAGAGAATATATTGAACAGTGGATCCATGAGATCAAGACGCCGATCACTGCGATCCGGCTTCTCTGCGACAATAACCGTTCGGATTTCACACGTGAAATCATGGGTGAGGTAGAGGAGATCACACAATATACAGAGCAGAGCCTTTACTATGCCCGGAGCGAAAACACGCAGAATGATTATCTCATCCGGGAGATCCGTATTTTAGATGTGATCCACGACGCCGTGGCGGACAATAAATATCTGCTGATGCAGAATCAGGTTGTTCTGAAACTGCCGGAGAACGATCTCTGTGTCTGTTCTGATGAGAAATGGCTCCGGTTCATCCTGGATCAGTTCATTGTCAATGCGGTAAAATACCGGAGTGAAAAGCCGGTGATCCGTTTCCTGGCCGAGGACAGGGGAGAGTATGTGACTCTTTCCGTACAGGATAACGGGATCGGCATTGACGCAGCGGATCTTCCCCGCGTCTTTGAGAAAGGGTTTACCGGACAGAACGGGCGAAACGTCCTTCACTCTACCGGACTGGGACTGTATCTTTGCCGGAAACTCTGTGACAAGCTGGGAATCGGAATCCGAATCGAATCGGCGGGGACGGAACCGGCGGGCACAGAACCGGCGGAAGGGGAGAGTAGCGGAACTACGGTAACACTGATCTTTTATCTGAATCATCTGATCCATCAGGTGCAGGACTGAAACGCCGGTCCTGCATTTCTTACATTTCTGTTAGATTTTCGTTAGAAAAGAAGATACAAACTATGTGCTGTCGCTGGTATGATCATATCGTCAGCAGGATCTGATCTGAAAAACGACAGCGGGAGGGATTGATATGAGAGAAGTACTGCGGCTTGAACATATACAGAAATACTACGGAAACGGCGGAAATATCACAAAGGCGATCCGGGATATCAGTTTTTCGGTGGAGGAGGGTGATTTCCTGGGGATCATGGGCGCTTCCGGCTCCGGAAAGACCACGCTTTTAAACTGTATTTCCACCATCGACACGGTGAGCGCGGGACATATTTTTCTGGACGGGCAGGATGTGACAGAGATAAGGGAAAAGGAGATCGCACGATTCCGCAGGGAAAACCTGGGATTTATCTTTCAGGATTTTAATCTTCTGGATACGCTGACTATATCGGAAAATATCGCCCTGGCTCTGACCATCAGCAAAGTTCCGTCGGGAGAAGTGGAAGGGCGGGTCAGAAAGATCTCACGGAGACTGAACATCGAAGAAATCCTTGACAGGTATCCCTGGCAGGTCTCGGGAGGGCAGAAGCAGCGGTGCGCCTGTGCACGGGCCGTGGTAAACCATCCGAAGCTGATCCTTGCCGATGAACCTACCGGAGCGCTGGACAGTCATTCTTCCCGGATGCTCCTTGGGACCATCAGCGGGATGAACGAACAGCTGGGCGCCACGATCCTGATGGTGACACACGACTCGTTTTCCGCAAGCTATGCGAAACGGATCCTGTTTCTGAGGGACGGAGAGATCTTTACGGAGATCCGAAGGGGAAGCGCATCCCGTAAAGAGTTCTTCGACCGGATCCTGGATGTACTCACGATGATGGGAGGCGGTCCGGATGCTGTACTTTAGAATGATCCTGAGAAATGCGAAGCGTTCCGCAAGGGATTACCTGATCTATTTTGTCACCATGACACTGTGCGTTACTCTGTTCTATGGTTTCCTTTCGGTCACGAGCCGATACTATGATACGGACCTCGGTGTGGAGTATGATCTGGAGTTCATGAGCGACGGTATGAAACTGGCGATCTGTCTCGTGTCTCTGCTCCTTTTCTTTCTGATCTGGTATGTAAACCGGTATATGATCCGGCGCAGACAGAAAGAATTTGCGCTTCAGACTATCATGGGGATGGAGCGGGGCGTCACGGCAGCATTGTTTTTTGCAGAAACTCTTATCATGGGGCTTCTCTCCGTGGTCTGCGGAATCCTGCTGGGAATGCTTGGATCCCAGTTTATCACGGCGATGCTCCTGCAATCCTACGGAAGGCCATTCCGGCTGACCTGGACACTGTTTCCGGACACTGCAGTACTGACCCTTCTCTTTTTTCTTCTTGCATACCTGATCATGGGAGCCTGGAATACCCGGATGATCCGGAAGATTCCGGTCATTGACATGCTCCATGCGGAAAGAAAGAACGAAGAGGATTTCCGTAAGAGCAGATGGATGCCGGTGCTCACGCTTCTCTACGGGATCCTGCTGTGCTGGATGACTGCCACAGGAATATCCAAAGCTTATTTTTACTGGGATCCCCGCTATGCCCTTCCGGTCCATCTGATGTTTGGTTTCAATATCCTTTTCCCCGGAGCAGCTCTTCTATACGGAGTTCTCTGGCTGATGATGCCGGGAAAAAGAGTGGGAAAGAAAAAGCGGGAAAGAAGTTTTCGCGTCCTGATCGCAGGATGGCTCTTTCTCTCTCTTGCTTCGGCCTGTGCGGCAGCCGTCGTGTCTCCGGTGAGCATGGACTTTTATCTGCCCACGGGAGCGGGAACACTGAACCAGTATATGATGTTTCTGATCGCGGATATCATTTACTTTATCTGTGCGCTGATCTATCTGGCAAACGACGGCATCTGCATGATAAAAGAAAGATTTCCGAAGATCCGGTACCGCGGGGAGAATCTGTTTCTTTTCGGTCAGATCATTTCGAAACTGAGGACGACAACTAAGACAGTTACACTGATCTGTATCACACTGACGCTTTCCATATGTCTTTTTCTTGCAGTTCCTTTTCTGGCAGGATGGGCGGACGGATATCTGGAGCAGCGTTCTGTATATGATATCCAGATAAGCACACAATATAATGACACCTATGAAGAGTCGGAACTTCCAGATGATGATTATGACTTTGTGACAGCTTATCTGGAAGAACAGAAGATCAAGATAAAGGATGACTGTACTTTCAGCCTGTATCTGCCGGTTCGCGATGAGTTTGACCAGAGGGTCAAATATGATTTTCCTGTCGCAGCCATCGCGCTGTCGGATTACAATCATCTGCTGACCATGCGGGGATACGAGCCGATCACTCTTGACGATGATGAGTTTACGACGCAGTGGCAGTCCATTGCTGCGGAAGAGACAAAAAAGGAATTTCTCGCCGGCCACCGGGAACTGGCCACAGATGGCGGAAGGCTGAAACTCTCCGAGGAAGGAATCCATGATTTTGCCCTGGGCGAGACCCTTTATAATACTTACACGGACCTTGTATATGTCTTCCCGGACAGCATATGCGAAAACCTTCTTGCAGTAAACCGAAACCGGTATATCACGACAGAAGAGACGGTCCCTCTTGAAAAAGCACTGGAACTTGAGCAGATCTTCAGTGAGATCTACCCGGAGACAGAACAGGGAACACATTATTATATCCGGACAAGTTCCCAGCAGATCAACAGCACCACGGCAATGACATTCATCCTGAGGGCCGCCATGACATACGGCGCCGTTGTCCTCCTTGTGATCTGTTTTACCATCCTCGCACTGCAGCAGCTCTCGGATCTTCCTGACTGGAAACAGCGGTTCGGCCTGCTGAGAGATATGGGCGTCGAGGACTCTCACATCAGCAGGATCATCCTGATGCAGCTTGGAGTCTGGTTCGGGATCCCGGTGCTGATCAGCGGGACAGTATCAGCAGTGGTAATGGGATATTTCTTCCGGATGTACCGGGCACAGATCAGCGCCTATATCGGAAAGGCGGAACTGACAGTACAGACCGGTGCGATAGCGGTGATCCTTCTCGGTCTGCTCCTGTGTTATTTTGTCAGCACGTGGCAGACGTGTCTTGCCGGATCCGCCGGAAAGAATTGGCGCCGGGAATAAAAGAACCGGAAGAGGCAAAACTAATCCTGCACGATCGTACGTTTACGTAAGGAGGAAGTTTTGTGAAGAAATTAAGTGAGTACCTGCTGCTGTGGGCTCTCGGAGGTTCATTCTACTATGCATTCGAAGTGTTTTTCCGCGGCTTTTCCCACTGGTCCATGTTCGTGCTGGGCGGGTTCTGCCTGATCTTCTGCGCCCAGCAGGGAATCTGGACCCACTGGAGCGCGCCTCTGTGGAAGCAGGTGGGATGGTGCGTCATCTTTGTGGTCTCAGGCGAATTTATCACCGGGATCATCGTCAATAAGATCATGCGCTGGAATGTCTGGGATTATACCGGGATGCCCTTCCAGATCATGGGGCAGATCTGCCTTCCCTTCGCCGTGATCTTCTCCGGACTGTGCGCGGCAGGGATCCTTATGAGCGGATATCTGCTCCATTTTCTCTACGGGGAGGAAACGCCCCATTTCCATGTGCTGTGAGAAAATTCATTCAATTTCGGTTATTGAACTGATTTGCCAAAAATGCTATACTATCACGAAAAGAGATAAATACAAAGGAGTAAGAATGTGGCTGAATTAACCCCGATGATGAAGCAGTATATGGAGACAAAGTCCCAGTATCAGGACTGCATTCTGTTCTATAGATTAGGCGATTTTTATGAAATGTTCTTCG